>CABSNL010000041.1 GCA_902479095.1 uncultured Collinsella sp. | reverse complement strand
CGTCGGCAGCGTCAGATGTGTATAAGAGACAGGTTGCCTACCTGCCATGATGACGTCGTTCAGGGAGAAAAGGCCGTCGTCGTCGAGCGGCTGGGAATGATTCTGCGCCTCGTTTGCGCTTTCGGGTTTGTCGTTATGAGCCATACGTTCCTCTTTTAGGTTGCAACGCAAGCATTATAAAACGCAGTAAACGCGACGAGCCGGTGGGTTGGTTTCCATTCTGTTTCGCGGCCTGCAACCGACAGGTGTATTTGCGAGTACAGACCGAGTCGCGGCCGTGCGTCGGGGGATTATACTGAGGCAAGCATAAAGAATCGGCGTCCTTGTTGTGCGCCGTGGCATTAAGAGGTGCATATGGCAGAGAAACTCATTCCGTTGGAGGACGCGCAGTCGATTGTCCTGTCGCACGTTGCTCCGACCGATCTCGTCGAGATTCCCGTGTGGCAGGCCGCCGGTCTTCCCTTGGCCGAGGACGCGGTGGCCGATATTGACATCTCGCCGTTTGCCAACAGCGCCATGGATGGATATGCCGTGCGTTCGGCGGACTTGGCGCAGGCGTCTGGCGAGGCGCCAGTGACGCTCGACGTTGTCGGACACGAGGCCGCGGGCCATGTGTTTGAGGGCGCAATCGGCGTGGGCGAGACGGTCCGCATCATGACGGGCGCGCCGGTGCCCGAGGGTGCCGATGCTGTGGTGAAATACGAGATTGTCGATGTGCTCGACGGTGACGGCAACGAGGGCTCGCACGTTCGCTTCTCGGCGCCTGCCAAGGTAGGGGAGAACGTTCGCTCTGCCGCCGAGGAGGCCCATGCCGGCGATGTTGTGATGCACGCCGGCGAGGTCGTGGCTCCGGCCGGCGCCGGCTTGCTGGCAAGCGCCGGATACGCGAGCGTGAAGGTGCACGCCGCCCCACGTGTGGGCATCATCTCGCTGGGCACGGAGCTGGTTGCGCCGGGTGAACTGCCGGCGCGCGGTCAGATTCGCGATTCCAACTCCTCGGCGTTGATGGCCGAGGCACTCGATGCGGGAGCCGAGCCCGTGTTCTACGGCATCGCGCCCGACGATGAGCAGGCGATTGCCGAGCTGGTGCATCGCGCCACGCGAGAGTGCGATTTTGTCATTACGAGCGGTGGTGCCTCGGCGGGCGACTACGACTACGTGACGACGCTCGTCCGGCGCGAGGGCGAGGTACTGTTCGATCGAATCTCGATGCGTCCCGGCAAGGCCATCACGTTTGGCCTGCTTGGGGGCAAGCCGTATTTGGGGCTTTCGGGCAATCCAGCGGCGGCGTATGTGGGCTTTGAGATGCTCGCGCGCCCGGCGATTCGCAAGATGCG
This sequence comes from uncultured Collinsella sp., assembly GCA_902479095.1. GTDB lineage: Bacteria > Actinomycetota > Coriobacteriia > Coriobacteriales > Coriobacteriaceae > Collinsella. The sequence continues at coordinate 16,060 of CABSNL010000041.1, read as the reverse complement.
CGGTTTTGCCGAGGGGGCGCGTCCCGTGCAGCAGGCGATATTGACGCACGGCGTGAAGAAGCGCCAGGACCGACGCTTCTTCGATCGCGCCACGGTTTTGCGCGACCCCGAGACCGGTGAGCTGTTGGTGACCGAGGCCAAGACGCAGAATTCGGCGCTGCTCGGCACGATGCAGCGGGCCAACTGCCTGCTACGTATTGACGAAGGACCGTGCGAGCTCAAGGCGGGAGATGTCGTGGACGTTGTTCGCGTCGACCTGCCTGAGGGAACGGTGCTATAGGAGGATCGCTATGGAGTTGAAGATTTCGATCGTGACGTGCTCGGACACGCGCGACCTTGCCCAGGACGAGGCTGGAGCCGCGCTCGAGGAGCTTATCGAGGCACAGGGCTGGACGGTCGCCTCACATGTGGTCGTGCGCGACGACGTCAGCGAGATTGGTGATGCCGTTGTGGAAGCCGCCGATGAGTGCCACGCCAACGTCGTGCTCACCTGCGGCGGTACGGGGCTTTCGATGCGCGATGTGACGCCCGAGGCGACGCGTGCCGTCTGCGACCGCGATGTGCCGGGTATTGCAGAGGCGATTCGCGCATACTCCATGACCAAGACGCGCCGCGCCATGCTCTCGCGCGCTATTTGCATGCAACGAGGTCATACACTTGTCGTAAACTTTCCCGGTTCCACGAAGGCCGCCCGCGAAAGCTGGGAGGCCATAGCGGACCAGCTGGAACATGCGGCCCAGATGACGGCGGGCGGCGGACACGCCAAATAAGCGCACTACCTGCGGCGGAGCGACCTTATGGGCCGCTCCGCCTTTGTTTTCCGCCGAAGCGACGCCGAGGCGCACGCTAACTCGAAACTATATTCTCTGGCGAGAATAATTTCTCACTATCATTATTCGCGCAGAAGTATAATCTGGTTGCAGATTAAAGCCCGCGGTGGGGTACCCGGGCACAAGGTCCGAAAGGGTTGAATATGTTCGATATGGTTTCTCGCCGCGGATTCGTCTCGCTCTCTGCTGTCGTCGCTGCCGGCCTTGGCCTTGCCGGGTGTTCCGGCAATAAGGCGCCTGAGTCGACTGGCTCCGGTGCCGGTTCTGCTAAGGCATCTTCCAAGAAAGCTGTCGAGCTGCAGGTCTTTGCCGCCAACTCGCTCGAGAAGGCTCTGCCCGAGGTCCAGGAGCTCTACACCGACCAGACCGGCACCACCTTTGCTGACACGCAGTTTAAGGCCTCCGGCGACCTCGTTGAGCAGATGCGTGCCGGTGCCGCCGTCGACGTGCTCGTCACCGCTTCCAAGGGCACCATGGATGACGCTGAGACCGCCGAACTCGTCGACGCCGATACGCGTGAGGACATGTTCGTCAACGACCTCGTGATCATTCGCGCCGAGGGCTCCGACACCAAGGTCGAGGCCATCGCCGACGTCGCGAATCTGGACGGCAAGATCGCCATTGGCGACGCCAAGACCGTCCCCGCCGGCAAGTACGCCAACCAGGCGCTGGCTTCCGTGGGGCTCTATACCGGTACCGAGGGCGACGACGGCGAGTATGCTCCCGAGATTGCCGACAAGGTGGCCCTGGCCGATAAGGTGGGCACCGCCGCCGCCTATGTCTCTACGGGCGACTGCGTAGCCGGTTTTGTCTACAGCTCCGATATCTTCCGCTACGACGGCATCGAGGAGGCCTTTGTGTGTCCCGAGGATTCGCACAAGCCCATCGTGTACCCGGGTGCCGTTGCCGAGAGCTCCGAGCATGCCGACGAAGCCAAGGCGTTCATCGACTTCTGTCTGACCAACAAGAAGGCTCAGAAGATTTGGGCCAAGTACGGCTTTGAGCTTTCCGCGTAGTGCGGCTTGGCGCGATAATTCCATCGTTTTGTGTTTCACTCCGTCCTTGTATTCGCTTGGAGCTTTTCGTGCTTAATAGATTCCGCATGCTTGTCGCCTGTGCTTTGACCTTCGCGCTTTGCTGGGTGCCGGGATTTGCGTTTGCTGGGGACGCTGAGGACGGGGCCCAGGTTGCTGCGACCGCTCATGGGCTTTTCTATGGGATCGAGGGTTTTGAGCGGCTGGCCAAGGGGACCGCTCGTGCCATGGAGGGCCAGCCTGAGGGCTACCGGTTTCCCGTTGACGAGGACGTGGACCTTGTGGTGGCGCCTGCTGCCGATCGCGTTGTTGTGTGGATATCGCCCAAGGCGGTCGAGAAGTATGGATTGGATCCGCAGGACAACGAGTGCGTATCGGGTCTCAAAGCCCTCGTCTGTAAGCTCGACAGCGCAAACTGCATGGGAGGTGCGCAGCTAGGGGACGTGGATCTTCCTTGGTATGTCACGGCGGAAACAACGTTTGATGCCGGCGGGTATACCTATGGCTTTGACGAGCGCGGTGCGGATGGGGACCGTTATGTGGTGATTGCATCAGCCTCGGGTGATGCCAAAGGCGGCGCGCGTTGGCTTGATAGCGCTCAAATGGTAGAAGCATCGTCTGTCGTGTTGCGGGATGAGCGGGGGCCCTTGACCTCTCTGGCCTCCTTATTGGGCGGCATCGACTACCGACCGTTTTGGGTGTCCATTAAAACGAGTGGCCTTGCCCTGCTGATCTCCTTTGCACTGGGCCTGTTCGCCGCGTGGAAGACTATGGGTACCTCGAGCCGCGTGAAGGGTTTGCTCGATTCGGTCTTTACGATTCCTATGGTGCTGCCGCCCACGGTCTGCGGCTTTCTGCTCCTCATGCTGTTTGGCCGCTCGACCGGGGTGGGCCAGTGGCTCATTGCGCACGGCATCTCGATTGTCTTTACGTGGCCCGCGGCGGTCATTTCGGCCGTCGTTGTGTCGTTTCCACTGGTCTACCGCACGGCACTCGGAGCCTTCGAGAGCCTCGACACGCAGATGCTCGATGCGGCGCGCACGCTGGGCTGGTCCGAGCGTCGCATCTTTACCAAGCTTATGATGCCGCTTGGCTGGCCCTCGATTGCCGCCGGCACGGTGCTCGCCTTTGCCCGCGCGATGGGCGAGTTTGGCTGCACCCTGTTCTTTGCGGGCAACTACGCCGGTATTACGCAGACCATTCCCATCGCCATCTACTTTGAGTGGATGGGCGGCAACACGTCGGTGGCCCTCTTTTGGGTCGTGGTCGTAATTGCGTTTAGCTTCCTGGTCATCCTATTCATCAACATGTACACGGCACATTCGCAAAAGTACCGCGAGCGTGGTCTTTCCCGTGCGGAGCGCAAGCAGGCCAAAGAGCTCGCCGGTCAGGGCGATTCGCTCGATCCGGCGGGCGGCGATGCTCTGCGTATCGATCGCGAGGCATTGGCTGAGCTCATGCGCGATGATGCGGCGCCGCAGGGAGGTCGATAAGCTATGTCGCTCGTTCTGGACATAAAAAAGCGCTATCCGGGGTTTATGCTCGATATGCAGCTTGAGGCCGGCGAGGAGCGTGTGGCGCTGCTTGGTGCCTCGGGCTGCGGCAAGAGCTGCACGCTGCGCTGCATTGCCGGTGTTGAGACGCCCGACGAGGGCAAGATCGTCGTCAACGGCGTGACCTTTTTTGACTCGGCGGCGGGCATCAACCTGTCGCCCCAGGAGCGCAAATGCGCCCTGCTGTTCCAAAACTATCAGCTGTTCCCCAACATGACGGTGGCCGATAACGTATGCGCCGGCGTAAAGGACGCGGGCGATGCCGCGGCGCGTAAAAAACTTGCCGAGCGCTACCTGGGTATCTTTGGACTGGCCGACTTTGCCGACCGCTATCCCGCGCGACTCTCGGGCGGTCAGCAGCAACGCGTGGCGCTTGCCCGCATGGTGGCGGCGCATCCGGGCATTTTTATGTTCGACGAGCCCATGAGCGCGCTTGATTCCTATCTTAAGAGCGCCCTCGAACAGAATATGCTCGACCTGTTCGATGTATGCAACCGCACCGTGCTCTACGTGAGCCACGACATCGACGAAGCGTGCCGCCTGTGCCCGCGCATCTGCGTGATGCACGACGGGCATGTGGAGGAGATCGGCTCCGTCGAGGACGTGGTCCGCCGTCCGCAGACGCTGGCGGCACTGCGCCTGACGGGCTGCAAGAACACAAGCCGGGCGCGCAAGATCGGGCCTCAGGAAGTTGAAGCCCTGGATTGGGGTATGACCTTTAACGTGGGTCGCGAGGTTCCCGATAATGTGGCATACCTGGGCATTCGCGCAAGCTACTTCCATGTTGACAACCGTGCCGAGCGGGGCCGCAACAGCTATGATTTGCACGTGGCCCGAGTGAGCGATTCACGTTTTGAGCGCCTGGTGCTGCTGGACGTGCCGCGCGCCGATGCGCCCACGCGCCTGCAGTGGAAGGTCAACAAGGTGAGCGTGCCTGTAGAGGAGTTGCCACAGGCGGGGGAGACCTTGCGCATGCATTTTGATGCGAGCAGGATCCATTTGGTTTGTCGATAGCGCTGGTTAATCCCGTCGGGGATATAAGCCTTGGCGGCTTTGTCTTGCCGTTCGCCGAATGATGGATGACAAACTCTTATCAATCAAAATAATTATTTATTAAACGACGGCACACGACGCTGTCGTACGAATGTCAACGGTGTTCGCATAGTCGATGACCGTTGATATAGTTGACCTCAACTGGTAAAGGAGGGTGCGCACATGCCGCAGACGACATACATTCGCCGCGTTGCCGCGCGCGCCCTGTATATGGCTCGGAGTCGCATATGAGCAGGTATGTTCACGGCTCCGGGAGAGACGACGCACAACTAAATAATCAGCTGCAAAGCAGGTTCCCCAAAATTCCGGGTTTAGGCGCGGCTGGGTTTTCGCCATCCACCGTGCAGCAATACCGTAGCTATTCATTTTTGGTTCGAGAGGGGAACCGTCATGGCTGAAGAATTTGATTTCCATCCGATGTGGGAGAGCCTCGGCATGAATCTTGCCGATCACGACATGCTGCTGGGCGCCGTGGGCCAGATGTACGGCGATATGTTCCTGACGCAGAACAATCGCCCCAAGTCCACGTCCTACCTGGATTTTGTCGCCACCAACATCCACAGCGGCCGAATTAAGGAGATGCTCGACAAGAAGGAGGCCGGCGAGGCCACCAAGATCGTCGGTTCGTTCTGTGTGTACGTGCCCGAGGAGATCGTGCTTGCCTGCGATGGCATCCCCGTGGGCCTGTGCTCGGGTGCCGATTGGGCGACCGACAAGGTCGAGGAGCATCTGCCGCGCAACACCTGCCCGCTCATCAAGAGCTTTGCCGGCTTTAAGCTGGGCGAGGTCTGCCCCTACATCGAGTCGAGTGACCTGGTGGTGGGCGAGAACACCTGCGATGGCAAGAAGAAGGCCTACGAGTTCTTTGCCACGCAAAAGAACATGTACGTCATGGATATTCCCAACGTACACGACGAGTCGACGCTCATGACCTGGAAAGCCGAGGTCAAAAAGCTTGCTGCTAAGATCGAGGAAGAGTGCGGCGTCACGATTACGCCCGAGCGTCTGAAGGCTGCCATCCACGCCGTCAACGAGAAGCGTCGCGCCCTGCAGCGTCTGGCTGCGACCCGCGCTGCCGATCCGGCGCCCATCAGCGGTCTCGACAGCCTGCTGACCGTTCAGGCCGCCTTTATGGATGACACGCCGCGCCTGACCGGAGCCATTAACGATATGGCGGCTGAGTGCGAACAGCGCGTTGAGGCCGGCGAAGGCGTGGCGCCCAAGGGGACCAAGCGCATCCTGTACACCGGTACGCCCATGGCCGTGCCCAACTGGAAGCTGTTCAATCTCATCGAGAAGGCCGGCGGCGTCGTGGTGGGCGAGGAGTCCTGCACGGGCTCGCGCTACTACAAGGACCTGGTCGACGAGTCCGGCGAGACGGTCGACGAGATGCTCGATGCCATTGCCGAGCGCTACTTTAAGATCAACTGCGCCGTCTTTACGCCCAACGACCAGCGTATGAAGGACATTGTCCAGATGGCCAAGGACCTGCATGCCGACGGCATCGTCGACGTGGCCCTGCAGTTCTGCACGCTCTACGAGATGGAGTCGTTTGCCGTGGAGAAGGCCGCCGAGGAGGCCGGCATTCCGTTTATGCATATCACCACCGACTACGCCGGCGAGGATGCAGGCCAACTGCAAACCAGGATCGAGGCTTTCTTGGAAACTATTTAGGGCTATCCGTCTCGGCGGCTTCCCCAGGCACCCGATCTTGCCGTTCTAACTGTCGCTTGCGTACCAAAGTACGCGGCGCTCCTCTTTCACGGCAACCTCGAGCACCTGGGAAAGCCGTTTCCTTGGTTGGTTAAAAGGTTTGTTAAGGAGCTATATGTCGGAATATATTGAGCAGCCGTTACCGCGCACGTTTGAGGAGTTCAACGAGCAGCGCAAGGCGGCGTTTATTCGCGTCAAGGATTACAAGCAGGCGGGTAATCGCCTGGTCGGCTTTTTGTGCAGCTATACGCCGCTCGAGATTATCGATGCCGCGGGGGCTGCGAGCGTGGCTCTGTGCGGTACGTCCGATGAGGTGATTCCCGAGGCCGAGAAGGTGCTGCCGGCAAATCTGTGTCCGCTCATCAAGTCGACGTACGGTTTTGCCTACTCGCAAAAGTGCCCGTTTACGTACTTTAGCGACATGATCATCGGCGAGACCACCTGCGACGGCAAGAAGAAGATGTACGAGCTACTCAACGAGCTCAAGCGCACGCACATTCTGCACCTGCCGCAGGGTCGCGATCGCGCCTACGAGCGCGAGGGCTGGTACGAGGAGTGCCGCCTGCTCAAGGAAGAGCTCGAGGGCTTCTACGGCATCACGATTACCGACGATGACCTGCGCGCTGCCGTCCGTCGTAGCAACCGCTTGCGTGCGGCCCAGCTCGACATGTTTGCGCTGCAGGCCAACCAGCCCGCGGCCATGAGCGGCGTCGACCTGATGAGCACTATGTTTGCCGGTACGTTCAGTTTTGATATCGAGGCCTATACGCAGCAACTGGAGCAAAAGGTTGCCAAGCTGCGCGAGGCCTACGACGCGGGCGAACGCCCGGTCGCGGCGGATGCCAAGCGCATTCTGATCACCGGCTGCCCGGTGGGCGGCGTGATCAACAAGATCGGTCGCACCATCGAGTCCAACGGCGGTGTGGTCGTGTGCATGGATGACTGCTCGGGCGAGCGCACGGCGGCCATGATGATCGACCCGGAGGCTCCTGACATCCTGCGCGCCATCGCCGACCGCTACCTGGATATCAACTGCTCGGTCATGACGCCCAACGACGGTCGTATGGAGAACACACTGGCCATGTGCGAGAAGTATCACGTCGATGGCGTGGTCGAAAACGTGCTCCAGGCCTGCCACACCTTTAACGTGGAGAGTGCGCGCATGCAGGAGGCTGTCGAGGGTGCGGGTATTCCGTATATGAAGATCGAGACCGACTACAGCAACGGCGACATGGGCCAGATTGAGACCCGCATCGCCGCCTTTATCGAAACCCTCTAGCTTCCTCAGGCACTGGATCTTGCCCCTCAAACCGTCGCTTGCGTACCCAAAGTACGCTGCGCTCCTCTTTCGGGGCAATCTCCGGCACCTGAGAAACCTAGAGCTAAGGCGCCTGAACGCGCCGCTGTCTTTGATGTTTAGATTGGGAGAGAGCCATGATAGGGATCGGGATCGATATCGGGTCTACGGCGGCTAAGGCTGCTGTGGTCGATGGGGAGGGTTCGGTGGCGTGGACGTGCGTGCAGCCAACCGGGTTTTCCTCGGTCGATGCGGCGGAGCGTCTGCGTGGCGAGCTTGCCGCGGCCGGCTATGACGTGGCTGCCGACGACGTGCGCGTGATCGCGACCGGCTACGGCCGTGTCGCCGTACCCTATGCGCACAAGGTCGTGACCGAGATCACCTGCCACGGTACCGGTGCCGTGCGCCTGTTTGGCGATCACGGCACGGTGATTGACGTGGGCGGCCAGGACACCAAGGTCATTCAGCTTAAAAGTGGCCGCGTGGCCAAGTTCGCCATGAACGACAAGTGCGCTGCCGGTACGGGGCGCTTTTTGGAGATCATGGCCGACCGCCTAGGTATTTCCCAACAGCAGATGGCCGACCTTGCGCGTTCCGGTGAGCCCACCAAGATCAGCAGCATGTGCACGGTGTTTGCCGAAAGCGAGGTCATCAGCCTGATCGGTCGCGGTGAGCCGCGCGAGAACATTGCGCGTGGCGTGATCGACAGCGTGGTCTCGCGCGTGGCGACCATGGCCGGGCAGGCCGCGGGCGCCCCGTACTACCTGACCGGTGGCCTGTGCGAGAACGCCTTCGTGGTGGAGCGGTTGGGCGAGCTACTGGGGTCGCCGGTGACCACCTCGCCCCAGGCTCGCTTTGCCGGAGCGATCGGCGCGGCTGTCCGCGCCGCCGCATTGGCTTAGGGGTGTACCGCGACATGCGCATCCTCAATATCTCGGCACAAAAACCAGATAGCACCGGCAGCGGCACCTACCTTGCCGCGCTCGTGCGCGAGCAGATCGAGACGGGGCATCGCGCCGCCGTGCTTTGCGGCGCGGCACCGGGTGATACCCAAGGCGAGCTGGACCGGCGTGCTGCCGTGTTTGCCGTACCGTTCGAGTCGCCCGAGCTGCCGTTTCCCATCTGTGGTATGTCCGATGTCATGCCCTATCCCTCCACACGCTATCGTGATCTGACACCTTCGATGCTCAAGGCATTTGAGCGGGCATTTGCTGCTGCAATCGATCGGGCGGTGGCTGAGTTTCGGCCCGATCTGGTGCTCTGCCATCACCTGTATCTGGTGACCGCATTGGCGCGCGAGTGCGTCCGGGGCGTGCCGGTTGTTGCCGTGTGCCATTCGACCGACCTGCGGCAGTTACGTTCGCATGCGCTCGAGCGCGATCGCATCGTAAGTGCGGTTCGTCGGCTCGATGCCGTCTTTGCGCTCCATGCTGAGCAGGCTGAGCAGATTGGCCTGGTGTGCGGCGTCGATGCCGATCGCATCCACGTGATTGGGACGGGCTACGACCATCGCGTCTTCTGCCGCGACGCAAACGTGGCGAGGCAGCCGGGATCGCTTGTGTACGTGGGCAAGATTTGCTTTAAAAAGGGCGTCGAGTCGCTGGTTCGTGCCGTGTCATTGCCGATTGACGGTGACGTCCGCCCATCTGGCTTGGTACTTGTGGGCGGCCGCGGGGACGATGCCGAGTACGCGCGTATCGAGCGCTTGACCGCGGCCTCGGATGTGCCGGTGACGCTGGCGGGGCGCCTGGATAGCGATGGGCTCGTGCGTGCCTACCGCAGTTCCGACGTCTTTGTGCTGCCTTCGTTTTACGAGGGTCTGCCGCTCGTGACGATCGAGGCCCTCGCGTGCGGCTGCAAAGTTGTGGCGACCGATTTGCCCGGCGTTCGTCCCTGGATGGAGGCGATGCTTCCCGGTGCTCCCGTGACGTGGGTGGCGCCGCCGCGTATGACGGATGTCGACACGCCTGTGGCGGCCGACCTTCCGTTGTTTGAGCGCGCACTGGCAGATGCTATCGCGCAGGCGCTTGCGGCGCCGCCTTCGACGTTCGAGCCGTCGGCGGTCTCTTGGGAAGCGTGCCTGGGGCGTATACTTAAAGTCGTTGATTTGTTGGAAGGGGGTTCGTATGGCTAAGGACACCATGAGGCTCACATCCATGACGGCCGCGAGCGGTTGAGCCGCTAAGTTGGCCCCCGGAGCCCTCGCCCAGGTCCTGGGCGATTTACCCAATGTGCATAACGACAACTTGCTCGTGGGGTTCGATACCTCCGACGATGCGAGCGTCTTCCGCGTAGGGGAGAACCTGGGACTCGTGCAGTCCATCGACTTCTTCCCACCGATGGTCGACGACCCGTTTCTGTTTGGCCAGATCGCCGCGGCAAACTCACTGTCGGACATCTACGCCATGGGCGGGCGGCCGAGCCATGCCATGAACCTGCTGTGCATTCCCAGTTGCTTGGGCGTTGAGGTTGCCGGCGAAATTCTGGCGGGCGGCGCCGACAAGTGCGTCGAGGCCGGTTGCTCCATCGCGGGCGGCCACACCATCAACGACGACGAGCCCAAGTACGGCCTGTCCGTGAGCGGCTTTGTCGCGCTTGACCGTATGCTCGCCAACAGCGGCGCACGCGTGGGCGATGCGTTACTGCTGACCAAGGCGATCGGATCGGGCATCATTACCACGGCCATTAAGGGCGAGCTCATCGAGCAGGACGAGGCCGCAGCCATGTTTGACTCGATGCGCACCCTCAACGAGGCCCCGATCCGTTTGGCCGAGGGGCTCGAACTTCATGGCTGCACCGACATTACGGGCTTTGGTCTGATCGGGCACGCGTGCGAGATGGCCGAGGGCTCGGGCGTGCAAATCGAGCTCGCGTCGGGGGCGGTGCCGCTCTTTGACCAGGTGCTCGACATGGCGCGTCTGGGCATTATCCCTGCGGGTTCCTACCGCAACCAGGACTTCTTTGGCCCGCGTGTGGCTGCCGACGAGGACCTGGAGCCGGGCATGTTGGATGCGCTGTACGATCCGCAGACCTCGGGTGGTTTGCTCATCGCGGCGCCCGCGGCGGATGTAGATGAGCTTGCGCGTCGCCTGGATGCCGAGGGGTGCATCGCGGCCGTTGTCGGGCGCGTGTGCGAGGCGGAGCCGGGCGGTCCTGCCGTTCGCGTTGTCCGTTAACGACACGTTTATTGAGCTATGTACCGTTCTAAAACGATTTATTCGAAAGGAATTTGCTATGTCTACCAAAATTGAAGTCAATGCCATGGGCGATGCCTGCCCGCTGCCCGTCGTCAAGACGCTCAAAGCCCTGAAGCAGCTCGATGGCGAGGGCGCCGTCGTGACCTCGGTCGATAACGAGACCGCAGTCAAGAACATCTCCAAGATGGCGCAGGAGAAGGGCTGCACGGCCTCGGTCGAGAAGGTTTCTGATGCCGAGTGGCACGTGACCGTGGCGACTTCTGGCGCCGTTGCCGTGGCCGATCCCGAGCAGGATGGCGCTGCCTTCTGTGATGCCAGCGCCGGCAAGGGCAAGCTCGTCATTTCCGTCTACACCGACTGCATGGGCCGCGGCGACGACGAGCTGGGCCACAAGCTCATGAAGGCCTTCATCTTTGCCGTGACGCAGCAGGAGGAGCTGCCCGCGACTATGCTGTTCTACAACGGCGGTGCCAAGCTCACCGTAGAGGGCTCGCCGGTGCTCGACGACCTGAAGGGCCTGGCCGAGCAGGGTGTCGAGATTCTCACCTGCGGTACCTGCCTGGACCACTATGGCATTAAAGACCAGCTTGCGGTGGGCGAGGTCACCAACATGTACGTGATCGTGGAGAAGATGGAGCAGGCCGTGCGCGTCGTGCGCCCGTAGCGTATTGGTTGGAGTTGCCATGAGGGAGAAGCGCCCGGCGCTTGTCATCACGTTTCCCACCACGGCGGCCGCCATAGGTTGCGAGTCCCTGTGCATCGAGCGCGGCCTTCCCGGGCGAACGATCCCAGTGCCCGGGGAGGTCGCTGCCGGCTGCGGTCTGGCATGGAAGGCGTTGCCCGCGGATGAGGAACTGCTGCGCGGCGAGCTTGCCGCGGCGGGCGTTCCCACCGAGGGCTTTACCGTGATCGATATGTGGGAGGTCGTGCGATGATCTACCTGGATAACGCGGCGACGACCATGCGCAAGCCGCAGACGGTCATCGATGCCGTGACGCAGGCGATGTGCTCGCTCGGCAATGCCGGGCGCGGTGCCACGTCGGGTGCCCTCGATGCCGCTCGTACGATTCACGCTTGCCGTGCCAAGCTCGCGCGCCTTTTGGGTTGCCCGAGGGCGGACCATGTGTGCTTTACGCCCAATTCCACCGCGGCGCTCAACACCGCCATCAATGGCGTGGTGCGTCCCGGTGACCGCGTGGTCACGACGGTGCTCGAGCACAACTCGGTGCTGCGTCCGCTCAATCGCCTGGCGACGGAGCAGGGTGTGACGGTTGAGCATGCGGGCTGCGACGCGAACGGCGCGCTCGACTACGACGAGCTCGAGCGGTTGGTCACGCCCGGTACGCGTGCCGTGGTAGTGACGCACGCCTCCAACGTGACCGGCAACGCGGTCGACATTGCACGCGTGGCCGCCATGGCCCATGCGGTCGGCGCGCTTGCGATCGTCGATGCCTCGCAGTCTGCCGGCACGGCGCATATCGATATGCGCGCCATGGGGCTCGACGTCGTGTGCTTTACCGGCCACAAGGGGCTCATGGGTCCGCAGGGGACTGGCGGCCTGGCCGTGGCGGAGGGCATTGACATGGCTCCGTGGGCCATGGGCGGCACCGGCGTGCACAGCTTCGATGCGCTGCAGCCGCTTGAGTGGCCCACGCGCCTTGAGGCAGGCACGCTCAACGGCCATGGCATCGCGGGCCTTTCCGCTGGTCTCGACTTTATCGAGGCCCAGGGTGGGGTCAAGGCGATTGCTGCCCAGGAGCGTGCGCTCGCTGATCGCTTCCTTGCCGGTGTGCGCGAGATTCCGGGGATTAAGCTCTACGGTGCGTTTGACCAGCCCGTGCGCTCGGCGATCGTTTCACTCAACGTGGGCGATATCGACTCTGCCGAGATCTCGGACGCGCTCATGCAAGGGTGGGGGATTGCGACGCGCCCCGGCGCCCATTGCGCTCCGCTCATGCACCGCGCGCTCGGGACCGAGCGCCAGGGTGTCGTTCGCTTCTCGTTTGGGTATTTCAACACGGACGAGGAAGTCGACACCGCTATTGATGCTCTGTGCGATTTAGCCTGCTAAAGCTGCTAGAGCGTATATACTTGCGGGACGGGTCTTTTGCCCGTCCCGTTTTTGTTTCGATTCGAAAGGTGCTCTCATGGCTTCATCCGCCCCGCGCGGTCTGCGCTCCGACCATGTCGTCACCGTCGGCATCGCCCTGTTCTCGATGCTCTTTGGCGCCGGCAACCTCATTATTCCGCCGCTGCTGGCGTTGCAGGCAGGTTCTGCCACGCCGGTCGCCATGCTCGGCTTTCTGATTGCCGCCATCGGCCTGCCCGTCATGGGCTTTATCGCCGTGGCGCTTGCCGGAACGGCGCGCGAGCTTGCCGGCCGTGTACACCCCAAGTTCGGTGGGCTCTTTGTTGCGGCGGTGTATCTGGCCATCGGCCCGTGCCTGGCTATTCCGCGTACGAGCTCCACGGCCTTCGAGATGCTGGTGCCGCTGCTGCCCGAGGGCGTCTCGCTCGGCACGGCTCGCCTGGTGTTTGCCATCGGGTTCTTCGTGGTCGCGTTTGTGCTCACACTGCGCCCGGGTGTCATCACACGCGTGCTCGGCCGCATTACGGGCCCCGCGCTTATCGCGCTCATCGTGCTGGTCGTGGGTGCTGCCGTGATCTCGCCGCTGGGACCGGCTGCCGCGCCTCAGGCTCCCTATGATGCAGGCGCTGCCGTGCAGGGCTTTCTGACCGGCTACCAGACCATGGATCTGCTCGCGTCGCTCGCCTTCGGCATCATCATCGCCGAGACTATCCACGAGCTGGGCGTTACCGATGACAAGCGCGTGGCCTTCGAGATCTCGCGTTCGGGTGTGATCGCCGGTGTGCTCATGGCCATCATCTACTGTGGCTTGGGCCTTGCCGGTATGCAGCTCGGCACCGTGATGCCCGACGCTACCAACGGCGCCGCCATCCTCGCCCGTTCGGCCTCCATGCATTTTGGGCTTGCCGGCACGGTCGTGGTCTTTGCGATCTTTTTCCTTGCCTGCATGAACGTGTGCATCGGCCTCATCAGCTGCTGCTCGCGTTACTTCTGCGAGACGTATGTGGTCGAAGGGGGAGCGGAGGCCTCCGAGGAGGCCATGCGCCGTCCCTTTGCGATTCTCGCCTTTGTGTTCGCAGCGTTTTCGTGCGTGCTCTCCAACGTGGGTCTCGACGTGATCCTTATGTTCTCAGTGCCTATGCTCAATGCCCTGTATCCCGTTGCCATCGTGCTGGTACTTATGGGCCTGGTGCACGGCTTTTGCGACGCGCACCCGCAGGTGTGGGTCTGGGTCGGCGGCGTTGTCGCGGTACAGAGCGTAATCACTTCGGTCCGCGATGCGTTCTTTGCTGGCGCGTGGCTGCCGTTTGATGCGTTGCCGCTGGCAGATATCGGCGCTGCGTGGGCGCCGGTTGCTGTGGTCGCGTTTGTGATTGGTCTGGTTCATAGCCAGTTTGTCGCACATTCGAGGAGCTAGGGTTTCTGCGCTTGCACAGGCGGGGAGTCTCCCCTATAATTTCCTTCGCTTTGGGACACGCAAGGTCTAGACCTTAGCTGCTCAACACCTTCGGGACGTGGCGCAGTTTGGTAGCGCGCCTGCTTTGGGAGCAGGATGTCGCAGGTTCAAATCCTGTCGTCCCGACCATATCTTGCGGGCGTAGTTCAATGGTAGAACCCCAGCCTTCCAAGCTGATGACGCGGGTTCGATTCCCGTCGCCCGCTCCATAAGATAGATAAATGGCTCTGGTTCCTTTTGGGACCAGAGCCATTTTCATATACATGCCGGGACCCCACATCCCCACCTAAGTTGCGGTGAAATAGTTCCTGGATTAGCCGCAAAAGCTGTTATCCAGGAACTATTTCACCGCAACTTATTGAGGCCGGGCGGGCTGGGTCGATGATGGGTTCTGTCGTCGAGAAGATGAGGGCAGCCGGTCAGGAGTCTGCGTAGGGTTTTGTGGTCGGTATACCGTAGCCGCGCATCATGGAGCCGAACGCTTTGACATCGTAGGTGTCTAAGAGCTTGAAATGAATGACGTTGTGGCCCATAGCACGCAGGTTCGCGTCGCGCACGAGGGCAGCTCGATAGGTTTTTGCCGCAGTATGTTCCGGATCATTTTGGGCATCGCCCTCAAACTTGCCCAGTCCATGCAGCTCAGCCAGCATCCAAGAGCCGTTTGGCATCTGCCAGCCGTAATCTGCCAAATAATAGCCGGCGTTTCCCGGTCGAGTGATTTCAACCTGAAGTTCGGGAGCGGCAACTCCTGCCATAATCATTGCCGCCCGTGCTTCGGATTCTCCACCGTTATCCGACCTGCCATCCATGTGTTCAAAAACGTCAAATGCGCGCGCAATGCCGTGCAGTCCGCGGCAGTTCGCTTGTGCATATGCACGCAATTCTTCACGCTCGACACCGTACTCACGAGCCAACCCGTCGACATAGCCTAGTGCATATCGAAAAGCGCTCGTTCGAGCGATGTCGACCACCGTGCGATATGGATCCGTTAACGTAAACGGGCCGAGCTGCCATACGTCGCCCGACCGCCAGCGTCGGTATTCAACGAATTCGTACATATCGCGTCTGGTGGAACGCGGCAGCAGCACTTGCACCTTGTCGAGAAGCGAATATGCAGAACCGATGCCATAGAGCAGCGCCGCCGTTGCTCCACAAAACACGGCATCCGGTTCAACGACCGCAATAGCGGATGCCAATTGAAAGATGCGATCTTCGACGCCGAGGTCATTCCAATACGCGGGATCAGCGTAGACATGGTTGTAGAGTCGAATAATCATCTCTTTTTGCATGAGCGCGTAGGCACAGCGTTCATCCCATTTTTTGGTAGCTACAAACAGGTGCCCGCCATGATGGGCCTCGAATAACCGGAAGAACAGCTCTGCTTGCGGTTTGGAACAGCGTTTATCATGACTCATTTTCGACCCCATGGTCTCGAGGGGGAGTGAATGACACTACGCTATCCCATATTTGGTCCGCCAGACCTTGCCATGAACTGACCAAAAGCTTGACGGGGCAGGTCAGAGCCATGAGTCAGAGCCAAACATATCGGCAAACGGTTGATTAGTGCCCCTCGGCGGCACTAAAAACCACCCTTACAGAAAGTTGCGGTGAAATAGTTCCTGAAAAGCTCGAATAAGCCTAAATCCAGGAACTATTTCACCGCAACTTATTGAAGGGATGGGGCTGAGGGGCGGGCGATGCCGTTGCTTGTCGGTTAGTGGCGACCGTGGTGGCGGAGCTTGTCGATGGTGGAGTCGGTGCTGCGGCTGCGGGATTCGGCGGCGCGGTCGCGGGCGTCGGCGGCGGTTTGGCGCTTGCGGCGGTAATCGATCATGCCT
>CABSNL010000040.1 GCA_902479095.1 uncultured Collinsella sp. | reverse complement strand
ATGTGTATAAGAGACAGAATCCAGCGCGGGACGCTCACCACGTAGCCGTTTTGCACGCACAGCAGTCCCAGCGGATGCGCCGGCGCGACCTCGTGCTCGCCCGCGACCGAAGATGTGCTCAGCGAGCGCGGCGTCGACGTGTCGCCGCCACGGGTCGCATGAGCGCGGCGGCTCGCCCGACTTGGAACTAAGGCGGGCGTGAGAGCAAACGGCATAGGGAACGAATCTTGCGGATGTACTCCTCGACGTCAGGCAGGTAAGCCCCACGAAGTCACCGGGGAGGCCCAAGCGGCCCGGCACCACTTCCAGATTCTGACCAGGGCGAGTCGTTCGCCGGTGGCTGAAGGCTCGCTCCCACCCAAAAGGGGAGATTCGCGTTGTTCCCCAATCGCTCTCGCATCTTTCATTTTGCTCGAGGTGGGCTATGAAAACTTTCCTGGTGAAAGGCGGCGATTGGTTTCTTTTCTTTCTAGAGGAGCGCGCCTGTAATCTGTTTTCATCCTAAATCAAGTTAAGATCGGACCTTCCAGAGGCAAGTCGACTCAAACTGCGAGGCTCCATGTTGGAATAAAGAGCGCTGTCGAAGTGCCAACAACACAAAGCTTGCCAGTCTCAAATAGAACCTTTTGGGAGTCCGATTGGGCCGCACACCGAATCCCCGCTGGTGGTTTTTTATAGCTGCGCAACAATAAACAAGGTTAGTGCCAGTCCAGCATGAAATTGAGGAACGTATGCATTTTTTCTCAGTAAGTGATCGTCGTTACTGCTTCGATGAGGTCACTCGCAATTGCTTTCAGGTTGACCAAGCATCAGAAGATGCGCTTCGCATATTTGAAGCATCGGGAAGAACGGTCAACTCGAAGTTGCTAACAAAGTCACTTGCTGCGAAAGGCTACGACCAAACGACCATAGCAGAACTTGAAGACGACATTGATGAGTATCAACGATTGTCTGAGCGGACTTTCTTAACAAAAGACACGCCTCGAAAACTTAGATCCATCGAACTCCACGTTTCACATGCATGCAACCTTGGTTGTAGTTACTGTTTTGCCGGTAAAGGAGATTATGGAACGTCTCCTCTGCTGATGACAGACGAGATAGCCTTCAAGGCGGTCGACTACCTCGTCGCAAGTTCATCGGAAAACGAAACGCTTGCGATCGTCTTTTTTGGTGGGGAACCCATGATTAACGAGCCGCTGATATGGAAAACGGTCGACTATTCAAAAAGAATATACCCCAATAGAAACTTTACCTATTCTATTACGACCAACGGAACGCTTTTGAATGACACTGCTGTGAATTCTTTCAAGGAGCACGGGTTTTCTGTTCTGATTAGTCTCGATGGTACAGGATGCAAGCACGATGCATCGCGCCCGTACAAGACGGGAGGCGGCTCTTTCTCCGATATCGACAAAAACGTTCGTCGTTTTTCCGAGTCGTTCCCCTTCGGCGCAAGAGCGACCTTAACAAATAATAACTGTAACCTTGTTGAAGACTATCTTCAGTTTAAAGAGATGGGCTTCAGAAGGATTTACTTCTCGCCCGTGAGCTCATTCGATGAGAATATCAAACTCGACGAACACTCATTAAACAAAATCAGGGCGGGCCTAATAGATTTGGCGGATCAATATCTCAAACAGATTGATCAAGGGGAAAAGCCCTTGTTTAGAACATTGAAAACTGCAGTTGATTTGATTATGAGCAACAGGATCGCCTTTGTCGGATGCGGGGCTGGCAGGCGTTTTATTTCCGTGACTCCCGAAGGGGACGTATACCCCTGTCACAGGTTTGTCGGGATGATGCGATTCAAAATGGGCAACATCGTCACCGGAATTGACGAAACTAGGTATATTGAAAACTGGAGTCAGGGTGTCGAAAAAAGAATTGACTGTACGGACTGTTGGGCTCGGTCTTTCTGTGGTGGGGGCTGTAGCTGGGAGGCTGCAGACGAGCACGGCTACTTGCCCAAGAGTCTACACCCTGCATCATGTGAATATAGAAAAATGTGCTACGAGATGGCTTTTGACCTTATTTCCCGCCACTCATCTTCGCAGGAGAAAAATCAACGAGAAGCTACTGTATCGGAATAAGCGGTTCAGCGCATTGCTGTCACCATTGTGGAGGTGTTCGTTCTTCTGATTACCGTCTGCGAAGCTTATTGCTACATTCGCCGAAACCATTCTAGAAATATGGTGAACTAGACATCTTGGTTTGTTATACACAATATTGAGGTTTTTCTGCACTCAAAGGGAGGTAGTCGTGAAGCATATTCATCCGATTAATCCAGGAAGTGGCGACGAGGCAGGCGTGAAGCCGATGTCTTTTGACTGCCTCTTGGGCATTACTGACATCTGTACTGTTTATGATAAAGCAGATGGCTGTGGTGCATACGATTACTGCGACTATGACATGGATGGCGGCAGCATCTGCGTTGTAGATCACTGTGGCATTGATCAAACGTAGTCTCTAATTGGATTAAGGTGAGGAGCTGTTATGAAGCATATCCATCCTGTTGGTTCAAATGAACATCCTCCCGTTGAGCCTTGTTGTCTTGGAGTTGATATATGCAATTTTTACGACATCGCCGAGTGCCCTGTTGCGGATTGGTGCTATGTCGATAAAGAATCAAGCTGTGTTTTGCCAGCAGATTGGTGCGATCCAGTTGACGAGTAGTTTTGTGGCTAGGAACTATTTGGTCCAATTCAGAATAAGATGGGAACAAATACCAAAATCTCGTGTCTGGGAGGAGTTATGCCATTATTGCAAGGTCTCGTTGGATTAGCCTTTATACTTGCGTTATATCTGGCACCTTTTTTAATTCTATTCTTCATTATCCGACACTTTCTTCGGAGAAAATAGGAGTGTCACGCAAACATTAGCGTAGCTTTCTTCCAATATGAGCCGAGCATTGGCAAGTGGAATAAGAAGCCCGACCGTTCGCCACATGAAAGTGATCGGACGGGCTTCTCTATTTAACCCGGGCCGCCACCCATAGCGGCTTTCCAAGCGTATTCTCAGTGCAAAGCAATCGTCAGTTTAATCCTATGCGCTGATACCGCATTTCATTTGTTCGGCTCGAATTCTACGGCCTGGCAACCCTCGCACTCTCCGGCAAATGGATTGAACGCGAAGGCAGAGATGATGTGTGCGTGGACATCGAGGCTGCTGTAGGCAACATACTGGGACATGGACCCCCGCTGCGCGTGGTATGCGGCCCGGCATATTCATTGCCGTCCAACCCCGTGTAGTTGCAGCAAAGGGTGGAACCTCAATGCTCAGCTCATGTTGTCCGTGGGACACGAGAATCGTAAGTACACTTTGGTGCGATTCTCACGCTGATACTGAGCCACCTGGAATAAGATACGTCGCGACAACACTTCGCTTCACCTCTGTCTCGACAAGATGACGTAGACTAAAGTTTCCTTTAGTAAGAGAACGAGAACTATATCTGAAAGCGTTGCGATGGCGTGAAGGCACCGAGTCCGAACCGCCTGAATGCTACGTGCATCTGCATCGCCTTTTTGTTATCTCTGCCAGTTGGGTAGCACTACACTTGTCATCATTTACCCTGGTACATGCTGCCTAAATCCACTACCCCTTCTACCGCGCCGACCATCTCGTCATCGTGAGAGACAACGATGATCAGCTGGCTTTGCTTGTTGCGCTTAACATAGGCCGCAAGCTCGGCGCGGCTTACAGCGTCTAACCCAGTCGTGGGCTCGTCGAGTACCAAAACTGACGACTTGCGTGAAATCGCCGACCATAAGTACACTCGGCGCAGCTCACCGCCCGAAAGCGCGGAGCAACGTTTCCCGAGCAACTCCTTCACGCTGTTTTCCAGCGAAAGTAGGCCATCTACACCCCGGTGATAGGAAGAAAAGGGCGTGTCGAAATACTCTAACAGCTCTTTCACCGTTTCGTCCGGCGCGAAGCACGACTGTGGGCAGCACGATATCTCTCTCGCACGTATGTAATCCAAGTCGCATTCTTCGATTGGCACGCCGTTGTATTTTACTTTGCCTTTCGATGAGTATAGCCCGAGCATCAAGTAAAGAAGTGACGTCTTGCCTCTTCCGTTTTCCCCAACTATGCAATATGTACCAGGACCGGAAAACTTGAAAGAAAACCCGCCGAGGACCTCTCGGACAGATCCGTCTGGAAGGGCAACCGAGAATTCCAAATCAGATACCGAAATGTCATTTATTTCATCGAGTTTAGCTAAATCGGTCCGATTCCACCCCGATCTCTCCTTTTCTCTCGTCGCGATAGCCGTCCTATCCCATGATGCTTTGGCATCTTGATAGGATTTGAACAATGACATCATACTTTTCAAAGTCTTAAAGAGAACCGCGAAGTATGTACCGATGATAGTGTACTCGCCTATTGACATAGTTCCGTTAATGATTCGTACTCCGGAAACAACAAGTATCACCGCTTGAAACAACGCTGCGAAAAGACCATCGAGCGATGTCAGAGAATATGATAGCTTTCCGGAGCGCAAAACTTTGGGAAAATAGCTCTTAAACCCAGCGTCGAGCGCTTGTTCGCTCTTGCCGTACGAAGATGCCAGTTGAATGTTGAGAATCTGATTAAGCTGCGATGCAATTGCGGCGTAAAAGGCGCTGTCCGCCTCTTTCTTCTCATACGTGACCCTATACAAAAGTTTCCTCAACCCAGTAATTACACAGAAATACACGATGAGGAGAATGATGGAAAACACCGCGAGAGTTGAATCAATTGACCATATGATAAGCAATACGATGGGAATAGCTACAATGGACAGCGGCGCACTGATGAAATTCGCCAAAACGAAGGATGAGACCACGCTGGAGTCGGAAATAATCCGTTGCGTTGTATAGGCTGGATCGATGGTCCGACTCACCAAGTAATCGTCTCTTTCAAAACGCAAGACGGCCTCCCTGAGAAGATCAAAGGAAAGTCTCGTGCTTATGCGAATGGAAAGTGTTCCTGCAAAATAAGTAAAGAGGGTGGAGAAAACTCCTATTGACGCAACCAGGAGTGCGAAGAGTGCGGCGTCTCTTTCGCTGCGGTTACCGAGAAGAAAATCTAAAAATTTTCCGTTCACGTATGGCATGGCATAGGAGAGAGCGGTTCCAATCACCGTGATAGCAATGAAGACGAAAGCCCCTTTTGCTCTGATGAACCTCGAGAGAACGCATCGAATCAAGGAAGGCCCCAATCTACCCGCCACAAAACATCAATCACTGATACCTTACACCTCAACACAACAGGAGCGAAGATTTGCCAATGAGACTGCTTTAAGATTGCCTTGGGCCAATACGGTCTCAAGCTCTTCCTACAAGAGAGTCGGAATCGGACATCTCCTCCGACGAATCTGGCAATCGGGCGATTGAAATATCTTTTTCAACCGCCCGATTGCCACAATAGATTGGAGCGTCCGCCCGCAAACGACCTCGTTTTACACCCACCAAATCCTTTGCCTGTTGTCGCCTAGGCTAGAAAAATCGCTCATAATAACGCAACCAGCCTGCTCGCTTGAAGAAACCTAAGCCCGTAATGTAGATGTGCAAACTTCCGGACGCCTTGCGCGGCATAGCGCGTATAAACTTCGTCAACCGCCTCAGAAATACCTGAGTATCGCGCCAGGGCAAAAGCATACGACGTCGCCGCCATACCCCGCACCCATTCGGAACGCGGACTAATTGAATAGCTGCACAGTATCATCATACATGCATCTAGACCTGATTCCCCAAGTAGCCGACGTATTGATGCGAGCATCGTGGGTCGCCCCTACGCCATCGTCGTCACCCCTATTAGCAGTATTTAGTGTTTTCCTCTAAATGCGTATCGCCACCCTTAAGAATATGAAGTGTTATATCCAGACCCGATTGTCCCCCATCCCCAACGAAGGGATAAGGAATCTCATCCGGAATCGGCAGTAACGGAGGATTCACAACGACAAGCGAAAAACATGAGTCATCTCACAGAGGGGAGTAAAGGCTCCCCTCAAGCACCCTAGTTTCGTCATCCAAAGAGTTGATGGCAGTGTTCTTCTTACAAAGGTCGACAACAAAAGGGTTGATTTCTACAGATGTTACATCCATGCCACAGTTGGTAAGTATCAGGCCCTGTATTCTGGGGCCAGAACACAAATCGAGAGCCTTCCGTGCGCTCTGCGGTGTAAGGCGCCAATCTCAGCAAATCTGTCCCACAATACTGCGCTGAAGAACAAGACGGAACCCCTGAGCCAAACTCCCCTATACCTTTTTAAGGCTAAGACAGGCAAGTTCACGCACCCGGCATATTCCAGAATAACATCCTATTGTTTTAGATGCTCTACAAGCATGAACAGCCGCGAATCGGAAAGATCTTCTAGTTTCGCCCCGACTGACCGCCAAGGGCCAAAATGGCCTCTCCATCCCCAGGCGACCGGCTCTGGCGCGCAGAGAAGTGCCCCCAAGTGCCGGCAGAAAAGGAACGCCCCTAACTGCCGGCTAGAGGGCACCGAAGAGAATGGCGTAGGTAGTGGATTCGCCGAGCTTGAGCTCGTCGCCGGGATTGAGCTGGGCGGAACGGCCGGGCTCGACCTGAATGCAGACGCGCGTGGCCCCGTTTACCACCACGGTTCCGTTGGTGGACGACAAGTCCTCGACGTGCCAGATATTTTGAGCATCGCACCAGATATGGGCATGGCGGGCCGAGACATCGTCGCCGACGTCGGTAATATCGCCCTCGCCAGTGGCCAGCGCGCCAATCTCAACACCCTGCTCACTCGGCTGAATCCAGCGCGGGGCGCTCACGACAAAACTGTTTTGTACGCGCAGCAAGCCCAAGGGGTGCGCCGGGGCGGGTTCGCGTTCGCCCGCGGTCATCGACATGCCAAGCGAACGCGGCGTGGATGTGCCTCCGCCACAGGTCGCGTGCGCGTAGTCGATGGCATAGTTCACCGAGGACCGCACATCCGCCGAACAACCGACGGCGACAAACAGCACCAGCACGGCCTCGGCGCGCTCGGCGGGCATGAGTTCCGCCGCCTGGGACAGGCGATCGAGCGCGTTGCGATAGAGATTCGTGTCCTGGTGGCACTCTTCGAGCGCGCGTACCATCGGTTCACCTGCAGGACCGCACACCATATTGATCACAGCCGTGGAGTCCATGGGATTGCGCTGGCGCAGGGCCAGTTGCGACATAATACGCGCAGCCGAGGTACCGTATTCGGCAAAGTAGCGATGCTGAAGCGTGCCGACCGGCGCGCGAACGATAAAGCGGGAAACCCAAGAGCGATCGGCGGCTCGGCTCTGCGGGCTGCGGCCGTCGGCGAGCGGACGGGACGAAAGCACCAGGCCGCACAGCTCGATATGGCTCAGATGCGCCGCGCGCTTAAAGATGTCAAACATGGCCCCGCATGGGGTGAGCTCAACTTGAGATGCCATGACCTAGGCCTCCTTGGTCGTAGAAATAGAATCGGACGATACTTCGACAGGTCCGCCAAAAGTACGGGCAGCTGCGGCTCCACCGGCAAGCGGAGTCGCCATCTGGGCTTTTGTGCGTCGCGGTGCCGAAGCGGGAAGTTCAAAGGCAAAGCCCATCGCAAGCAAAAACCACGTAAGCGTATAGGTTGCAACCAGAGCGGCAACAAGGCCGCCCATCACGGCGCGTTGGGAAAATACGCTACATGCAGCCACAACCAGCACCGGAACCTCGCAGGCAGAAAGCGCAAGCACACCCTGCAGGAACCCCGAGCGCCGATTGCGCGCAAGTGCCCCCGCGGCAACGCCGGCTATGCCTGGCAGCGCCAAAGCCAGTGCGGCAATAATACCCGGTAGCGACCCAGACCACACGAGCGATCCCAAAATCGCCGTCACGCGAGCGCCCGACGCCAGCAGCGCGGCCGAAACCACGACCACAGCCCAAACCACGCTGCAAACGACCGCCGCACCGATCATCAGCGCGCGACGAACCGCGCGGCCAGACGCATCCATGGGGCACGGCGTGAGCGGCTCGCCGCGGAGCGAACGACCGACATTTTGCGCATAGTGGTCACAAAACGCCGAGAGCGCCGCCTCGACCGCCGCCGGCTCGGGACGATCTTTTTGATGGCTGGACAGACAGGCCATCACCACGTCGAACAGCTGGGCATCGACAAACGCCAGCGCATCACGTAGCTCTTCGGAATCCGGCTCAAGCCCTAGCTGCTGGGCCTGCTCGGCCGCGGCGAGCGCCACATCGGGCTCACGACGAAGCAGCTGAGTCAAATCGCAACCGGGCGCATGGGCACCAATGGGATAGTCGGGCCGCGTGTCCATCTTAAGACGGTAGGGGCTGGCGATGTCGCGCGTCTTTTTGCGCGAACCCGAGGTGCCCGAAGTGCTCGGCGCGGCTTCGTATGGCGCGACGCCGGCAATGAGCTCGTAAACCGTGCTTGCCGCGGCATAGACGTCAATCGCCGGCGACATACGCAAAGCGCGTAGGTCGGGAATATCGTCAGTGAGCATCTCGGGCGGGGCGTAGGCAACCGTCGCGCGACGCAGCGTGGCATAACGCTCCGTAAACGACGCCTTGCCGCCGGTACCGGCCACGGCCGACGCAGGCTCAAGCGCCAGCGACGAGCCAAAGTCGATCAGGCACAGGTCAAAGGTGCCCTCGGCAAGCTGCCGGTCAAGCGGTAGACGCGCCGTGCGCACCATAATATTAGCGGGCGAGATATCGCGATGGACAAAGCCCTCGCCCACCAGGCTCATACGGCAGAGCAGATCGAACAGGTCGCGACCCAGACGCGCCGCCACAAGCGGCGACAGGCGTCCGGCATCGTCCACGGCAAGTCGCGAACGCAAGCGGGCAAGCGTCTCGCCCTCGACCCATTCCATGACAATTGCAGGCACACCGTCGACCTCGCCCCAGCCATAGAGGCGGGGAAAGCCCTTAAGGCCCGAAAGGGCGCGATGGCATTCGTATTCCTCGCGAAACGCCGCCTCGAACTTGGCGACCAGCGCCTCGTGAGTTGCATCGTCGTCAAACTCATCGCGCGTCGGCAAGATGAGCTGCTTGAGTGCCACGGCCTCGCCTTGGGCGTTGATGGCACGCGTCACGCGGCCGATACCGCCACGGCGCATGGTGGCATCGTCGGCAAACAGCATCGTAAAACGACGCAGATAGGCAGGCAGTTCGTCCTGACCGAGCGCAATGGCCGGCCCAAACCCGTCGACACGCGCCAGGCGCAGGCCGACCATGGGATCGCGACCGAGCGATTGTGGTGTGGTGGATGCAAGATCGGTCATCATAGGGCAAGCGCCGCCACGTTATTGTTGAAGTTACCGAGCGCGACGTCATCATCGCCGTAATGGCCGACCCATTGACATAGGTTGGTGTAACAGCCCCACAGATTGGCATACTGCTGATACCACCTTGACCGGGGCGAGAATGTCTGACGACCGAACTCGGCTCGAATGACAAACATCTCCCCGACCAGGCTGTCGCACGGCCTGGGATCTCCCGTAGAGTTATAGGTCGAGACCACGTCATTGGCACGAGAAACGTAGCCGTCGAGCATGTTGTACTTGGTCACAAGCCAACTGTGAATGCTCTCTTCCTCAGCAGCGGAAAGGCCACCGGAGTTTGCATCGTTGTCAGTGTTGCCGCCCGTCGAGCCGCCATTTCCAGACCCTCCGGTAGAGGAGCCCGACCCAGAGCCGCCGCTCGAACTCGACGAATTCGAGCCGGAGCCAGAAGTATCCGAGCTACCGGGCTTTCCGGACTGCTGGGCGTCCTGCTCCTTCTGCTGCTCGACCTTATTCACCGTTGCCGCCACGCTATTGTTGGACAACCGATCGATGATCTTGGTGTTGGTGAGCACGATGGTTTTGCCATTGGCAAGCGTGACTTCGTTGTCCGGGGCCTCGGCGCCGTCCGCATCGTCGGTGCCAAACACAATATGCGCGACCACACTTGCCCAAGCATATCCAGTCGTGGTACCCAAATCACTTTTGACCTCATGCCCCACGCGCGGTTCGCGTGCGGCATGCGCCTGCATCATGGACGGCACGGTCATGCCATAGGCAGAAACGCCAGCTATGACCAGCACCAGCGAGCAAGACAGCAGTGCGTACGCCCGCGGCGCCAAGCCCAGTCGGCGCCGCATGCGCACCGCGGCGCCGCGCTTTGTCTGAGTGCCACCGGGCCGCATGCGTTCTCCTCCAGCAAAAACACGCCGCTTGGGAGCGGCGCATTCATTCAAATCCATATTTGAGTGTATCAGCGAACCCAAAAGGTTGCGCAACGAATGGGCAAATTAAGGATGCGAGCGGAAGCATCCATGCGATAAGCGGATACGAAGCATCTTTGTTGCACAATAAACTCACAGTCGCACGGGGAAATTATGGCTACCCCGTGCGTCGCGAGGAAAACATACAGCAGGAGCAGGCTCGCCACCTAAATCGCGCGACGGGCCTCTATGGCGCGGCCAAGCGTAAGCTCGTCGGCATACTCCAAGTCGCCGCCCACGGGGAGGCCGCTTGCCAGACGCGACACCTCGACGCCCAACGGCTTGATGGTACGGGCCAGATAGCTCGCCGTGGTCTCGCCCTCGATGTTGGGGTTGGTGGCGATGATGACCTCATGGATGTCCTCGCGGCCCAGACGCGCCAGCAGCTCGCGGATGTGCAACTGCTCGGGACCAATCTTGTCCATGGGGCTGATCACGCCGCCCAATACGTGGTAGAGGCCGTGGTAGCTGCCCGTGCGCTCGATCGCCTGGACGTCACGCGGCTCGCCCACCACGCAAATGCGAGTGGTATCGCGCATCGAGTCCTGGCAGATGGAGCACTCGTCGGCCGTGGCGTAGTTAAAGCAACGGCTGCAAAAGTGGACCTCCTGCTTAACCTCCAGGATGGCCTCGGCCAGGCGGCGGGCCTCCTCGGCATCGGCCTCGAGCAGGTAATAGGCGATGCGCTGGGCCGACTTGGGACCAATGCCCGGCAGACGGCCCAGCTCATCGAGCAGTTTTTGCAGACTGTGATTTGCACTCATATATATGCGTGTCTTAGAACGGCATGCCCGGGATGTTGAGGCCGCCGGTGATGGCGCCCATCTGCTTGTTGGCGAGCTCGTTGACGCCGCGGACGGCCTCGTTGACGGCAGCCATGATCATATCCTGCAGCATATCGACGTCCTCGGGATCGAGGGCATCGGGATCGATGGTGAGGTTGACGAGCTCCATCTCGCCGTTAACGGTCACCTTGACCATGCCGCCGCCGGCAGAGGCGTCGACGGTCTGGGACTTGAGGTTCTCCTGCGCGGCGGCAAGCTGCTCCTGCATCTTGCGAGCCTGCTTCATCATCTGCTGCATGTTCATACCGGCCATGATGGCTCCTTTACGTGCGGCCGCACGCCGAGCTGCAAGGGCAGCCGGAGCACGGCGGGACTTTCAAACTCAAAAATCGTACCACGGCACGAGGCCAGCGAGCGGGGCGGACGTGTTACCTCAGTCGATATACATGTCCTGGAGCGCAAGCCGCACCCATAGATTATGCAAAGTTGAATAATTCGCATCTGTATAATATTGAAAGCTAAATCTTGTAGAGCCGGAATCCGACATTTAATGCGTACCACTAAATGGCTAAATGCCGAGCCACTACTCGAGGCGGCACTCATGACGGCGAGGTATAATTTGATTGCCATAGATAGTAATTTGGAGGTGCCCCATGAATGCCCCCGACATACTCCAAAACATCCGCTCAAAACACCCCGTTGCATATGTGGTTCTCTATCTCTTTGTCGGCTGGGCATTGCTGGTTGTCATCACCCATGCCATAGCTTTTGGAGCAGAACTGCTGATAGCCAGCTCGGACCAGCCCGTCGTCAAATGGGAGACGACCGATGAGTGCACCGACGGAACCCGAACCGTCTACTACAACAGCCCGTCCCTCTATCAAGAGTTTAAGGTCAAGATAAAGGACTTCAAGATTGTCGATGCCGAACCAGGCGCTTTCTTGACAATCGGAGCAACCCTCAACGCCGAGCAAGTCGAGTACACGGACAGCTATGCGGCGTATCGTATCGACCTCAGCATCCTAGGCCGACCGTCGCGTACCTGCCTGCTCGAATGCGAGATACGCGGCACCACGTTGCACATGTCCGAAATACAGATGCGCCCGGACAAAGAGATCTCTTCTTGAGCAGTATACCCGCCCGTACAGCTACTCCACCGGTTTGAAGATGGTGGACTGACCGAAGACGCTGCGGATGAGGGCTTTGGCCTCGTCCTCGGTCTGCGGGATGCTCGGGGCTGCGCCCTGATGGCCGAAGGGGCTGCCGGCGCCGGGGTTGGACTCCCAGGGAGCTGCAGGAGCGTCCTCCTCTTTGGGGGCAGCTGCAGCGGACTTGGGCGCGGACGCCGCACCCGGCACGTCGAACGGAGGAAGATCGTCCCCGCTCGCATCGCCGGCAAAGCCGCCGACCATGGCGTCGTCGTAGGGCACCTGCTCAGATTCCCACGGCGCGGACTGCGCGACAGGCTGAGCCTTGGGGGCAGCCGAGCGCTCGGGCGCACGGGGTGCGGGCTCGGTCGGGAGCTTACCCGTGGCAGGAGCGCCGGCGGGGTTGTCGGAGCGTAGCCAGGGGGCTTTGCCCAGGTCAGACGACTTGGGCGCGGGCGAGACGGGCTTGGGCGCGGGTGTCGGAGCAGCCGGTTTGGGCGCCGCGGGCTTAGGCGCCGACGGGGTCGATGCCGCTACCGGCACCGCTTGCTGCTGCGGCGCGCTGGCGCTCGAGGATACAGGGGCCGCCGAGGACACGGGTTGCGGGTCCGCAGATGCCGCAGCCCGTGCAGATGGAGAATGCTCCTCATGTTGAGGAGCCGGCGTGCCACCCCCATCCAGGACATAGTCGACGGTACGACGACCGAAGACCGCGCAGACCGTCGGCAGGACCACCGACTGCGTATCGGCGCGACCGAGCATCTTAATGGCAAAAGTCGAACCCGCGGGGAACGAGACCGTGAGCTTGGAGCCGTCGTCGGCCGTGGCGCGGGCGTTGAGCAAAAGCCCTGCGTAGGAAGCCTGACGCGCCTTGACGCGCTCGACGACCTCGGCCCATTTGCGCTGGAGCTCGCCGGCGTCCTCAACCGCGGGGGTCTCGGCAGCACCGGCGGCGGCAACCTGGGCGGCGTTGTTGGGCTTGGACACCGACACGGTCGATGCAGCAGGCGCGGAAGCCGGAGCCGCAACGGGCTGAGGTGCAGGCGTTACAGGTCTGGGCGCCGGCGCAGGAGCCGCGGACTTGGTCGCAGGCTGGGCAGCCGGAACAGCAGCGCCGCGGTCCCAAGGCATACCGCCCTGGCGCGCGGACGTAGCAGCGGGGGCAGCGGATGCCGCCGGAGCGGCAGCACGAGCGCCCGAAATGAGCGTCGGCTGTTGGGCAGCAGCGGGTACGGATGCTGCAGGCGCGGCGGCCTGAGCAGCAGCCACGCTCGCCGGCACGGCGCCGTTGGCAATCATGGCCTCCAGGCGTGCCACGCGCTCGGCCAATGCCTCAATCGTTAAATCGGCCTCGGGACGCGCCAGACGCGTGCAGGCAATCTCGAGCACCAGGCGCACGTCGCTCGCGCCCCTCATCTCCAGTGCGGCATCGTCGAGCACCGTCAGCACGCGGGCCAGGCGGTCGGCAGGATGCTCGCCAAAGGCAGCGGCCTCGGCAGCAAGCGCCTCGGCCTGCTCGGAGCCGCCCTCAAACAGCTCGGCACGGGCACCGGCAACGCAGGCAACGTACACGTCGCGCACATGCGCCACCAGGTCGCGCGTCAGCTCCAGCAGGTCATTGCCCTCCTCGACCTGCGCACGGATCAGTCCATAGAGCTCGGCAACATCGCGATCGGCAATGGCGCGGGAAAACTCGCCCAGAATCTGGTCCGAAACCTCGCCCAAAAGCGAGCGGGCGTCGTCCGCATGCACAGAACCGTTGCCAAAGACGCTCAGCTGCTCCAGCGTGGAAAGCGCGTCGCGCATACCGCCCTTGGCATGGCGCGCCACAATGGCGAGTGCCTCGTCGTCGTAATCGAAGCCCTCCTGCTCGCACACGTAAGACAGGCGATGCTCGATATCCTCGTTGCCGATGCGGTGGAAATCGAAGCGCTGGCAGCGTGAGAGAATGGTCTCCAGAATCTTTTGCGGGTCGGTGGTGCACAGCACAAAGATCACGTGTGCCGGCGGCTCCTCAAGCGTCTTGAGCAGCGCGTTGAACGCCGCCGTCGTGAGCATGTGGACCTCGTCGATGATATAAATCTTGTACTTGCCGCGCACTGGGGCAAAGTTGACGGAGTTGATGATCTCCTCGCGCACGTTGTCCACGCCGGTACGGCTTGCGGCATCGAGCTCGTAGACATCGGGGTGGTTACCCTCGGCAATGAGCTCGCACTCCTCGCAAGTACCGTCGGGCATGCAGCCGCTTGCACCCTCGGCGCGCGCCGCCTCGGCATTGCGGCACAGCAGCGCCTTGGCCAGAATGCGCGCCATGGTGGTCTTGCCCGTGCCGCGCGGTCCGCAGAACAGGTAGGCGTGGGACAGGCGCCCCTCGGTGATGGCGTGCTCGAGCGTCGAGACGATATGCTGCTGGCCCACCACGGAGTCAAAGGTGAGCGGGCGATACTTTCGGTACAACGATTCCATGGGTGCTCCCCCGGGTATACTGAGTCTTGTTGCCGCGGCGGCCATGCGGTCGCACGGCATACTGCACTCATAATAACCCGTACGGCGAGCCCGCCGCGATAGGAGTCTAAAGAGCATGGCAGACGCAGAGAGCAACCTCGTTCCCTCCGAAGCAGCCGACCAGGTCGAGGTCGCGCTCGAGGAGCAGGCCGCGGCCGACGACGGCATCCTGTACCTCAACGAGTACCAGTACGAAAACGACCTGGTCACCGACTTCGCCCGCCTGGTCGCCTCGCCCAGGCGTCGCGGCTCGCTGTATGTCGCCGCGGCAATTGCCGCGCTCATCGGCATCGGCATGCTGGTGGCCGGCGGCAACTGGATCAAGTTTGGCGTCGTCCTGATCGTGTTCGGCGCCTTTTTGGCCTGGTGGAGCAAAAACCTGCACCACACCCTCGCCCGCGACTATATCGACGCCGTTGAGGCTGACGAGTCCATGGGTGGCCGCTATCGCCGCGTCGCCGCCAACGAGGACGGCCTGATGGTTTGGGGCAAGAGCGGCAAGTCGCAGTTCTTCCCGTTTGACAAGCTCGACCACGTACTCGACGGCGAGCGCATCTTTGTGGCCATGTTCGCCGACCAGGGCGTGACGATCCCCAAGGACACCTTCGTCCGTGGCGATGCCGAGCAGTTCGGTCCCTTCCTCAAGGCCCGCATCAACAAAAAACTCCGCATCGAGACCAAGAAGAAGAAGATGAAGGCCGAGAAGGCCGCCGCCGAGGCCAAGCAGGGCGACAAGCCCCAGGAGACCAAGGGCAAGCAGCGCAAGCAGAAGAAGAACAAGGAGAAGCGCTAGGCCGGACGCAGGGTCCAGACCCCAGACGGAGCTTAAATTGAATGTCGCCCACCCGCGCGTGCTACACTAGCAGCATCTATGCCACCGCGAACGGCTCGGCTCCGCGCCCGCCGCTCGCAAACGAACTTTAAACGCACGAGGGTTGGCCATGCCGCTTTTCTCGCAACATACCGCCCGGTTCTCGCCGGACGTTCCTTTGGAGGGCACCAGCTCTCGCGAGCTGCTCAAGCGGTACCAGCCGCTCGAGACACTTGCGACCGGCGGTTTTGGCTCCATCGAGATCTGCCGCGACACGCACCTGCGCCGCCGCGTCGCCATTAAGCGCATCCCCCTTATCAACGGTGCCGGCATGCCCGCCAGCGACATCATGGATGTCCTGCGCGAGGCGCACACTGCCGCCATGCTTCAACATCCCAATATCGTGCAGGTCATCGACTTTACGCACGACACAGCCTATGCCTACCTGGTTATGGAGTATGTCGATGGCATGTCGCTTGCCGAGTTTTTGCACCGCGTGGACGGCCACTCACTTACCTTTGACGAGGCCGCGGCCATTGCCGATGCCCTGGGCCAGGCGCTCACCTTCGCCCATAGCAATGGCGTACTCCACCTGGACATTAAGCCCGCCAACGTGCTCATCGACCACTCGGGCAATGTAAAGCTCACCGACTTTGGCATGGCGCGACTGTCGTCCGCCGGTGGCTTTGGCGGCTCACGCGGCGGCACCATCGGCTACATGCCGCCCGAGCAGCTCGATATCGAGACCGGCACGGTCGACGAGCGCGCCGATGTCTTTGCCCTCGCCTGTGTGATCTACGAGGGCCTGTGCGGCAGCGCTCCCTTTATGGCGGCCACGCCCGCCGACTCGCTCGGCCGCATCATCGGCGGCGCCACCTATCCCAGCGATCTGATACCACACTTTCCCCCGGGAGCCGAGGCCGCGCTCATGAGCGCGCTCTCCCCCATGCCGCAGGACCGCCCCAACAGCATCGAGGCATTTTGCGACCAGCTCCTTGCCGGTCTGGGCAGCGTGCGCGAAGGCCGTCGCAGCCTGGAGCAAATGGTTGGCGAGCTTTCGGATGACGAGCAGGAGTTCGACGATATCGAGCCGTCGCACTACGAGGACGACGCCATCGAGGTCGACCCCGCACTCGGCTGGGCGGGCACGCGCTGGAGCCATGCGCGCGACTACACCATGCGCACTATCTCGGCGCTAACATGCGGCACCTTTAGCTTTTTGCTGATGCAAACGGCCGGGGTCGCGGCGCTTCCCGGCCTGGTCATTGCGGCCATCGCGATCGGAGCGGCGGCCGGCCTGGCCCCCCAGATTGGCTCGGCCATCTCGGCTGTGGGCTTTTTGGTGCTCATGGCCAACGCCACCATGCAGGCACAGGGCATCCTGTCGATGCTGCCCGTCGCGGTGATCTTTGCCGCCGCCATGTCCGGTTGGTGGATCGCCTGGGGTCGCACCGAGACTGCCGCGAGCGCCGCGCTCACCTGTGCACTCGCGCTTGGCTGTCTGACCGGCAATACCTTCCTGGCAGCTGGGGTCGCCGCCGGCGTCGCGTCATTTTGGCTCGGCCCGGCAAGCGCCGCCGCGGCAACGGGCATGGGCGCGCTTTTTGCCCGTCTGGCCACGGTCGCGCTTTCAGCCGGAGGCGTGCTGGGGCTCGGTAACGTTGCCGCAGCGCTGGGAGACCCGCTCCTTTGGGCTGCCTTTGTGCTGGTCGCGGCAACTGCCGCGGCGTCATCTGTGCTGCTCAATGTCCATGCCAAGCGTGCCAATCAGGGCTCAAACCTTGCCGCAATCGCCGCCATCGCTGTCACCGGCATCGGCTGCGCAGCGGCGTCCTGTCTTGCACACCATATGGAAATTGCCAGCCTTGCAGCCGCGGTCATCGCCAAGGCGGCGGTTGCGGGAACCCTATCCTCTATAATCGTTGGGATATGCCTATATTTGCTCGGATACCAAAGAACCTATACGGAGAGTGATCTTTCGTGAACTTCCTGAACATCTTCGAGGACCACGTGGCCGGCATCTTCGGTGCCACCCGTGCCCCGTTCTCCTTTAAGAAGCTTGCCAAGCAGGCCGCTCGCGACATGGAGGATCAGACTCTGGTGATTAACGGCGTCAACACGGCGCCGGCACTCTATACCATCCTTATCGCCGCCGACGACGATCCCATGCTCGCCCCGTTCTACCCCGAGCTTTCGCGCGAGGTCCGCGAGTTCGTGAAGGCGCAGGCCGAAAAGCGCCGCTATGTCTTTGTCGGCGAGCCCCTCGTGCGCTTTATGATCGATCCACAGCTGCGCGCCGGCAAGTTCTCGGTCTTTGCCGAGAACGTCGATGCCCCCACGCTCGGCCGCCTGTACGAAGAAGAGCGCGCCTATCAGAACGGCCTGGGCCAGAACAACTCCGCGGCAAGCCGTGCCGCCAGCGCCCCGCGCGCCGGCCAGCAGCAGTTTGCCGCCCCGCAGCAGCAGCGCCCCGCCGCCATGCCCCAGCAGCAGCCGACGCCTCGCGCCGCCGCTCCCGACCCGCTTGCCGTGGCAGACCCCTTCGCGCCTAGCGTCCCCGACCTGTCTCTTATACACATCTCCGAGCCCACGAGACCGAGGCTGATCTCG
>CABSNL010000039.1 GCA_902479095.1 uncultured Collinsella sp. | reverse complement strand
TCAGCCTCGGTCTCGTGGGCTCGGAGATGTGTATAAGAGACAGGACCTCAGCACTGAGCGCATCAGTCACGCTGCCCGCAAACTCTACATCTCCCGCACCCAGGAAAAGGTCGAAACCATCACAGGTGACACCGGCAATCTGCAGATCACCCGAGCCCACGTGCGCGTTGACTCCCTTCAGATGTTCGGCAACACGGCGCGGCAGCTCGACCGTAACTGAGCGATCGATTGCCTTACCGTCATCACTTCCAAACTGGGAAACCTTGAGCGTCGAGTCCTCGACGGATGCGATGTTCTGCGTCGCGGCCTTGGAGGCATCCATACCATTGGCAACGCGTCCCCGCTCGATAACGCGAGCCTTGTTACCATCAATAACCTTGACGTCCACCGTAGCCGCATCGATATCGAAATCGAGGTAGCGAAACTCATCGGCATCAAAGGTCGTACACGAAAGCTGCTGAGGCCGAGCGGAATAGTTACCGCCATCGTTCATAAAATCGTCGTCATCAACCACATCGTCCATACCGGACAAGCCGGGTATAACATCGTCGAGATCCCACGGGCCATCAAAATGAATCAAAGTCCGCGAAACGCCAAAAACAAGCCCGATAATCAGTACAAACGCTCCGATGCCGACGCCCAGGCGCAGCTTGGATTCATGCGAAAGCTTCATCATTCGTCACCTTCTTTGGCACATGGCTCAGCGGTGGCCGCGGTAGCCACGTCAGCATCAGGTTCCGCAGAAGTATCCTTCCCCTGGGCCCTGACCGCCACCGGTGCCGGACCAACCTGAATATCCCCGCGCGCCCAATCGCCATCGAGTGCACGCGCCACCCAGTGATAGATGGGAATCGTGAAGAAGATCAGCGCAGCAAAGGGGCCGGCACCAAACAGGAACATCAGTAAAAAGAACAGCAGCCAGCACACGGCCCAATACGGGAATGACTGGAACGGACCCTTCACCGGAGTCGGACCAGCCGCACCGGTACCCGTCACCTGAGCCGTCGCCGCATTGGCAGCCTGCGCACTCCAGCTTGCCGCCTGCGCAGCCTTGGCGGCGGCGTCACTCGCCTGTGTTGCCGCCTCGGTAGCTCGTGCCGCCGCCTCATGGGTGCGTGCGCGCTCTGCCGCCTCGGCCTCGCGCTGACGAGCGCGGTCCTCGTTCTCAAACTCGATATCGTCCTCGATCTCGTCGCTCGGATTGAGCAGCTCGTCCAGGCTCACACCATAGAGTTTGGCGAGCGAGATCAGGTTCTCGGTATCGGGCGAGCTCTCCGCGCGCTCCCATTTACTGACCGCCTGGCGCGACAGTCCCAGCTTTCGTGCCAGTCCTTCTTGACTAAAGCCTTTGCTGCGGCGAAGGTCGGCGAGCCGCTGCGCAGTTTCTACATTCATGGTTCCTCCTATGTGATGCCAGCCGTACCGCCGGACCGCTTTTGTTCTTAAGGCGCCTTGCACAGTTAAAAATCTATCCGCCACCGCCAAAAGCATGCCACCTATTCTAGTGAGATTTTTGACAACCGGCGGTTGCGGGCGCATATGAGCTGCGGAAATGTGTCCAAACAAAGCAATGACCCGTAGCTTGGTTGTCCCCGTTGCGGCGTTAACGGTAGTATGGTCGTACTGTTTATTCCGCACCGCCAACGGAGGGAGTTCCGCGCCGTGAACCGCGATTTCGCCTCATCGCTCATCCAGCTCAACAACACGTTCTATCGCGAGCACTCCGCTTCCTTTTCCGATACGCGCCAGGCCCCGTGGCCCGGCTGGGTACGCACCATGGATGTCGCGCTCGAACAGCTCGACGTCGCCACGATCGAGCATCCCGTCCGCGTCTTCGATCTTGCCTGTGGCAATATGCGATTCGAGAACTTTGCCGCCGGCGGCGCACTTGCCGCCAAGGGCGTCGATGGCGCAAACCCCTCGGCAGATGCCAGCTGCCCGTTTGAGTTCTATGGTGTCGACTCGTGCCAAGACCTGGCCATCGATGCACATGGCCACGCGCTGCGCATTCCCAACCTGCACTTCCAGGAACTCGACGTGCTCGACGCCCTTATGAAGCTCAACCCCGCCGAGACGCCCGACGTGCTTTTCGACGCCCCGCTCGCCGACATCTCGGTCTGCTTTGGCTTTATGCACCATGTGCCGTCGTGCGAGTACCGTGTACGCGTGCTCGACGCCCTGGTGCGCCAGACGCGCCCGGGCGGCATCATCGCCATCAGCTTTTGGGAGTTTATGAACGACGAGCGCATGGCGCGCAAGGCTGTTCGCGCCGAAGCCCGCGCCGAGCTCACCCCGCCGTTTGAGGGTTACGATTCCGCCCAGTTTGAAGCCGGCGACCACCTCATTGGCTGGCAAAACGACCGCCACGCCTACCGCTATTGCCATCACTTTGACGATCAGCAGATCACCGACCTGGTGCGCGGCGTCCGTACGTTCTACAAGAGCGGCGAGGTCCCCGTGCGTGAGCTTGAGCGCTTCCATGCCGACGGTCGTAGCGGCGAGCTCAACCGCTATGTGATTCTCAAGCGCCTGTAGGCATCGACGACTCGCCGCCGAGCCGCACCGCATCTTCCGGGCAAACTATGCCCGCCCTTTTTCAATCCATTGACGGAACGTGCAGCTATGCGTTCCATACTTATGACCAAGGAGCCTCATGGGAGCCGTCCACGTTCGCACGCCTAAGAACTTTGTGCTCGAGGAGCGCCTGGAACGCTACGCCGATGCGATTGAGACAAACCCCGAGGCTTATGCCGGAGATTGGCGCAAGGCCTGTGCGCCCGCAGGCAGCAAGCCCTTCGAGCACCTTCACCTGGATCTTGGCTGTGGCAAGGGAACGTACCTTGTAGAGCGCGCCCACCGCGAGCCCGATGCCCTCTTTATCGGCATGGACCAGGAGCCCATCTGCATCGCCTATGCCGCGCAGAAAATCTGCGAACAGGGGCTATCCAACGCACTCGTCCTGCCCCGAGGCGCCGCATCGCTGCCACGGCTGTTTGCCGCAGGCGAGCTCGATGCCATCACCATTAACTTTCCCACGCCGCAGCCCAAGGCCAAGTACGCTAAAAAACGACTCGTCCATGTCGACCATCTGATGCTCTACCGCCCGCTCTTTGCAGCCGGCGCTACCGTCACACTGCGCACCGATAGCAAGCCGTTGCGCGATTACGCCCTGGGACAGTTTGCCGCGGCCGGCTACGATACGCTTTGGGTAAGCGACGACGTCCGCCGCGACCATCCCGAGCATCCCGAGACCGAATATGAATGCCGCACGCGCGAGATGGGCGCCGCCGTCTATGGTATTTGCGCCACACCCGGTGCGCAGCCAACCGACGAACAGCTCACAGCAGGCCGCGTGCAGGAGCAGAGCCTTGCCTGCTACCTGCCCGACGATCTCGATGAGCTCACCTATGTACCCCTGGGCATGGAGGAAGCCGTCGAGAACTTTAGAAACCGCGCCCGCAAAGGCAAGAAGCGCCTGCCGCAGGAGTCCTAGGGGCTTCTGATGGTCGCGGCGTCGGCAAACAAGTGAAAATAGGCGTCAGCGAACGACCCTCAAACCTAAGTGAGTAGACTTTTTTGCAATAGCCAAGCACAACCCGCATAACGAAAACTAAAACCGCAGGTAAATCCCTTACGCAAATGCCATGTGCTCGCGTTATTGCAAAAAGTCTACTCACTTAGCCGGCAACTGCACCAAACGGCTGGGCAGAACGCCCATTTCCTGCATTTTCTCGCGCGCTGGCACCCCGCGACGCTGCTACGCCATAATAGTTGGCGGACAAACGCGAGAGAAAGCAAACACATGGCACAGACCACGACAGATACCACCGCCAGCACCGTCTCCGGCACCGGGGCTGCCAGCTCATTCTCGGGCGGCACGGGAACCGAGGCAGAGTTCGGTTCGCTCGGCGCGCTCTCCCCCACCTGGTGGGAGCCCGAGGACGGCAGTGAGCCCGAACCGTGGCTCACGCCCGACCAGGCCTTCGAACGCTTCTTTGAATGGACGAGCAATCGCGGTATTGAGCTGTGGGACCACCAGGAAGAGGCCCTCATGGATCTAGCCGCCGGTGACCATGTCATTTTGGGAACACCGACCGGATCGGGTAAATCGCTCGTCGCGCTAGGCATGCTCTTTATGGGCATGGCGCAGGGCAAACGCTGTTATTACACGGCTCCCATCAAGGCCCTGGTCAGCGAAAAGTTCTTCGACCTGGTACAGGTACTCGGCCGCGATAACGTCGGTATGATCACCGGCGATACGCACATCAACACCAAAGCGCCCGTCATCTGCTGCACGGCCGAAATCCTTGCCAACGATGCGCTGCGCGAGGGCGAGGACGCCGATGTGGGCTGCGTAGCCATGGACGAATTCCACTACTTTGCCGACCCCGACCGCGGCTGGGCCTGGCAGGTACCACTGCTTACCCTGCCCCACACGCAGTTTATGCTCATGAGCGCCACACTCGGCGATGTCACTGCCATCGCCGCCTCACTCGAGGAACACACCGGCGCTACCTGCGACTTGGTCGTCGATGCCCCGCGCCCCGTGCCGCTGAGCTACGACTATGTAACGACCTCCCTCGAGGGCACGGTCGAGCTCGCCATGCGCCGCGGCGAAGCCCCGCTCTATATCGTGCACTTTAGCCAGGATGCCGCCCTTGCGACGGCACAGTCGCTCGCCAATTTCGGCATCGCCAGCAAAGAGCAGCGCGAAGCCATCAAGGAGGCAGCCAAGGGCACGAGCTTCTCCACGGCCTTTGGCAAGATTCTCAAACGTCTGCTCGGATGTGGCGTCGGCGTGCACCATGCTGGCATGTTGCCGCGCTATCGCCTGCTGGTCGAGCGCTTGGCGCAGCAGGGCCTGCTGCCCGTCATCTGCGGCACCGATACGCTCGGCGTCGGCATCAACGTACCCATCCACACCGTGGTGCTCACCGCGCTCACCAAGTTCGATGGCTACAAGATGCGTCGCCTGCGCGCCCGTGAGTTCCATCAAATTGCCGGTCGCGCCGGACGCTCGGGCTTTGACACCGAGGGTATGGTGATCGCCGAGGCCCCGGAGCACGAGATCGAGAACGCCAAGCTCATGGCCAAGGCGGGCGACGACCCCAAGAAGCTCCGCAAGATTAAAAAGAAAAAGGCCCCCGAGGGCTTTGTCACCTGGAACAAGCAGACCTTTGAGCGCCTGATCGAGACGCAGCCCGAGACACTCAAGCCGCGCCTGCGTATCACGCACTCCATGGTAATTAGCGTGGTCGAGCAGGGCGGCGATGCCCGAGCCCGCGTACACGACCTCATCGAGACGAGCCTGCAGACTCCCGAGGAAAAGGCAAAGCTCGAGGTTCGTGCCGACGAGATCTTCGCCACGCTCATCGACTCCGGCGTCGTCGTGCGCACCGAGGTGCCGCCCGCGCCCGACGCCCCGACTGACGCCGCACCAGACATCGACTATGCACTGACGGTCGATCTGCCCGAGGACTTTGCGCTCGATCAGCCACTCTCGCCGTTTTTGCTTGCCGCGCTGGAGCTGCTCGACCCCGAGAGTGAGACCTATACCATGGATCTGATCTCGATGGTCGAGGCAACGCTCGAGGACCCCAAGCAGGTATTGCGCGCACAGGAGCGCGCTGCGCGCGACCGCGCGATGGCCGAAATGAAGGCTGACGGCGTCGATTATGAGGAACGCCTGGAGCGCATCCAGGATGTCACCTACGAAAAGCCGCTCGAGGACTTGCTCGATGCCGCCTTCGACAAGTACTGCCAGGAAGTACCTTGGGCCAACGACTACCAGCTCTCGCCCAAGAGCGTCCTGCGCGACATGCTGGAGAGCGCGAGCGACTTTAAGGGCTATATCCAAAAGCTCGGCATCGCCCGCTCCGAGGGCATTCTGCTGCGCTACCTAGCCGAGGCCTACCGTTCCCTCGATCGCACCGTGCCCATTGAGAAGCGCGATGAGCGCTTGCGTGACATTATCTCGTGGCTGGGCTTTGTGGTGCGCTCGGTGGACTCGAGCCTGGTGGACGAGTGGGAGAACGCCGGCAACCCCGCTGCACTCGATGCCGCGCCGCCGCAGGGCATCGACGAGGTCGTGGCGGACCGCCGCGGCTGCACGCTGTTGGTGCGCAATGCGCTCTTCCGCCGCGTGACCCTTGCCGCCCGCGAGCACGTTCGCGACCTGGGCGAGCTCGACGACGACTGGGGCATGAGCGAAATCCGCTGGCAAAAGGCGCTCGATGCTTACCACGAGCAGCACGAGAAAATCCTCACCGACGGAGATGCCCGCAGTGCTGCGATGTTTTCCATCGACGAGAGCGACAAGAAGACCACGCACGTATGGCACGTGCACCAGATCTTTGCTGACGAAGACGGCGACCACGACTTTGGCATCATGGGCGATGTCGATCTGGACGCCACGCAAGACGGCGGCGAGGTCATCTTCAAAAACTACCGTGTCGGCTTTATCGAGGACCTGCTCGAAGACTAGCCGAACTTACCGGAACGAAACGGGGCCGCTGGCAATATCGCCAGCGGCCCCACTTTTGCACTATACGCTATGCCTTACTCGGCATCCTCGACCTCATACGAATCCGCCTCGGCTGGCTCATCGTTTGTCTCTGTCGCAGCCCCGCGTGCCTCGTCAAACGCTGCTTTCATGGTCTTGTTGCCCCACGTGAGCTTGCGAATGGTAAGATCGTCGGCCTTCTTGTTGGCTAGGCGCAGATTGTTCTCGGAGGACAGCAACGCCTCCTTGGTTTTCTGCAGATGGCTAATCGTCTTGTCGATCTCATCAATCGCCGTTTGGAACTTTCGGCTCGCGATCTCGTAGTTGCGACCGAAATCATTCTTGAACTTTTCCATCTTGGCTTCGAAGTTCGTGACGTCGATATTCTGCTGTTTGTACTCCGCCAGCTCCTGCTTATAGCGCAGCGAACCCATGGCGGCGTTGCGAAGAAGCGTGATCATGGGAATAAAGAACTGTGGGCGAATCACGTACATCTTCTCGTAGCGATAGCTCACGTCCACGATGCCGGCGTTGTAAAGCTCGCTCTCGGGTTCGAGCAACGTGCAGAGCACCGCGTACTCGCAGCCTTTTTGGCGGCGATCGTGATCGAGCTTCTTAAAGAAGTCCTCGTTTTTGTGCTTGGTCGCAGTCTCGTCGTTCTCGTTTTTCATCTCGAACATAATCGAAATGACCTCGTTACCGCTTGCGTCGCACTCGCGGAAGATAAAGTCGCCCTTGGTGCCCTCGGACGCATCGTTATCCTTCTCGAAGTACGCGTTAGGAAACGCCGTCATGCGCAGACGGTTAAACTCGGTCTCGCAGTGCTGCTCGAGCGACTCGCCCACCATCTTGGTGGACAGGCGGACCTTCATGTCCTTAAGGCGCTCAATCTCTTCGTCCTTGTAGCGAATCAGGTCATCGCTCGCGCGCTTGGCCTGCGCAAGCTCGAGCTCGTGTGCCGCCTTGACCTGTTCCTCGCGAGAATCGCGCACCGCCAGCTCGCTCGTCAGTTTGGCACGCGCCTCATCGCGCTCTCGCTCCGCCGCGGCGACCGCCTCTGACAGGTTCATTTTTGCCATCAGTTCCTGCTCGCGCAGCTGGGCACGCAGGCCCTCGGCCTCTTGCTCGGACTGAGCCTTTGCGGCGGAAAACTTCTCTTGCGCCTTCGCGCGATAGTCAGTAAGCGCGCGCTCGGCCTCGCTGCGAGCGGCATCGAGCTCACGCTGCGACTCTGCCGCGGCAGCGGCAAGCGCCATCTCCTGGGCTTTGTCCGCCGCGGCGAGCCTGGCCTGCAGCTCGGCAATCTGAGCGTCGCGCGCAGCTAAATCGTTTTGAGCAGCGTTGCGCGCCGCCGACTCGGCAAGCTTTGCTTCGTCATCTTTGCGCCCAAGCTGCGCACGCAGGCTATCAATCTCACGCTGGAGTTCGGCATTTTCCTTTTGAGCATTGGCTCGTGCCTCTACCGCCGCGCGCTGGCTTGCACTCTCGCGCTCTGCGGCAGCGCCCTCGAGCTTAGCGCGCAGCTCGGCAAGCTCAGCATCGCGCTTGGCAACCTCTTGCGCCAGTTTCTGATCCGCAGTGTTCTTCTGCTCGACAAGCTGAGCGTTGCGCTGAGACTCTGCCTTTTGCAAGGCAGCCGTCGAACGCGAGCGCTCAAGCTCCAGCGCTTGCTCGCCCTCGCGCTGGACTGCCTTCACACGCTCGTCCAGGTCGCGCGAAAACTCGGCATCGCGTACTTGCTTGACGATATCCGCATAGCCGGACGCATCGACCTTAAAAACTTCGCCGCAATGCGGGCACTTAATCTCGTTCATAGCAGCTCCTCGATGGACGCAAATTTCGACCGCCTACACTCTACCGCGCCGCACGGACAAAAAAGGCGCCGCTGCCATAATGGCAACGGCGCCAGAGCCACCACAAAGGTGCCTGTCCCCTTTGTGGTGGCTCTGGCGCCCTATAACCCAAAGAAGCTAAGAATCTGATCCCGACTTACGGGCTTGTACTTGTTGGCATCGAGACCGACATCGTAGCGAAAGATAGGGCGTTCGCGGTCGCGGTTGCGCACGTTGGTGCGGTCTCCTCTGCTGTGGATATGCCCGTGTAGCATGATGGCGCCACGCGCCTTACCATTCCAGCTGAGCATGGGGTAATGGCTCATCACCAGACGATGGCCCTTGGCATAGCCGGGAGCAATCTCCAGGTAATCGCGCACGTCTTCCCAAATCTGCGGGGTGTCGGGATCTTCCCAGTCGCCGTCATGGTTACCGCGGATGAGCGTCACGTTCTGGCATTCGATACGCTCGCGCAGGCGCACCGCCTCCGCCAGGGGCAAACGATAGGTAAAGTCACCCAGAATATAGAGGCGGTCGTCCGCAGCCACGCACTCATTGATGGCATCGATGACCTTGCGGTTCATCTCCTCGACCGAATCAAACGGCCGATCCATGTCGTGCAAGATATTCGTATCGCCCAGGTGCAGGTCGGCGGTAAACCACATCATCGTCTGTGTCCTCATTTCGCAACGCGTCTAACACGTGCCTAGTATACAGACGCTCTGGCGCGTCGGTTAGCCAAAGAGCCCGCCGAACAGACCTCGACGGCGTTTGTCTTGCTTTTTCGAAGCGTCACCCTGAGTTTTCTTGCCCTGCCGTTTCCTACGATCCTGCTCCAACTCATCGTCATCGAGTAGCAGATCCCACTCAAACGAATCGTCTGTCAGATTGAATAGGCCGTCGTCATCAAACATGGCCGCCTCCCTTGCCGACTAGCGAGCATCCACCACATAGAGGCCAACGCGCACCTGGTGCCACGGGCTGCGCTCGGGAGCAACCTGTTGCACGCGGGCCTCAAATACGTCCTCGTGGCCGTAATACATCATCAAGGACAGTGGGCCGACCTCGTTTCCCGGAACATAGCCAAGCTTGGTGTTGCCGTAATAAATCGCAACCGCCTCAGGGTCATGGGGATTATCGCGCTCGGCACACAGCGTCAGCTTATCGCCCGCTTTAAGATCGCCCAAGACCAAGGCGCCATCGGCATACTGAAATCCTGCAATGTGAAATGACAGAAGAACACGCGAAGGCTCGTACATAGCAGCTCCTCTAACGGCCGGATAAACCGGTGTGTAACCTTATTGAGAAGTCTACGGTCCCGTGCGGACACAAATACATCCTGTCTGCGTCCTTCAATCGTTTGCCTCAACGCTTGCGCGACAGAACGCTTGCAGATAAGATAGGAACACGGATGGCACCCGTTGCCGCGGGTCTTACCAACTCCGATACACGTTTTCATCGTGAGAAGTGGCCGTCTTCGCTTACGCGGGGGCGGCTATTTCATTCGGCCGATAAACAGACCGAGTTCGATAGCCGCAATCAACAACGCCAATAACGAAATAACATCGCTTACGTTCATACCAAATCCCTTCTAAAGGGAGTTGGCCCATCCGTGCTCCATAACAGTAGTCTAACGCAAAATGCAGGTAATAGGAACACTTGTTCGTATTACCTGCGCCCTTTTCTAATGCACAAACATGCGCACGAACTTGTGCT
Organism: uncultured Collinsella sp.; assembly: GCA_902479095.1. Classification (GTDB taxonomy): domain Bacteria; phylum Actinomycetota; class Coriobacteriia; order Coriobacteriales; family Coriobacteriaceae; genus Collinsella. The sequence continues at coordinate 8,427 of CABSNL010000039.1, read as the reverse complement.
TCCAGCTTGCGTAGGGCGCATACCGAAACGGCACGTCCAACCAGGTTGCCTTGTTCACGATACTCTTCTTGTGGCTAAATGTATCGAAGCTCTCGCGTCCATGGTACTGCCCCATACCGCTCGCGCCCATGCCGCCAAAGCCCATATGGCTCGTAGCCAAGTGCATGATCGTGTCGTTGACACAGCCACCGCCAAAGGGCACGTAACGCACGAAGCGCTGCTGAACTGCGCGATCCTGACTAAAGATATACAGGGCCAGCGGCGTCGGACGATCCGTAATAAACGCTTCGGCCTCGTCTAGGCTCTCAAACGTCAGCACCGGCAAGATGGGACCGAAGATCTCCTCCTGCATCACGGCGTCATCGGGGGTCACGCCGTCTAGGATCGTCGGCTCAATCTTGAGCGACGACTCGCGCGCCGTGCCTCCCAGCACGACCTTATCGGGATCGATCAGCCCGCGCACGCGCGCAAAATGCTTAGCATTGACGATATGCCCGCAATCCTCGTTATCGAGCGGATGCTCGCCAAACATACGGCGGACCTCTTCCTTGATGAGGCCCAGCAGCTCGTCGTGCACGCGCGTATCGACCAGCAGGTAGTCGGGCGCCACGCAGGTCTGCCCCACGTTGAGCCATTTGCCAAAGGCGATACGCCGTGCCGCGACCTTCAAATTTGCCGTCGCATCCACGATGCAGGGGCTCTTGCCGCCCAGCTCAAGCGTCACGGGCGTGAGGTTTTTGCTCGCGCGCTCCATAACGAGCTTGCCGACCGAAACGCTACCGGTAAAGAAGATCTTGTCCCAGCACTCATCGAGCAGCGCTTCGTTTTCGGCGCGCCCGCCCTCGACAACCGTCACCAGGCACGGATCAAATGCCTCTTCACAGATTTGCTTGAGCACCGCGCTCGATGCCGGAGCATAGGCACTCGGCTTGATGACCACGGTATTGCCCGCGGCAAGGGCGCCGGCGAGCGGCTCGAGTGTTAGCAAAAACGGGTAGTTCCACGGAGCCATGATGAGTGTGACGCCATAGGGCACGGCTTGCGTTTTGCACACGCTCACGGCGTTAGCGAGATCGCACGGACGCAGGCGCGGACGACTCCACCGAGCCACGTGAGCGATCTGATGTCGAATCTCGGAAAGCGACGTGCCGATCTCGCACATATAGGCCTCGTCATGCGACTTCCCCAAATCGGTCTTGAGCGCATGGGCGATATCGGCCTCGTGCGCCCGTACCGCATCGCGTAAACTCACGAGCGCGCGACGTCGGGCATCGACATCAAACGTAGCGTGCGTTTTAAAGTAAGTGCGCTGATCGCCGACGATGCGCGCAATTTCCTCGGTGTTCATGGCACCCTCCTAGTTCTCGTCCTCAAACATACCACCCGCGACGACCTCGTACATACGCTCGAGCTCCAAGCGGTCCATCAAAAGCGGAACGGGGTACAGCGGATTGGCCTCGGCATCGGCATGCGCCGCCATCTCGGGAATGTCGGAGCGGCGAATGCCCGAGACATATTTGGGGATTCCCAGGATCTCGTTCATGCAATCGATCCAATCGATAAAGGCCTCGGCCGCAAGACTATCCTGCGCGGTAGCCGGCGCAATGCCCGCCATGCGAGCAAGATCGGCAAGCTTGGGGGCGGCGGCGTCACCATAAGCGCGAAGCATGTGCGGCAGGATGATCGCGTTGGCCAAACCGTGCGGAATTCCGTATCGGCCGCCCAGACTGTGCGCGATGGCATGCACATATCCGACATAGGAGCGGGTAAACGCAACGCCCGCCTTATACGCCGCCGAAAGCATATTGCGACGAGCGCGCATGTCGTCACCATACTCATAGGCCTCGAGCAAATTGTCGTGGATAAGCTGCACCGCCTGTCGCGCCATCTTGCGCGTATAGGGCGTGGTGCTTCGCCCGATAAAGGCCTCAACGGCATGCGTCAGGGCGTCCATGCCCGTCTGCCCCGTAATGGAAGCGGGCAAGCCGCACGTAAACTCGGGGTCGTGGACTGCAAAACGCGGGATGAGCACAAAGTCGTTAATGGGGTATTTGTAGTGCGTCCCGTCATCGGTAATTACCGCCGCAAGCGTGACTTCGCTTCCCGTACCGGCGGTAGTGGGAACGGCGATGAGCAGCGGCAGGCGACGATGAATCCGCAGCAGGCCGCGCATCTTGTTGATGGGCTTGTTTGGCTGCGCAATGCGTGCGCCCACGCCCTTGGCACAGTCCATGGCCGAGCCACCGCCAAAGCCGATAATGGCCTGGCAGGCGCTCTCTCGATACAGGGACGCCGCTTCTTCCACGTTTGAAACCGTGGGGTTTGCACGCGTTTCGGCATAGACCGTAACGCCAATCCCCCTGCATGCGAGCGCCGTCTCGAGCGGTGCCGTGAGCCCCAGACGGGCAATGCCGGGATCCGTCACGATAAGGACCTTCTGGATCGAGCGCTTTTGAAGCACCGCGGGCACATCCTCGGCATGCTCTAAAATGCGCGGCTCGGTATAGGGCAGGATCGGCAATGCAATGCGAAAAACCGTCTGATATGTTCGGCACCAGGCACGACGGGCTAGATGCATAAAGGAAACTCCTTCATTTGTTGATAGGTCAACATTTGCTCGCCCGATTGTACTCAGCAAAGATCGCAGACGGCCTCCCAATCGTTAATCAATCAACATCTTCATATCTCGAAATTGTTTTATTAAAAATCATTCCTAATAGGCTTCACATTTGGTTGCATTTATGGATAATAGAACTCGTCAAGACGCACGTCCGGAGAGGGCCCTTACGGGACCGGACGAGCGCACCATCGCCATCGATCGAAAGGATCGAATCATGAAGTTTGTTTGCCCCGTTTGCGGTTATGTGGAAGAGTTCGACGGCGACCAGCTGCCCGAGGATTTTAAGTGCCCCCAGTGCGGCGTTCCCGGTTCTCGTTTCCTGAAGCAGGAGGAGGGTCAGCTCGAGTGGGCTGCCGAGCACGTCGTGGGCGTCGCCAAGATGGAGGGCGTCTCCGAGGACATCGTTGCCGACCTGCGCGCCAACTTTGAGGGCGAGTGCTCCGAGGTCGGTATGTACCTGGCCATGGCTCGCGTCGCTCATCGCGAGGGTTATCCCGAGATCGGCCTGTACTGGGAGAAGGCTGCCCACGAGGAGGCCGAGCATGCCGCCAAGTTCGCCGAGCTCCTGGGCGAGGTCGTGACCGACTCCACCAAGAAGAACCTCGAGATGCGCGTTGAGGCCGAGAACGGCGCCACCGCCGGCAAGACCGATCTTGCCAAGCGTGCCAAGGCCGCCGGCCTCGATGCCATCCACGACACCGTGCACGAGATGGCTCGCGACGAGGCCCGCCACGGCAAGGCTTTTGCCGGCCTGCTTAAGCGCTACTTTGGCTAAGCCAACCGCTTGAGACATAACCTCTAGCTCGATGAGGCCCGGACCGTATTGGTTCGGGCCTTTTTCGTGCCTCACGAACTTGTTAACGCCCTGAAATAGGACCGCCTTCGGCATCGGCTTCTCGTCAAAAACTAAGTGAGTAGACTTTTTGGAACTTGCCGAGCAGACCATCCATATCACTTTATAAAGCCGCAGGTAAATGACTTGTTGCAAAACGGCCTGGTCGCCAAAGTGCCAAAAGTCTACTCACTTAGAACCGCAGCCGTCCACGATTGAGCTGTTTTGTGTCTAACGGGCATCTTCCCGTCGATTACTCCCAATTTTGTCCAGTCAACGAATAGTTCAGACCGGAGTAATGTCTCAGCCCTTTGCTCATCTGAGCTTTTATCACGATATTCAGCATCGAGCATCCTGTATACGGCCTTAACGATCGCGCGGAATCTATCCTCATCGGATATCTGTCTGTGTGTCAGGAGAAGTACATCGTAGCCCATGGCCTGAAGGGCCGTCATGCGGTCTGCGTCGCGCAAGCCATCCCCCGCGCGCCCGTGCGAGGCCTTTCCCTGACATTCAATGGCCACCTGTCGCCTCCCGTCCGGCGAAGACAGAAGCAGATCGATATACACACGGGACTTTCCCACAATCGCTCGAGCACTTGTGCTTAGTATCACTTCGACATTGAGCTCTATGCCGCAAAACCCTTCGCCTCCCAGGGCTCGCGGCAGTCCAAGCAACAAATACGCCTCGACCTCAAAAGGCGACGCGGCACCCAATGGAACGAGTTGCGATACCGCCATAAATCTATTGCCATAACGCATCCCGCAAACATCTGAACAAAAGCGGTCAAGGTCCCCACCCAAAACCAAAGCGTCTCGATGCCATAAATTTGAGGCGGTGCCGTCCTCGGACGGGCAGCGCACCCAACCGAACGTTGTCGAAATCGCGCCCGAATCAATTGCACGCGAAAGCTCCGCCTCAAGTGCCGCCGGCAGGGCACACACCGCAAACAAGCCACACATCTCCGCCAATACCAAAAGAAGCTGAAGATCCGTCAGATGCCGCGACATGATGAATGTCGTCAGTAGAGGAGATGTAACCAAAAACCCATGCTCCGTTTCCAGCACGGATTCCCTGGGGAGCTCACCAAGAAACAGCCGCTGCCTAATGCCGGCAGGACAAGTCCGTTTGTTTCTCGTCCGAACCAATGTATACAACGGAAAACCGAGCGCAACCGCAGCCGTCGGGTTGCGGGCGAGATCATATCGCTGCCGGTCTTCTTCCGGTCGTGGAAGCGGCGGACACAAAGCGCGGACTTGAGGAGGCAAACGCCAGTACCTAAAAGCCGATATGTCACAAAGTAGATCCTTCATAGGCACAGGAAAACACGAATTTCAACCCAGTCAGTCACGCATTGGCGCGAACGCACCAAAAATGGCGCCGAACGGACTGCAAAGTTTTCAACAGCCCTCCCCAACTGGCCAAAAGCTTGCCAAGAGCTGGACGAAGCCCTGTTGAAAACCCCATTTTTTTCTCATGCAGGAGCTTTGCGCGGCAAGTGAGTAGACTTTTTTGAACATCCCGAGCAGGCCGGTCATCCTGCTTTTCAAAACCGCAGGTAGATAGCTTGTTACAAAACTTCCTGGTCGCCAAAGTGCTAAAAGTCTACTCACTTAGGTTGCAGAGTGCCCCCCATTAGCTGCAATTCCAAGGTAGTTAGCACTTTTGGACTCAGATCGTCATACTGGACAAGAATTTGAGTTGAGTTTTCAGGGACAGATGCGCCATCGGCACACCAATAACAGTCACTGATATCGACAAAAGGGATGCTCGAGCGCGCGAGAGCCTGCGCAAAAGAGCTTCCGCCCGTTCCACGCTCCGCAACCACGGTACAGTAAAGGCCCGCATCTGCCTGCTCGATCGAGACCTCCCCTGCCGGAAACGCTTTCCGCACAAGCGCCATCAGGCCATCACGCGCCTCACGAGCACGAACGCGCACGCGGTTCACATGCCGCTCGTAATCACCCGATTCCAGCAAACGAGCCAAAGCGACCTGGTCGACAGAACTCACCGACGAGGCATAGAAACCAAGGTTGCACCTAAACCGCTCCATCAGCTCATCGGGCAGCACCATGTACGCTAGACGCAACGCCGATGAAAGGCTCTTCGAAAACGTGTTGGTGTAGATAACCGACTGGGCGGCATCAATCGACGCGAGCGCGGGAATCGGCTTCCCGGCAAGGCGAAACTCACAATCAAAGTCATCTTCGATGAGATACCGACCTGGTCGCTCAGCGGCCCAGCTCAGAAGCGCATAGCGACGCGCAATGCTCGTCACAAGACCGGTCGGATACTGATGGGACGGCATCAGGTGAAGGACATCGGTCCCGCTTTTCTGCAGAGTGCTCAAGTCCACGCCCTCATCATCCAACGGGATATGTCGAACTTTGCAGCCCATAGCCTGATAGATACGCGTCAGACGCAAATAGCCCGGATCCTCAACCGCATACACCTTGTCCGCGCCAAGCAACTGAACCAACATGGTATCGAGCAGCTGGGCGCCCGCACCGATAACGATGTTGTTGGGGTCGACATTCATACCCCTTGTCCCGTGCAGATGGTGAGCAATTGCGCGTCGCAGCCGAGCAGTGCCCTGCGCCGGTGCGGGCGAAAAGATTTCGCGCTCGTCTTCGGATGCCAGCGTCGCCCGTAGCGCGCTTTGCCAAAGCCGCGCCGCCTCCAAAGCAGAAGGAGAAAGCGCATCGAATCGCTCGACCTGTCCGTTGACATCATGCACGCTGGGGCCCACAGAGACGGCATCTCGGTCGATGCCCTCCGCAGCCGAAGCCAAAACCGGTGCATCCGGAAGCTCGCAAGCGTAGTAGCCACGACGTGGTATTGAGCAAATATAGCCCTCAGCGAGTAACTGGCTATATGCATTCTCGATGGTAATAACACTGATTCCCAGATGACTGGCAAAGGCGCGCTTAGACGGCAAATGCTCCCCCGCCACAATGCGTCCAGCTACGATATCATCTCGAATTTGCTGGTAAACATACTCATAGAGCGATGCTTCGCCGCGTTTTTCCAAATTGTAGTCAAGCATGAGCCTATCACCTGACCTTATTAAGTCATTCAATCTGGTATTAGTCTGACCTTGTAATTATCTCGAAAACTGAGTATTTCGCCATACCCAGCTCCCCGATAGGATGTTCCGTCAAGCAATGCACATGCCAACCAAGGGAGCAACCATGGCAGAACAGACCAGCAAGGCCGATCGCGTCAAACTCAATCGCGAGCTCGCGCAGATGCTCAAGGGCGGCGTCATCATGGACGTCACCACGCCCGAGCAGGCACGCATCGCCGAAGAGGCAGGCGCCTGCGCCGTCATGGCACTCGAGCGCATTCCGGCCGACATCCGCGCCGCAGGCGGCGTCTCGCGCATGAGCGACCCCAAGATGATCAAGGGCATCCAAGAGGCCGTCTCCATCCCTGTTATGGCCAAGTGCCGCATCGGTCACATTGTCGAGGCGCAGGTCCTGCAGGCCATCGAGATCGATTACATCGACGAGTCCGAGGTTCTCTCCCCCGCCGATGACGTCTATCACATCGACAAGGCCCAGTTTGACGTGCCGTTTGTCTGCGGCGCCCGCGATCTGGGCGAGGCGCTGCGCCGTGTTGCCGAGGGCGCCACGATGATCCGCACCAAGGGCGAGCCGGGCACGGGCGACGTCGTCCAGGCTGTACGCCACATGCGCAAGATCCAAAAGCAGATCCGTGACGTTGTTGCCCTGCGCGATGATGAGCTCTTTGAGGCAGCCAAGCAACTGCAGGTTCCGGTCGAGCTGGTGCGCGAGGTCCATGCCACGGGCAAGCTTCCCGTTGTGAACTTTGCCGCCGGCGGCGTAGCGACCCCTGCCGACGCCGCGCTGATGATGCAACTGGGCGCCGAGGGCGTCTTTGTCGGCTCGGGCATCTTTAAGAGCGGCGACCCCGCCAAGCGCGCCGCCGCCATCGTCAAGGCCGTGGCAAACTTCACCGATGCCAAGCTCATCGCAGAGCTTTCGGAGGACCTGGGCGAGGCCATGGTGGGCATCAACGCCGACGAGATCGAAATCATCATGGAGGAGCGCGGACGCTAGTCTGGCAGAAAGGATCGCACATGAGCGATTATGCAGACCAAACGGTCGCCGTGCTGGCGGTCCAAGGCGCTTTTGCCGAGCACGAGGCAAGACTATCCGGGCTTGGCGCACACTGTATTGAGCTGAGGCAGGCGGCTGATTTGAAGCAGGACTTTGACCGTCTGGTACTTCCCGGCGGCGAGTCCACCGTTCAAGGGAAGCTGCTTGCCGAGCTCGGCATGCTCGAGGAGCTTCGTGCCCGTATCGCTGAAGGCATGCCCGTCCTGGGCACCTGCGCCGGCTTGATTCTGCTGGCGCGCGACCTTGCCGCCCACGACGATAAGGGGACGCCGCGCCTGGCAACCATGGATGTGCTCGTCGAGCGCAATGCCTACGGCAGGCAGCTCGGCAGCTTTCGAACCAAGGGGCAGGTAGCCGGCATCGACGGTGAAGTGCCGCTGACGTTTATCCGCGCGCCCCGCATCGTTGAGGTGCACGGCGATGCCAAGGCCCTGGCCGAAGTCGATGGCCGCATCGTCGCCGCCCGCCAAGACAACCAGCTCGGCGTAACCTTCCACCCCGAACTCGACGAAGACACCCGCCTCCACGAACTCTTCCTCCAAATGTAGGCATCGAAATCAACAAACGAAACGAGAGTGGATGATCTCCCACTTTGAGCTTGAATGCAGGCTCAAACCGGGAGATCATCCACTCTTGTTCTATGTAGTCATTTAAGAACGTCCCCAATGACTACAAGGAGTGTCCCAAACTGCCGGCAGAAAAGGAACGTCCCTAACTACCGCATCCGGAGCAAGACAGCGCCGCAGGTAGAGGACGGACAGCGAGCGGGTCGCATTTGAGGCAAGGTGACGTGAAACGAAAGGGCGCTGACCTTCTGGTCGCGCCCTTGAAGT
>CABSNL010000038.1 GCA_902479095.1 uncultured Collinsella sp. | reverse complement strand
CCTCAGCCCCGGAGACCCTCCCTGCCGTCACATTGTTCAATCAGTTTTGCGGGCGTGCGCCGCTGCGCGGCTAGCCCGCATGCTCCTCGGCGGGGTTGGTCTGATGGATCTTGTTGAACTTCCGCCTTTGGCTCAAATGGAAACGGGGGACGCATCTGCATCCCCCGTTTTTGTTGTGATTACTCTAGGTCAATAAACTTAGTGCTTAGGATCTTGCCGTCTTTTACTAGCATTCTGGCCATGGTGGGGCCTCGGGTGCCTCTGGGGTAGCTGGCGCTGCCCGGGTTGAGGACTAAGCAGCGGCCCACTTGGGCTTCTTTGGTTACGTGGGTGTGGCCGTTGATGGCTACGTCTACGGATCCCACCGGAAGGTCTTCGCGGTAGTGGGCTACGGCGAATTTGAGGCCTTCGTAGGTAAAAAGCGCAAGACGGTCTACATCGGGACCGTAGTCGCGGTAGTAATCGTTGTTGCCCAATACGGCCCGCACGGGGGCGATGGTGCATAGGTGCTCGTAGTCCATCTCTGACGTGAGATCGCCGGCGTGGATAATCAGATCTGCGCCCTCAAGCTCATCCAAGAGCGCAGGCGATAAATAGCCGTGGGTGTCCGAGATGATGTCGATGCGCTTGGCGCTTGCACTGTTCATGGGATCCCTTCCGCAAAAAACGATTCGGCAGATACATACAAAAAAGGCCCCACGGCTCCGCAGACGATGGGTCTACAGGGCTGCGGGGCCAGTGTGCTAGAGACTCAGGGCCTTCTTGAGCGGCACGACGCGGCGGCGCGAAACCGGCACGCGTTCGTCGACGCCCGTAATGCCCAGCTGGATGGCACCCGAGGGCACCGTCTCGACATCCGTGACGCACGCCAAGTTGACGATATAGCGGCGGTGAACACGGAAGAAGCCAAAGTCGCAGAGCTTGGCCTCAAACTGCGCCAGCGAGGTCGTCGACAAAAAGCGATCATCGACGGTATAGATGCAGGAGTAATCGTCCTTGGCCATGATAAAGCGAATGTCGTCCACGGGAATGAGCACCTTGCGGCCGCCCTTTTCCACCGGGATACGCTCGATGGTCACCTTGCTGTCCGTAACCGGCTTGGTGCGTTGCATGACCTTCTCGATCGCGCGATCCAAGCGAGCTTCCTCGACCGGCTTCATCAGATAATCGACGGCATCCACGTCGAATGCCTCGACCGCATGGTCGCTATACGCAGTCACAAACACGATCGCCGGCGGATTTTTGAGCTTATGCAGCGCCTCGGCAAGTTGCAGGCCCGAGGCACCGGGCATCGAGATATCGAGAAACACGACATCCACGCGACTTTCCATAAGCATCTCGATGGCGGAGCGGACGCTCGACGCCTCCGTGATCGTGCCGATCTTGCCCGTTTGCTCGAGCAGGAAGCGAAGCTCCGAGCGAGCCGGCGCCTCATCATCCACAATCATCGCACGCAGCATAGGGATAAAACCTTTCGTCAACTAACTACGCCGGGCATCCGTCGCATGACGTTGAGCCCGTAGCCTTTTATTTTACTCTTGAATGTCGAAGATGCTCTCTGACAAATCAAGATGAAGGAGCACTTTGGTGCCCTTGCCCGGCGCCGATTCGACACGCGTATAGGAGTGCGGCCCATAAAAGCGATGGATGCGCTCCGAAATATTGTGCATGGCCACACCGGCGCCGCCACCCTGGGGAGAGCTGGCGTCGGGACGGGCAGAACGCTCGTCAAACAGTCTGGCGGCGGTACCCTCATCCATGCCCACGCCATTATCGGCCACGGCAATCAAGATTGCATCCTCGCCGTCTTGGTGAACGGTCACGTCGATCCTCAGGGCGTCGTCATCGCCCATACCATGACGTACGGCGTTCTCGACAATCGGCTGGATCACGAACGCCGGCACCAGCGTATCTTCCACGTCCTCGGACACATCGAACGTCGCAAGCACGCGGTCCTCGCCAAAGCGGGCCTTCTCAAAGGTAAGGTAGCGCTTGGTCTGTGCAACCTCGCGCGAGACCGGAATAAGCGATCCCGAGTTGTCGAGCGTGGCACGATAGAACGATGAGAACTCACGAAGCAGTTCGCGGGCCCGCAGCGGGTCGGTGCGCGTAAACGATGCAATGGTGTTCAGCGTGTTGAACAGGAAGTGCGGGTTAATCTGCGCCTGCAGCGCACGCACCTCGGCGCGCGCTGTGAGTTCCTTTTGCACCTCGAGCTCGTGGATGGCGAGCTGCGTGGACAAGATCTCGGCAAAGCCCGAGGCAAGCGCATACTGGGTACGGTCGACGGCGCGCGGGGTCTTGTAGTAGAACTTGAGCGTGCCGACGGTACGATCGCCCACCTTGATGGGGGCGATAATGCCGGCGGGGACTTGGTTGTGCGAGCCATCCGAGCCCACGACATCCACCATACGGTTGAACGACTGCACGATGCCATGTTCGATAACGTAGCGTGTGGCAAGCGTGTGGATGGGAGAATCTGGCAGTAGTTTTTCCTCAAACTCGCCCGCGCAGGCCAAAACGTTGCCCTCGTCGGTGATGGCCACCGTCATGGCGCGCGTCTCGGGCAAAATGCGCCGGCACACCAAACGCGCCGACTCCTGCGTCAGACCGCCCTTAATGTCCTCGAGCATGGCCGAGGCCACCGAGAGCGTCTCCTCGGTGTACTGGGAGCGCACCGAATCGGGATTGAGCGTCAAAAAGATAAAGATGCACAGCAGCGCGCAGGCAATCACCGTGGCGATCGGCTCGATACCGGTCACCAAGGCAAAAATAAAGTACACCAGCACGCAAATGGCGCAGGCAACAGCAATGATGCGAAAGATTGATATTGAACTATCGCGCTGGGCGCGGCGGTCGATCATTCGGCCCCCTCCAGGATACTGATCAGTTGTGCGTCACGCCAAAGCCCGTCCATGATCTTGGGCCAAAAGCTCTGGAAACGCAGGTAGCTTGCAGCGTTTTGGCGCGCATAGGCCTTTGCCTCGCCGATACCATGGCGCCAGATGCGCAGGTAGCCCTCGTGCTCGCGGGTAAACACGCTGCGGACCATAGCGGTCTTGCGCACGCGGTCGTCGAGCTCGCGCGAAATCCACGGGCCCGGGTAGGGCATGAGCGATGCCGCCGTAACGGGAATGAGCTCCTTTTGATGCGCGGCGAATGTCAACTTGGCCCGTTCGTAGTACCAACGGTATACATCCTGCATAAAGCGCGGTGAGCGCTTTTCGGACTCCGGAGGCAGATGGCGCACGGTCCACTCGTTATCGAACCACACGTCGTAGCCAAACATGTGCATGTTAAAGAGGTAATCCAAGTCCTCGCCGCGGGTGATAAACGGGTCAAAGGCCACACGCGTAAAGGCGCGGGCGTGCAGGGCCATCAGGCCGCCGCACACGTAGTTGGAGCGCGAGATGCGGGTGCCCGAGAGCGCCTTTTTCATCCAACGGTTGAACTCGATGCGCTTGGTCCACCAACGATGGCAGATGCCCGCCTTGTCCGTGGGAGCCAGCGGCGAGCCGTCGCGATCGTAGAAATAACCGCTCTTGACCAAGATCGGCAAGCCCTGACGCGTCTGCTGCCCCAACGCATAGGTCGCGCGCTTCATAAAGTCGGCGTCGATGACAGTCTCATCGTCATCCAAAAAGATAACCGCGTCATGCCCCAGCACAGCGGCACAGGCTAGCCCCATGTTGCGGATGGCACCGTAGCCTCGCAGGCTCACGCACTCGCCCGAACCCTTGGGCGCGATCTGAGCAACCCGGTCTGCAATGCGCGAGGCCTGGGTGTTGGTGACAACGGTGACCTTGAGCGTGGGATGCGCGTCGACAATCTCGCGCACGTGCAGCGACACATCGGCTGTGGCAGAAACGGGACAGACCACCAAAAGGATGATGCGCGGGATGTCACGTACCTGCTCAAGCGAGGCCAGGCAGCGGTCGAGTTCGGGATTGTCGGCGTTGAGTCGCGTCGAATGGTCATAGGTGCCAGGGGCGTTTGCGCAAGCGTCATCGCCCGCCCAATACGTTGGAATCACGACTGTGGCGTTCATGCCTTACCCTCCCTGCAACACAAAAACGGGACGCCGCCAAACACAGGCGACGCCCCGCGACCTAGCTGATTCCATCATACCCACTTGGGCAAATCATTGCTCGCAAGTCGCAATGTTTATTGCGGATAACCCCAAAAGAGTACCGTGGACAGGCACAATAGCCGCTCGCTCCTATGCGGCATGCTCTGCCGCCCGAGTCATGCGGGACAGGCGGACCAGCAGCATAAAGCCAACGATCAGCAGCACGCCAATGGAAAGGACGCCCAGCGACGGGTTGCCGGTCAGCGAGGTGACGACCGACACTAGGAAAGTGCCCATGACGCTTGCATAGCGACCGAAGATGTCAAAGAAGCCGTAGTACTCGTTGGACTTTTCCTTGGGGATAATGCGACCAAAGTAGCTACGGCTAAGCGCCTGCACGCCGCCCTGGAACAGGCCGACCATAATGGCAAGCACCCAAAACTCAAAGGCGGTCTTTAGGAAGAACGCGGCGAACAGCACAATGCCCATATAGGCGGCGACTGCCACCAAGATCATGTTGAGCGTGCCCACGCGGCCGGCGAGCTTGCCGTAGATGATGGCGGACGGAAAGGCCACGAACTGCGTGACGAGCAGCGCCAGGACCAACTGGGTCGAATCGATGCCCAAGGCCGATCCGTAGCTGGTTGCCATGGAAATGACCGTGTGCACACCGTCGATATAGAAGAAGAACGCGATCATGTAGACCAGCACGGTCTTGTTGTGGGCGATCTCGCGCATGGTGTGTCCGACCTCGGAGAACACACCGCCCACGATGTGGCCGATAGTGTCCTCGGGACCGCGCTCGCGACCGTACTTTTGCTTATAGGTGCGAATGAGCGGCAGGGTAAAGATGAGCCACCAGGCACCAGTGATGATAAACGACAGACGCGTTGCCAGCATGGTAGGGACGCCAAGAGCGGGGCCACCCATGATGAGCGCCAGGCAGATGACGAACGGCACGGTGGAACCGATGTAGCCCCAGGCATAGCCCGAGCTGGACACGGCGTCCATGCGCTCGTCGGTGGTAATGTCGGGCAGCATGGCGTCGTAGAACGTCATAGAAGAGTTAAGGCCGATGGTGCACAGCACGTACACGGTCAAAAATGCCATGGCGGACATTGGGATAGCCTGCGCCAGGCAAAGCACCAGGCCCGTGAGGAAGAAGCCCAAGAAGAACTTGATCTTGTTGCCGGCGTAGTCGGCAAGCGCGCCCAGAATGGGCATGAGCATGGCGATGACCAGCGAGGCGATCGTCTGCGCATTGCCCCAGGCGACCACCAGGTCGGCCGAAGAAGCGCCGGTATTGATGGCGTTAAAGTAAATGGGCACCACCGAGGTATTGAGCAGCACGAGGGCCGAATTGCCCACATCATACATAACCCAGTTACGCTCGAGCTTGGTGTATTTCATGGACAGGGACCCTTCGTATTCGCCCGATATGCAGTTAGTTCATCGTACCCCAATTGTCCAGAACCGCCGGTAAGGATTCGGCAAAGGGGCACGCACGGGCCCTATTCCTCGCGGTCGAACTCCTCATCGGCATTGAGCGCGCGACCGCTGTAGTTGACGTGACTGGTCACGGCATCCATGTCACCGGTCTCGATAAAACGTGCGACCGTGCACTCGTAATCGACCAGCGCGCGATCAAAGACCTCGGGGAAACTCTCGTTCGAGACCTCGTCGGTAAAGGGATTCTTCCATGTCAGATGGCCCAGGTTACCGGTGCGCTCGGGCAGCTCCGTCGTCACGCGATGGGCAAGGCCGTCGAGCAGCGAGTAGTCGTGCACCAAGCCCTCAACCAGCGAGATCGCGCGCGTCTTTGCGGAGCCGGCCGGCTCAATCGCGCGGTAAAGTCGCTGCATATTGGCAACGGCAGCACCGTACTCCCCCGCCGGAATGTCAATGCCGTACACGCGTCCGGCAACATAGCTCATCAGCACGCCGGCCACGCGATTGATGCGATCGGTGGTGACGATCTCGCCCGCCGGCGGGTAATCGTCGACCGTAGCGCCATCGCGTTTAAGCTGCAGCATCAGTACATCCAGGTCGCTCTCGATCACGGCATGGACCTGACTGCTCGAATCCTCAAGCTCTGAGTCGGATTCCACGATGCCAAACTGCTGCTCATAGACAAAGGGGTGGGCGTTGCGGTCGAGCACGTAATGAGACAGCAGGCCCAGTGCAAAGGCGCGACCCAAGCTGGCGTCGCGCGGCAGCAGATGCGACACGCCGTCGCGCAGGCACGCGAACTGGCGAGACATGCGCGACCGATGCATGACCTGCGCCAGCAGCGTGCAGTCGGAAACACGCGGTGTCAGAATGTGAAAGAAAAACGGGTCGGGGCCTTGGTTGCCCAAGATAAAGGCAATGCGCTCTTCATCGGACGTGATGACGCCCTGCGGAAGACGGTCGATGCTTTCCTCGCCAAACAGATGATGGGTGATAAGCGCGGGCATAATGATCCTTTCGATTTCATTCGATGCCACCCATTATGCCCACCGCGCGCCCATGCCAAACCTGCGATGGTAAACGACGGCACGCAAGCCTCTTACGCAAGCCCCAGGTGCGACTTGACCTCGGCGGCACGACGACGGGACACCGGTACCGTCGAGTTCACGCGGTCGAGCCTGAGCTCCATCAACCCCGTGGAGCCAATCTCAACATTGTGCACGTCTTCCAAATTGACCAGGTAGCTGCGATGAACGCGAATAAAGCCCTCGGAGTCCAAGCGACGCTCGAGCGAAGAGATCGACTCATTGATCAGGTACGTTCCCTCGGCGCAGATGGCGTTGCAAAAATCGGCGCGCGCCTCAAAGTAGCAGACGTCTGCGGCGGGAATGAACACCTTTTTGCCCCCGCGGTCCACCGTCAGACGCAAAGGCTGGCGCGGAGCATGGATAACACGACGGGCACCCAAGGCTGCCTCGATCTTGTCGAGTGCCTTTGACAGGCGTGCGTCCTCGACCGGCTTGACGACATAGTCGACCGCATCGAGGTTATACGCATCGGCGGCAAATTCGGCAAACGCCGTCACAAACACAACCACCGGCGGCGTCTTTAGGTTCTGCAGCGTCTCGGCAAGCTCAATTCCCGAGCGACCGGGCATGGTAATGTCTAAAAACAACACGTCGGGCTTGTTCGACAGAATCGACTCCACGGCTTCGGTGACATTGCCCGCCTCGGCAATCTGACCCACACGCGTATCCTTTTCCAACAGATAGCGTAGCTCAGCCCTAATGGGAGGCTCGTCATCAACCACCAAGATGTTCCAGCCTTCGGACATATGTGCTTCCCCTCTTTTTCTCTCAATCCAACCGCGTGCTACGCCGTCAACGGCGCCGGCTCATGCGGCTCGCCGTTCAGCTCGACGATGACCTGCGTCCCCACGCCCTCCTGGGACTTCACGCGCATGCCGGAATCTTCTCCGTAAAAGAAATGGATGCGCTGAAGCACGTTGAAGAGCGCCAGGCCGCAACCTCGCTTGACGGAGCCGTCGGCGGTAATGCTCTCGGGCTCCTCCAAGCGATGCTGCTCAAACAGATGCGCGCAGACCTCTTCGCTCATACCGATGCCATCGTCCTCGACGATGATCTCCAAACCGTCATCGGTCTCGAAAGCCCTAACATGAATAGAAAGCGGCTCGGTCTCGCGCTGCGCGTGTTTGATGCAGTTTTCGAGCAACGGCTGCAAGATAAACGGCGGCACCATGCAATCGCGCACCTCAAAGTCGATATCGACCGAGACGCGCAAACGGCCGTCGCCATACCGGGCCTGCATAAGATTGATATAACGAGTACCCTGTTCCACCTCGTGCTCGAGCGTGGTGAGCGTATCGGAATCAGAAAGCGTCTGACGATAGTAGTTGGAGAAGTCGATCAGCAGCGATCGCGCCTTGTCGGGCTCGGTTCGAACGAGCGACACGATCGTGCTAATGGTATTGAATAGAAAATGAGGATCGACCTGCGATTGCAAGGCGCGCAGCTCCACGCGGGCCGTAAGCTCGTCCTGGCGCTCGAGCTCAAAGCTCGCAAGCTGCGTGGAAATGAGGTCAGCAAAGCCCGAGGCAAGCGCCGTCTGGCGCATATCGATGCTGCTCAGACGGGGATAATACAGCTCGAGCGTGCCCACGCAATGCCCGCGCACGGTAAGCGGTGCGACAATACCGGCGCGCAGGCGTGGAAAGTAGCCACCTGTCTCGGTCGAGGCATCGCGCGAGAACACGCTTTGCTCGCCGCTGTTGATCACGTTGAGCGTAGTCCGCAGCACCACCGGGGTGCCCGCGGGGCATTTTGCCGAGTCCTCGCCCCAGCTTGCCAACACCTGCTTGCCGTCGGTAAAGCAGATGGCAGAGGCGATAGTTTCGGACAGGATGATCTTAGAGGCGCCCAGGGCAGCTTCGGGCGTAAGGCCGCGCGACGTGTAGGCGAATATTTTTGAAGCGATGGCGAGCGTGCGGTCGGTTGCGCTCGATGTGAGGTCGTCGGGAACGACAAAGACGTACGAGAAGAAGAAGCACAGCATGACCAAGCCGGCAATGACGACAACGGCCGGAACGGGATTGGGATTATCGGTTAGATCCCAGATGAGCAGCAGGATAAGCAGCGGAACGACAATACCGAGCAAAATGGCTTGAACCACATGCTGAGCGGTACGAAAGACCTTGGTAGAGTTGTAACTCTTGCCCAGAATCAGCCTATTGAGATCCACCGTCATCTCCTTCTTACTGACGCACCCCATAGCAATAAAGAGGGCCGCAAGCGACCCTCTCCATTGCATTATGCAATCAAAAACTGTGTTTTACATCCAGCCATCGACAAACGGTATCTTAGGCGCTGTATTTGTTGGCCTCGCCAAAGGTGCCTGCCTCGACGATCCAGCCGTCCTTCATGATGACGTCCATGTTGTCGGTGTTGAGCACGTGGATGTCGGCGGCGACGTCACCGTTGACGACCAGCAGGTCGGCGCACTTGCCGGCCTCGATAGAACCGGTCTCGTCCTCGATGTGGCACATCTTGGCACCGTTGAGGGTGGCGCAGGTGATGGTCTCGACCGGGGTGAAGCCGATCTTGTCGACGAACTCGTACATCTCCTCGATGGAGCAGGTGCCGTACGGGGTGACGAAGGAGAAGGAATCGGAGCCGATCGTCATGACGACGCCGCGCTTCTTGGCCTCGCGCAGGCAGTCGTAGTTGCGCTGCAGCTCCTTCTCGACCAGGGTGCCCTCGTACTTGTCGTGCAGCTCGGGAACGTAGACGGGCGGATAGGTGGCGTACCAGGTGGGCAGGAAGGCGATCGTCGGAGTGAAGAAGGTGCCCTGCTCGGCCATGAGGTCCATGGTGCGCTCATCGATATCGAAACCGTGAATCAGCTGCTCGCAGCCAAAGCGAACGGAATCGTAGGCAGCGGCGTGATTGTTGTAGCAGTGGCTCCACACGGGGATACCGACCATCTTTGCCTCTTCGACCACGGCCTGGATCTCCTCGGAGCAATAGTGCTGGTCGCGACCGGAGTCCCAGCGCCAGATGCCGCCACCGGTAGCCCAGATCTTGATGGCATCGGGGCTCTCGCGCAGGCGACGACGGACGGCCTTGCGCAGATCCCAAGGACCGTCGACTTGATCGCCCCAGGGGTGCGATTCCTTGTTGAGCTCCTGGCTGCAGTGGTGGGAGTCGCCGTGGCCGGCAACGCGGCAGAAGCCAAGGCCGGTGGCCAGAACGCGCGGGCCCTTGAAGACGCCCTTGTCGATGCAGTCACGGATCTGGATACCAAAGCGGCCGATCTCGCAGACGGTGGTGAGGCCGTGGGTGAGGCAGTCGTAGGCCTGCTTGACGGCGACGGCCTGCTTCTCGAGGAGCGGCTGCATGACCCAGTCGGTGTCATCGTCGGTCAAGTTGCCCGAGAAGTGCAGGTGGGTGTCGATCAGGCCGGGAAGGACGGTCTTGCCGGCGGCGTCGATGACCTCAACGCCCTCGGGAAGGTCCTGCATGGCACCGGCGTACTCGATCTTGCCGTTGTCGTCGACGAGAACGAGGGAGTTCTCGACCGGCTCGGCGCCGGTACCGTCGATGAGCTTGCCGCCAACGATTGCATACTTAGTGGACATGGTTCCTCCTTATGGATCCATATAGTGGGCGAGGCCGTATTGGGTTAAGGCCTCACAAAGCTACCCAAGTGGTGCCGGGTTCGGTGCGCGGAAGAGAGGGTCCCGCGCACCTGATCCGCCCCGGCTCGGCGTTACTTTTTGCGGGAATTGGTGAAGGCCATGAGAGCCAGGCCAATAGCCAACCAGCCGATCACGATGCTCCACTCCACCATGTTGAGGGAGGCGGGAGAGAACGGAATCACGAGCAGGCCGATGATGATGGCGCAGGCAGCGATGGCGAGGCAGATGCCAAACTTGCCGCCGGGCACCTCGTAGGGACGAGGCAGGTCGGGCTCGGTGAAGCGCATACGCAGGCAAGCGAGGGCGACCATGCCGCAGGAGAAGATGAAGGCGAGAGCCGACACGTTGGTCAGAGGGATGAGCATGTTCTTGCCCAGGAACGGACCGACGACGGTGATGACGCCCAGAACGACGCAGGCGAGCTTGGGAGCGCCGGACTTGGGGTCGACCTCGGCGAACTGCTCGGGCAGCTGGCCCTTGCGGCCCATGGCGAGCATGATGCGGCTCGTGGCGCCGTAGAAGGAGTTCATCGGACCCATGGGTCCAAGCGTGGCGATGACGAGCATGGCCAGGTACAGAAGCATGTTGATGCCCTTGAGGCAGGCAAGCGCGGGAACCGGGCTCTTAACAAACTCATGCCAGTCGAGGATGGTGCCGAACGAGTAGATGCAGACCATGTAGAAGCCGCCAGCGGCCAGCAGGGCCAGGGAGATGATCTTGCCGAACTTGTTCCAGTTGAGGCCCTCGGCTGCTTCCTCAGCCTGCTGAGGAATGGTGTCGAAACCGGCGTAGAAGAACGGAGTCAGAACCAGGACCGACACGATGCCGGCGAACAGGCTGGTGCTCTCGGTAGCGGCCTTGCCGCCGCCAGCGCCGGCGACCTGGGAGAACACGGGCATGGCGTTGTCCGGCGAGCCGGTGAACAGCGAGACGCCCATGGCGAGCAGCATGCCGCAGAGCAGGGCCTTGGTCAGGAAGGCCTGGAGCTTGGCGGCCGAGCTGGCACCGCGGAAGTTGAGGAAGATGACGTAGACTGCAAAGCCGAGCGCGATCAGCGTCGGGAACAGGTAGACGTCGGCCCCCAGTATGGTGTAGAGCTTGACGGCGCGCAGCCACTCAAGGCCGGGCAGGCTGCCGAACATCTCGGACACGAGGGTCGAAATGGCGATGGCCTCCCACGGGCACAGGATGCCGTTGCCCAGGGCCAAAAGCCATCCGGTGATGTAGCTCAGCGTACGGCCAAAGCTACGATCGACATACTCGACGATGCCGCCCGAGATGGGGATAGCAGCCGTGAGCTCACCGAAAACAGCTCCGACGGGCACGAGGAAGATTGCACCCAAGAGAAATGCGATCATAGCGGGAACGGGACCGCCGCCCACGACCATCCAGTCGCCAACCTGCAGAACCCAACCGGTACCGATGATGGCACCGAAACCGATGGTGAAGAAGTTCCAGAGCGAAAGCGTTTTCTTCATGCCGCCATCACCCTCGACTGCAACTTCTGCGTTCTTGTCCGCCATTGTTCCCCCTCCTTTCCTTTTTGACGCCCCTTGGCGTCACCCCTTGCGCGGTCCGTTTTGCCGCGCGCTTTTATTTCGTGGCTTTAAGATACGGCCTTGGCGCAGCAACGCCGCTTGTGGCTCGACCGAAGGCAGAATCGCAAAACGAACGGCGCCGTTTTTGGGACGAACGGCGGGGAGCGCCAAGTCCACCCTGTTCATGCCGTTTATCGAACTTTTGTTGCACGCACTCATTTGCTGCACGTCTTTTTTGTAGGATGGACGGGTCATACATGAGACGAGGCGGTACAAATGGCATACGGATACAACGACGGCGAACGGCAGCGAAACGTTCGCCTTGCCGGGCGTACCACGCCAACATCCAGGAGTGTTTCTGACAGCGACGGGCCGCAGAACCCGCAGCGTCCGCAGGATCGCCCCTCGTCGTCTATGCCGCAGAATGCCAGCGCACGTCAGGCTGATTGCCCATACTCGGGCACCCGTCAACGCCGGGCCGAAGTGCCTCGGCGGCAGAAAAACGATCGACGAAAGTCTGACAATCACATCAGCCGTTTCTTTTCGAAGCCCCGCGACGGACGCAGCGCAAAGCAGGCACGGCCGATGGGACGTGTCAGGGCCACCAATCCGCGGATTCATCGTCTCTGTCTTGTCCTGTGCTCCATCATGGCATGTCTGGCCTTTGTGTATCTGGGGTCGTGTGCCTCGCATGGCTCTGCCGGCCTGGAGCCCGCCGCCGAGGACAAGCTGCTCAAGGCCCCGGTTGCGCCCGGCTACTCGTTTGCGTTTTCGACCCCGCGCTCGCAGTGGCAAGCCGGCACCATGCCCCATATCTATCAGATCGATCCGGCATGGTCGGAGCTGCCCTACGCCGGCGGTAGCATCCGTCAAAATGCCTGCGGCCCCACCTGTCTTACCATGGTCTACATCTATAAGACCGGCCACACCGATATGACGCCTGTCGATATGTGCGCTCTTTCCGAGGCGGGCAACTATGCACCCACCGGTGCCACCGAGTGGTCGTTTATGACGAGCGGCGCTGGGCAGCTGGGGCTTAACGGGACGCAGCTCTACAACGATCGAGACTCGATGGCCCAGGCCTTGCGCTCGGGTGCCCCCGTAATCGCCGCCGTGCGTCCCGGCACGTTTACCAACGTTGGTCATTACATCGTGCTCTACGGGATTGACGACGCCGACCAGATCGGTGTCTACGACCCCAACTCGCAAAGCCGCAGCGCCCGCCGCTGGGGCGTCGTAGAAGTCCTCAACGAAATCAAAGCCATGTGGGCCTACTACTAGTCATTGGGGACAGACTTAAATGACCAGCCACTGGGGACGGTCTTTGCAGACGACCGCTCGCGCTGTCGAAAAGGGCTGCCCCAAGCTGTTGGCAGGAAAGGAACGTCCCCAAGTGCCGGGTCCCCAAGTGCCGGGTTGAAACAAAAGCCCCGCAGTCGGAGCGGACTGCGGGGCTCATGAAGAGAGGCTAGTTTGCGGGCGCTTTGCCTGGCGCCCACGAGAGAGGCAACAGAGTAGAGACTACTCGTGGATGCGGGTACCGGAGAGGCCGGCCATGGTCTCGGCGGCCTTGTCCAGAGCACCGATGATGCAGGTGCGGCCCTTGCGGGAACGGGCGAACTTGATGGCAGCGCGGACCTTGGGCTCCATGGAACCCTTGCCGAACTGACCCTCGTCGGCCAGACGCTCGGCCTCGTCGGCGGTGAGGTCCTCGAGCTCCTCCTGGTTGGGCTTGCCAAAGTTGATGGCGACATGCTCAACGGCGGTCAGCAGGAACAGAACGTCGGCGTCGCAGTCCTCGGCCAGCAGCTCGCCGCCCAGGTCCTTGTCGATGACGGCGGGAACGCCCTTGTAGCAGCCCTTGTTCTCGTAGTCGCGAACGACGGGGATGCCGCCGCCACCGCAGGCGATGACGATGAACTCGTTGTCGAGCAGGTTGAGGATGGAGTCAGCCTCGACGATCTTCTTGGGATCGGGGGAAGCGACGACGCGACGCCAGCCGCGGCCGGAATCCTCGACGAAGACCTTGGAGGGGTCCTCGGCCATGAACTCCTTGGCCTGCTCCTCGGTGTAGAAGGGGCCGATCGGCTTGGTCGGGTTCTTGAACGCGGGATCATCCGGATCGCACTCGATCTGGGTGACGACGGTGGCGGCGTGCCAACGCTTATAGCGCTTGTGCATCTCGCGGCCGATGCCCTGCTGCAGGTGATAACCAATATAGCCCTGGGACATGGCGCCACACTCGGGCAGCGGCATCTCGGGGGTGCCGATGGCATCGTGGGCAGCGGCGAAGGCGTTCTGGATCATGCCGACCTGCGGGCCGTTGCCGTGGGTGATGATGATCTCGTTACCCTGCTCGATAAGACCAAGGAGAGCGTGGGCGGTGTTGCTCACGGCCTCGATCTGCTCGACGGGGTTGTTGCCGAGGGCGTTGCCGCCAAGGGCGACGACAATACGATCGGGCTTGCCAAGAGGCTTAGACATTGCTGGAATCCCTTCTGTAAAAGGCCTACAACCCATTAATAACCCGTGTCCGTGCGATACGCGAGTTTATTAAGGTTTATATTCTCTTTATCGCTCATTTTATTCATTTTGAAAACAGTTGAACGGTGAACGGTCATTTTTACCCGCTCAGCGTAAAGAAGCACAGCTTAGGTATATCTACGCCATTTACGTGCAACTTTATTTTAATAGAGCAGGGATTAGACTAGATTATGCAAACTATATCTCCACTAAACACAAAACAGACAACGTAATATCTTACTCGCACTATACGAGATTCTATGCATTAATAAGACGAGTATGCACCCCTGCAAAAACATGGGGCTTTTCATTCAGCATAAGGAATAAAGATGAGCTCCAAAAAGGCAACCAGCCCCAAAGCACGGGGATAGAAGGCAGCAACAGCCAAAACCTCCATCCATCCCCAAAGTGGCGCTAGGTTTCGCGGCAAAGCCGCGAAACAGCGAAGGGGACTAAAGGCCCCCACAACCACGTCCTTCATCCGCCCACACAATCCGAGGTCGTAGTCGTAGCAGGATCTGAGGGCTGACCTTCGCGGACACTCCGCAGGACGAAAGAACCCCCGCCGCACGTAGTGCGCAGCGGGGGTTCTTTCATGTCCGAGGACGTCCGCGAAGGTCAGCCCTCAGATCCTGCGGTGGGAGACCTAGGCCTCGTTGTACACCGTCTTGAGCTTCAGCAGGTGCTGATAGCGGTCCATAGCGGCCTGCTCGTTCTCCTTGAAGAGCTCCTCGGCGCGCTCGGGGAAGGAACGCGTCAGCGAAGCGTAACGGGCCTCGTTCATCAGGAACTCCTGATAACCGCCCGCGGGCTCCTTGGAATCGAGCGAGAACTTCTTGCCGGCAGCAGCCTCGGGGTTGAAGCGGAAGAGGTTCCAGTAACCGCACTCGACAGCCTTCTTCATCTCGGCCTGGCAGTTCTGCATGCCACCCTTCTTGATGGAGTGCATCTCGCAGGGGCTATAGCCGATGATGAGGGACGGGCCGTCGTAGGCCTCGGCCTCGTGGATGGCCTTGAGGGTCTGAGCCGGGTTGGCGCCCATGGCGACCTGCGCCACGTAGACGTAGCCGTAGCTCATGGCGATCTCGGCCAGGGACTTCTTCTTGGTCACCTTACCGGCAGCGGCGAACTGAGCGACCTGGCCCAGGTTCGAGGCCTTGGAGGCCTGACCGCCGGTGTTGGAGTAGACCTCGGTGTCGAAGACGAAGACGTTGACGTTGTGGCCGGAAGCCAAGACGTGGTCCAGGCCACCGAAGCCGATGTCGTAGGCCCAGCCGTCGCCGCCGAAGATCCAGAAAGACTTCTTGGTGAGGTAAGCCTTGTCGGCGAGGATCGCCTTGGAAGCGTCGCAGCCGCACTTCTCGAGCTCGGCAACGTAGGCAGCGGCAGCGGTCTTGGAGGCCTCGGCGTCGTTGACGGAGTCGATCCAAGCCTGGCCGGCGGCCTTGAGCTCATCGGACGGACCATCGGCAGCGATGATGTCCTGGGTAGCGGCGATCAGCTTCTTCTGGACGGCCTCGTAACCGACGGCCATGCCCAGACCGTGCTCGGCATTGTCCTCGAACAGGGAGTTGTTCCACGCCGGGCCGTGACCGTCCTTGTCCTTGCAGTAAGGAGCGGTGGCAGCGGGGTTGCCCCAAATGGAGGAGCAGCCGGTGGCGTTGGAGATGAACATGCGGTCGCCGGCGACCTGGGTCACCAGACGTGCATAGGCGGTCTCGGCGCAGCCGGCGCAGGAGCCGGAGAACTCCAGGTAGGGCTGCTTAAACTGGCTGCCCTTGACGTTGGCCGCGATGAGCTCCTTCTTCTCGGAGACGTTCTCGACCATGTAGTCCCAAACGGGCTGCTGGTCCATCTCCTGCTCGGTGGGAACCATCTCGAGGGCGCCCTTGGGGCAGACCTTGACGCAGTTGGTGCAACCCATGCAGTCGAGCGGGGACACGGCCATGGTGAACTTCATGCCCTTGGCCTTGGGGCCCATGGCGTCGAGCGTGCGGGTAGCCTCGGGCGCGGCAGCAGCCTCGTCCTCGGTCATCGCGAACGGACGGATGGTGGCATGCGGGCACACATAGGCGCACTGGTTGCACTGGATGCACTTGGTCTCGTCCCAGTGGGGAACGACCACGGCGACGCCGCGCTTCTCGTATGCGGAGGCGCCCAGCTCAAACTGGCCGTCGGCGCAATCGACGAAGGCGGAAACAGGCAGGCTGTCGCCGTCCATGCGATCGATGGGCTCGAGCAGGTTCTTGACCTGCTGGGCGATAGCGGACTTGGTCTCCTCGGAGAGCTCGACGGGAGCGGCATCCTCGGCGGTAGCCCAGTCGGCCGGAACCTCGAACTTACGGAAGGCGGTAGCGCCGGCATCGATGGCCTTGTGGTTGGCGTCGACGATGGCCTGGCCCTTCTTCATGTAGGACTTGGTAGCCGCGTCCTTCATGTACTGCAGGGCGTCCTCGGCGGGCAGGACCTTGGCCAACGCAAAGAAGGCAGACTGGAGCACCGTGTTGGTGCGCTTGCCCATGCCGACCTTGGCCGCCAGGTCGATAGCGTCGATCAGGTAGACGTTGACGTTGTTGTTCGCGATGTAGCGCTTGGCCACGGCGGGCATGTGCTCGGCGAACTCCTCGTCGCTCCACTGGCAGTTGACCAGGAAGGTGCCGCCCGGCTTGACGTCGCGGACCATCTTGAAGCCCTTAACGATGTAGCTGGGGTTATGGCAGGCGACAAAGTCGGCCTTGGTCACGTAGTACGGCGAACGGATCGGGGAATCACCAAAGCGCAGGTGCGAGACGGTGACGCCGCCGGTCTTCTTGGAGTCGTACTGGAAGTAGGCCTGAACGTACTTGTCGGTGTGATCGCCGATGATCTTGATCGAGTTCTTGTTGGCGCCGACGGTACCGTCGCCACCCAGACCCCAGAACTTGCACTCGATGGTGCCGGGGGCTGCGGTGTTGGGCGCATCCTCGGCCTCGGGCAGGCTCAGGTTGGTCACGTCGTCGACAATGCCGATGGTGAACTCGCGCTTGGGCTCGTCCTTCTTGAGCTCCTCGAAGACAGCGAACGCGGACGCGGGAGGCGTGTCCTTGCTGCCCAGACCGTAACGGCCGCCGACGACCTTGATACCCGTCTTGCCGGCCTCGTAGAGAGCGGAGACGACGTCCTGGTAGAGCGGCTCGCCGATGGAACCCGGCTCCTTGGTACGGTCCATGACGGCGATCTTCTGGACGGTCTCGGGGAGAACGTCGACGAAGTGCTTGATGGAGAACGGACGGAACAGACGAACCTTGACCAGGCCGACCTTCTCGCCGTGAGCGTTGAGGTAGTCGATGACTTCCTCAAGCACGTCGCAGAAGGAGCCCATGCACACGACGACGCGATCGGCATCGGGAGCGCCGTAGTAGTTGAACAGGCCGTAATCGGTGCCGAGCTTCTCGTTGATCTTCTTCATGTAGCCCTCGACGACGACGGGAAGCTCGTCGTAGACCTTGTTGCAGGCCTCGCGGTTCTGGAAGAAGATGTCGCCGTTCTCGTGGCTGCCACGGGTGTGCGGGTGCTCAGGGTTGAGCGCGTGATCGCGGAAAGCCTGGACGGCGTCCATGTCGCACATCTCGGCCAGATCCTTGTAGTCCCACATGGCGACCTTCTGGATCTCGTGGCTGGTGCGGAAGCCGTCGAAGAAGTTAAGGAACGGGGTCTTGCCCTCGATGGCGGCAAGGTGAGCCACCGGCGAGAGATCCATGACCTCCTGGACGTTGCCCTCGGCGAGCATGGCGAAACCGGTCTGACGGCAGGCCATGACGTCGGAGTGATCACCGAAGATGTTCAGGGCGTGGGAAGCGACGCAACGCGCGGAGACGTGGAAGACGCCCGGGAGCTGCTCGCCCGCGATCTTGTACATGTTCGGGATCATCAGGAGCAGACCCTGAGAAGCCGTGTAGGTGGTGGTCAGAGCACCGGCGCCCAGCGAACCGTGAACGGTACCGGCTGCACCTGCCTCGGACTCCATCTCGACGACCTTGACCGGGGTGCCGAAGATGTTCTTGCGACCCTGGGCCGCCCACTGGTCGACATGGTCGGCCATCGGGCTGGACGGCGTAATGGGATAAATTCCCGCTACCTCGGTGTACGCATACGAAACATATGCGGCCGCCTCGTTGCCGTCCATAGACTTAAACTTACGCGCCATATACCCCTCTCCTCTCATATAGGTATACAGGCCCCGGCGATCGCCGGGATGTTGGCGTGATGGGATTTACGCTGTTGCTTCCAATCATCTGGCAGGCAGGCTCAGCAGCAGGTACGTGGCGTGGAGAGAAGACATGCCGAGGCGAGGGACAGCTGATGCGCCCCACAGACCCGACCGCCCGTCTTGCACATGACCGAGCGCCGCAAAGGCCGCATGCCGGATGCTCCCGGGCACGCCCCGGCGATGGGAAGCGCCCGCAACGGAAATCCGCATGCGGGTTTATTGTACCCCGCCGTTAAGTGTAATTTCGACAAATATAGGCGGGCGGTAAAGGTTTACCTCGGGTGACCGCCAAAGGCCAGAATGGTCCCTCCATCCCCGGACGACTGGCTCTGACGCGCCAAGGAGTGTCCCCAAGTACCGGCAGGAAAGGAACGTCCCTAACTGCCGGCTAGAGGGCGCCGAGCAGGATGGCGTAGGTGGTGGATTCGCCGAGTTTGAGCTCGTCGCCGGGGTTGAGCTGGGCGGAGCGGCCGGGCTCTACTTGAATACACACACTCGTGGCCCCGTTTACCACCACGGTGCCGTTAGTGAACGACAGGTCCTCGACAAACCATGCGCCAGACTCGTCGCACCAGATATGGGCATGGCGGGCCGAGACGTCGTCGGTGATGCCGCCCTCCCCCGTTGCCAGCGCGCCGATCTCAACGCCTTCCTCACTCGGCTGAATCCAGCGCGGGACGCTCACCACGTAGCCGCTGTCTCTTATACACATCTGACGCTGCCGACGAAGCTAGAAGTGT
>CABSNL010000037.1 GCA_902479095.1 uncultured Collinsella sp. | reverse complement strand
TCCGAGGAGGAGCGTTTCTCCACGACGCTCGACAACGGCCGCGTTTACCTGGACGAGGCCTTGGCAGCGCTCGCCGAGGGCGCCGTCCTTCCGGGCGACGTTGCCTTTAAGCTGCACGATACCTTTGGTTTCCCCATCGACCTGACCGTCGAGATCGCCGGCGCCGCCGGTCACGACGTCGACATGGACGGCTTCACCGCCTGCATGGAGGACCAGAAGGCACGCGCCCGCGCCAACGCCAAGGGCGACGCCTGGGGCAGCTTCAACGACGTGTGGGTCGAGCTTTCCGACAAGGTTGCCGCGACCGAATTCGACGGCTATGACAACGACGTCATCGAGGGCGCAAAGGTTGTCGCCATTGTTCGCAACGGCGAGTCCGTCGAGTCCGCTGCCGCTGGCGAGGATGTCGAGGTTGTGCTCGACCGCACCCCGTTCTATGCCGAGATGGGCGGCCAGCAGGGCGACGCTGGTGAGCTTTCCGCCGAGGGCGTTGCGCTGACCGTTTCCGATACCAAGAACCACAATGGCCTGTATGCCCACGTCGCGCACGTTGCCGAGGGCACGCTGACCGTCGGTGCTGCCGTGACCGCCGCGCTCGACGCCGAGCGCCGTGGTTTCCTGCGCCGCAACCATACCGCCACCCACCTGCTCGACGCTGCGCTTAAGCAGGTCCTGGGCGAGCATGTCTCCCAGGCCGGCTCGCTGGTGACGCCCGAGCACCTGCGCTTTGACTTTACGCACTTCGAGGCTCTGTCCTCCGACCAGCTCAGGGCTGTCGAGGACCTGGTCAACCAGCAGATCTTCGCTTCCAAGCCGGTCGTGACTCGCGTCATGGGCATCGACGAAGCCAAGGCCGCTGGCGCTGTCGCCCTCTTTGGCGAGAAGTACGGCGACGTCGTCCGCGTCGTCTCCGTAGGCGCCGAGGACCAGCCGTTCTCCCGCGAGCTCTGTGGTGGCACCCATGCCGCCAATACCGCCGAGATCGGCCTGTTCAAGATCATTTCCGAGTCCTCCACGGGCTCGAACGTCCGCCGCATCGAGGCTGTGACCTCCAAGGGCGCTCTCGATTACATGGCCGACCGCCTGGCGCTCGTTGACGCCGCCGCCGCTGCGCTCAAGTGCCGCGTCGACGAGGTTCCCGCCCGCGTGGAGAACCTGCAGGCCGAGCTGCGCGAGACTTCCGGCAAGCTCAAGAAGGCTCTCACCGGTGGCTCCTCCGATGCGATCTCCAGCGCCATCGACGGCGCTGTCGAGCTGAATGGCTACAAGCTCGTTGTCGCTGAGCTTCAGGGTCTCGAGGCCGCGGACCTGCGCAACGTTTGGGATACCGTGCACCAGAAGGTTGCCGGCCCCGTCGCCTGCGTCGTTGCCAGCGTGACCGAGAAGGGCACCCCGGCCCTGCTCGCCGCCGGCTCCGATGACGCCGTGAAGGCCGGTTTCCACGCCGGCAACGTGATCAAGCAGATCGCGGGCCTGGTCGATGGCCGCGGTGGCGGTCGTCCCAACATGGCCCAGGCCGGTGGCAAGAACGCTGCCGGTATCGCCGATGCCCTCGCGGCCGCCAAGACCGCGCTCGGCGCCTAAGAACCTAGGTTGTCGCTGTGGTCGCGCTCGCGCTGGACATAGGGGAGACCAGGATTGGCATTGCCGTCTCGAGCCGTGATGGCAAGATGGCGATGCCTGTCAAGGTGCTTCCTGCTGCCGAGGTAACTGGCATGGCAAAGACGTTTCGCTACCTGGTCGAGGACTATGAGCCCGATATCTTGGTAAGCGGACGTCCCTTGACCATGGCCGGTGAGCCCGGCCCCCAGGCCGAGCGCGTCGCCGCCGTGGCCCAAAAGATTGCCGACGAGCTCGAACTTCCGCTGGAGTTTGAGGACGAGCGTCTGTCCTCGCAGGAGGCCAAGCGAATCCTGCGAGAGCAGGGGCTCAACGAAAAGCAGATGAGGGGCAAGATTGACATGATCGCCGCCAGCCTGTTCTTGCAGACATGGCTCGATCGTAAAAACGAGGAGGTTCAGCATGCCTAGCGCTTCCGATCCGCGCCAGCAGAATCGTACACGGCAGCCCGCGCCGCGTCCTGCTCAGCCTGGTCAGCGCCCTGCGCAGCCGACGAAGCGTTCGGCTCAGCCTACTCAGCGTGCTGCTCAACAGCCCGCCGCTCGTCCCGCGCAGCCCGCTGGCGGCGCTCGTTTTAAGCAACAGGCTCCTGCCCAGCGCACGCAGGGACAAGCCCCGCAATCACGCTCCCACGCACATCATGCTCATGGCTCGCACGGCGTTGCTCCGGCCATGCGCTCGAGCTATAACACGCACGCCCGCCGTGGTGCCCAAAAGAAAAGCTCCCCGGTGCCTATGATTATCGGTGGCGTTGTCGCCGTGCTTGCGCTTGTCGCGATCGTTTTCTTTGTCGTGCCGGCCGTCAAGGGCTTCTTTGGCGGTGAGGATGCGAAAGTCGCTGCTGGCCAGCAAGTTACTATCACGATTCCCGATGGTGCCTCGGGTGACAGCATCGCTTCGATTCTCTCTGAGAACCATATCGTCGAAGATCCCAAGGATTATTACGCGGCGGTCAAAAAGCTCAACGCCGACATGTCGCTTAAGCCTGGCACCTACTCGTTCAACACGCTCATGGACGCGACCAAGGTCGTTCAGCAGCTCATGGAAGGCCCCAATGCGGGCTCCGATGCGCTGACTATCCCTGAGGGTCTGACGGTTGACCAGGTCGCTGACCGCGTGGCCAAGGCATACGACAGCATTTCTAAGGAGGACTTCCTTAACCAGGCCAAGGCGAGCAATTATGTGAATGATTACGCTTTCCTTAAAGACGCCGCGAACGATTCGCTCGAGGGCTTCCTGTTCCCCAAGACCTATTCGCTGGGTAAGGACCCAAGCGCCGATGATGTGATTCGCGCCATGCTTGACCAGTTCAACGCCGAGTATAAGTCGCTTGACTTTGCCAGCTGCGAGGCCAAGATCAAGGAGCGCTATGGCGTGGAGATGTCCGATTACGACATCGTTAACCTTGCCTCGATCGTCGAGCGCGAGGGCCTCAACGCCGACCAGCGCGCGCATGTGGCCTCGGTCTTCTACAACCGTCTGGCGGGCAAGCTCGATGGCCTGCGCTACCTCAACAGCGACGCGACCATGATGTACGTCACCGGTGGCGAGGTTACCGCCGACGACCTGCAGAGTGATAGCCCCTATAACACCTATAAGCACGAGGGCCTCCCGCCCACGCCCATTTGCTCTCCGTCGCTCGAGGCGCTCAAGGCCACCCTTGAGCCGACTGACTCCGACGACCTGTATTTCTACATTACGCAGGACGAAGAGTATTTCTCGAAGACCTACGAAGAGCATCAACAGTCTTGGAATTGATCATGAGGATTTTTAGCCCCAAACGATATGTTGCCTCGGTCGATCGCATCGACCTCGATACCCTCTGGGCCGACGGCAAGCGCGCCATTCTGCTCGACCGCGACAACACCCTGGTGCCACGTGATACCGAGCAGGTACCCGCTGCGGTCTCCGCCTGGCTCGAGGCCGCCCATGCTAAGGGCTTTAAGCTGTGCATGGTGTCCAACAACTGGCATCGCGACCAGGTTATGGCGTCGGCGCGCGAGCTGGGGCTCGAGGCCATCAGCCATGCCATGAAGCCGGCGCCCTTTGCCCTCAAAGCGGGTCTTAAGCGTCTGGGCGCCACGGCTGACGAGGCCGTGCTGGTCGGCGATCAACTGTACACGGACGTGTGGAGCGGAAACTTTGCCGGCGTTGACACTATTCTGGTCAAGCCGCAGGCAACCCAGGACCTGTGGTACACGCAGATCTTCCGTATCTTTGAGCGCCGGGCCCTGCGCGACCTTCCCTGCGAGGAATAGGTTTCGCCATGTCTCAGCACATCAAACACGGCTGCGACCATATCTTCTTTATCGGCTTTTTGGGCGCGGGCAAGTCGACGCTTGCGCGCAACGTGGGCACTATGTTCAAGCGTCGATTCATCGATACCGATCGTTTGGTTGTGCGTCGATGCGGCAAGTCGGTGACCGAGATATTTAAGACCGAGGGCGAGGATCGTTTTCGCGAGCTCGAGACCTCGGCACTTCGTTCGCTTCAGAGCGAGCGCAGCCTGCTGGTATCGTGCGGGGGTGGCATCGTCGAGACGCCGGTGAACATTGAGCTGATGCACGAGATGGGTACCTGCGTGTACCTCGAAGGCGACTTTGAGGACTCGTTGCGTCAGATTCGCCGCTCCGATACCCGGCCCGATTTCCGCTCGCCCGAGCATGCTGCGCGCCTGTTTGAGCATCGCCGTCCGCTGTATCGCCAGGCCGCCGATATTACCCTTGATATTCGCAACAAGTCCTTCGAGGACGTTTCCTACCTTTGTGCCGAGATGCTTTTGGAGCGTGGATTGCTATGATTCGCCGTCAACTCATCAATTTCCAAAACCGTAGTGTCGATGTTCGCGTCGGTCTTGGCGCGTTTGAGGAACTGTCGCGCATGTTTGCCTCGGCTGTGGGCAAGCCTAAGCGCGCGATGGTGGTTTGGAACGACGCCACCTCCGAGCGCTTTGGTGAGGTCGTCGAGCGTGCGCTGGTCGACGCTGGTTTTGCCGTGTCGCAGCTTTCGCTTGAGGTTTCGCCTGCCGGTGCTACGCTGGCCGATGCCGATACCGTCTTTGGCGCCCTGTCGGCTAATGGCATTACCTGCGACGATCTCGTTGTTGCCGTTGGCGATGCCGCAACCTGCTCGGTAGTTTGCTGGTGTGCCAATCAGTGGTGCGGTCGCACCGAGTGTGCCTTGCTGCCGACGACGTTCGACGCCATGCTCACGGTCGCGACGACCATGAAGCCGCTCGTCGCCTCGTCGGTGAATGCGCTTCCCGCTATCGCGTTCCGTCCCGAGCCGGGCCTGGTCGTGTGTGACCTCGACCTTGTTCGCGAGGCGGACCCCGAGGACCTCAAGCTCGGCTATGCGGTACTTGTTGGCACCATGCTTTCGAGCAGCAAGTCCCGCTGGAATCAGTTTACTGAGACCGTCCCCGAGATTCTTGCGGGCGAGGAGGTCGCGCTCGTTAATGCCGTTCAGTGGTCTCAGACTGCCCGCAAGGACGTACTGATGGCCACGAACCCGAGTGCCCGCCATGCGCTCGATTTTGGCAAGATGGGGGAGCGTGCCCTGCGCGCCTGCTTGGGCGATGCCGCTTCGCAGGTCCCTGCCTACCAGCTGTTGTCTGAGGGCATGCGCTTTGAGGCGCGCCTAGCACATGATGCCTGCGACTTCGATATCGATTACGTTTTTGAGGTCGATGACTGCCTGGAGGACTTTGGTATCGAGGAGCTTGCCTTCGATCTGGAGCCTGCCGCATATATCGAGGAGTTCCGCAGGCAGCAGTTTGTCCGCTCGAACCGCAGTATGTTGCCGCTGCCCGCAGCGCTCGGCGCCATTCGTCTAACGGGCGTTGAGGACGAGGTTCTTGAGCGCCATGCTCACGCCTACTTGGCTTCTCGCAAAGAACTTCTCTAAGATTTATTGACATCCATCGTCTTTCGTATCATGTTGAGGGACGGGTTTCCAATCGGTTGCGGTTTGCATGCGATTCCGACGTTCGGTTGAGACCCGTCCCGCACTTTTTGAGACAATAAGAAAGGAATCTGCATGTCTGAGTTTGCTGCCGGTCCTGCCGGTCGTATCGAACGTGTCCGTGCCCTGATGGTCGAGCGCGGCTACGACGCTATTGTGGTACGCGACGAGGCCAATCTTCGTTGGCTCACGGGCGTGAAGGGCGTCTTCGACTACACCTTCGAGTTCCCGCACGCTGCGTTTATTACGGCCGACCAGTGCTTGTTCCACACCGACTCGCGCTACCTCAACAGCTTTGAGGAGAACACGCCCGCCGGCAGCCCCTGGGTCTACGACATGGATGAGGGCACCATCCCCGGTTGGGTCGCCGGCAAGATCGCGGCCAACAAATGCCGCGTCTGCGCTGTCGAGGACGACATGCAGATCAACTTCTACCAGGGTATTCAGCGTGGTCTGGAGGATCGTTCCGTCGCCTGCATGTTGCCGCTGATGCATGACGACATCCGCAAGATGCGCGCCATCAAGGACGCCGAGGAGATCGAGCTCATGCGCCATGCGCAGTCGATCACCGATGCCGCCTTCCAGCATATGCTCGGCTTTATTAAGCCCGGTATGACCGAAAAGCAGGTTCGCAACGAGCTCGAGAACTTTATGTTCGCCAACGGTGCCGACAGCTTGGCCTTCGGCTCCATCGTGGCAAGCGGCCCCAATACCGCCAATCCGCACGCCGTGCCTAGTGACCGCGTGATCGAGAAGGGCGACTTCGTCCTCATGGATTACGGCGCGGGCTACTGCGACTATCGTTCCGACATGACGCGCACCGTCGTGATGGGCGAGCCTACCCAGGAGCAGCTCGACCTGTACGCGCTCGTGCGCCGCACCCACGAGGAGTGTGTCGCCGCCATCCATCCGGGCGTCGAGGGTAACGACATTTTCAAGCTTTCCAAGAAGATCATCGGCGATGCCGGCTATGGCGATTACTACAACCATGGCCTGGGCCACGGCGTGGGCATCGACATCCATGAGCTGCCCAACTTCAACCGCAGCAAGAACACTATCGAGGTCGGCTCGGTTATCACCATGGAGCCCGGCGTGTATCTGCCCGGTGTGGGCGGCGTGCGCCTGGAGGACTACGGCTTGGTCACCGAGAACGGCTACGAGCCCTTCACCAAGACCCCTCACGACCTGCACGTCATCGATTGCTAGCCCATTTCGATAGTTTTTTGGGGCGGGGCGTCCGGATAGATTCGGGTGCCCCGCGTTCTCTTTTTATGCGCTCGCTGCAGTCGCCGTCTGCAAGTGTATAATTTCGGTCGTATGTAATTTGGACGCTTGTGCGTTCTGCCCATAACAAGAAAGGTCGCTATGCCTACCATTTCTACCGCCGACTTCAAGAACGGCCTCGGTCTCCGCATTAAGGACAAGGTCTACACCATCGTCGAGTTCCAGCATGTCAAGCCGGGCAAGGGCGGCGCGTTCGTGCGCTACAAGACCCGCGACATCAAGAGCGGCCGCGTCGTCGAGAACACCTGCAACGCCGGCACCAAGTTCGAGAGCGTCATGCTCACCACCCGTGAGTTCCAGTACCTCTACAACGATGGCGCTGACTACATCTTCATGGACAATGAGACCTATGAGCAGGTTCCCGTTCCCGAGGATATGGTGGGCGAGAACTCCAAGTGGCTGCGCGAGAACGACATCTGCCAGCTGCTCTTCGCCGACGATGAGCTCATGGGCGTGACCCCGCCGATGTTCATCGAGACCACCATCGTCCAGACCGACCCGGGCTTTAAGGGCGACACCGTCCAGGGTTCCACCAAGCCGGCCACGATCGACACCGGCGCTGTCATCCAGGTCCCCATGTACCTCAACGAGGGTGAGGTCATCAAGGTTGACACCCGCGACGGCAAGTTCGTCTCCCGCGTCTAGCAACCAACTCTTCTAGGAGGACTCATGCCCCAGGAAATCAAGATTGACGGTATCGGCATTTCGCCCGATGTTCTGACCGCCATCGTCTCGCGCGCCGTGTCCGATGTCGAGGGCATCGCCTCCGTTGGCGTCAAGGACCTTGCCACCAACCTTGTCTCCATGATGCTCTCGTCCAAGGCCCCCGCTTCCGAGCCGGCGGTCGAGGCCGAGGTCATCGGCGACAAGCTCGCACTCACCGTGCGTGTCGTGGTGTTCTTTGGCTATCCGTTCAAGAAACTCGCCGAGGCCGTTCGCGCCGCCGTGGTCGCCGCCATCGATGCCCAAGTGGGCGTTGAGGTCGAGCGTGTCGACGTTTGCATCGACGGCCTCGTTTTCCCCAAGGAGTAACCTTTGAGCCTTAAGGTTTATCGCGGGCGTACGCTTGCCCGCAGTCAGGCGCTGCAGCTGCTGTTCCAGGCCGAGGCCACGGACAGTCCGCTCGAGCGCGTCCTCGAGGGCGATTTCCTGATCTCGAAGGGTCCCCTCGACCCCTATGCGCTGGAGCTTTGCCGCGGTGCCTACGAGCATATCGATCGCATCGACTGTGCCCTGCGCGCCGTCGCCAAGAACTGGGATCTTATGCGCATGCCCGGCGCCGACCGCAACCTGCTGCGTATCGCCGTCTACGAGATGCGCTTCCTCACCGACGAAGAGGTCTCGGACGCCATCGTCATCAACGAGGCGGTCGAGCTTGCTAAGGCTTATGGTACCGACCAGTCCGCATCGTTTGTCAACGGCGTGCTCGGCAAGATCGCTCGCAGCGAGGAACTGCCGGGCGAGGACCTGTACCAAGAGCTGCTGGCCGAGGATCGCGCTCGCGAGGAGGCACAGGCTGCCGAGGCAGCCGCCAAGGTTGCGGTTGCCCAGGCTGAGGCTGGCGTGCTGGCCGAGGATTCGGACGCCGCCGAGGCTGTTGTCGACTCCGTCGAGGAGTAGCCATGCCAGAGGGTTCCGTCCGCAACTTCGACGAGATCTCGGACCGTCTGGATCAGATCATCGCTACCGTTCGCTCCAAGGATACCTCCTTGGAGCGTTCGCTCGATTTGTTTGACGAAGCGATTGAGCTGGGCTCCCGCGCGGTCGATATGGTCGACAAGTTTGAGTTGACACCGCGTGAGGCCGACAAGCTCGAGCAGGAATACGATGAGGATGCGGCAAACGAATCCCAGGATAGCTAGGCCGCATCTCCGGATACGAATGGTTGATGGCATTCATGAAACGCGTGCGTCTTGATGACGAACTGATTTCACAGGGCATCTGCGCCGATCGCGCGGATGCCCTTCGCACTCTTATGGCCGGCTTGGTCTCGAGTGGCGGTGAGCGCTTGACTTCGCCGGGGCTTAAGGTGATCCCGGGGCTGCCGCTGCACGTGAAGGGGCGCATTCCCTATGTTGGCCGTGGCGGTCTTAAGCTCGAAGGCGCGCTTGATGCGTTTGGCATCAATCCGACGGGCCTTGCCTGTCTGGATGTGGGCTGCTCTACCGGCGGTTTTACCGATTGCCTGCTCAAGCGCGGAGCTGCGACCGTTGTCTCGGTGGACGTGGGTCGCGCCCAGTTCGATTGGTCGTTGCGTCAGGACGATCGCGTGACGCTGCATGAGCGCACAAACGTGACGCAGCTGCCTGAGCTTGGCTATGCCGGCGTCATCGACCTGGCTGTGTGTGATGTCTCGTTTACCAGCATCGCGAACATTATCGATGCGGTACTGGCGTGCCTGGCTCCTACGGGTGCATTCTGCACGCTTGTAAAGCCGCAGTTTGAGGCTCCAGCGGCGCTGGTGGGCGAGGGCGGCATTGTGACCGATCCCGCCGTGCGCCGCGATACACTCGTGGCTGCGGTTGAACTCTTTGCTGCCAAGGGGCTGTTCCCGGTCGATGTGTGCGTGTCACCCATTCATGGTGCCAAGGGCAACGTTGAGTTTTTCCTGTACGGTACGAGATTTGACCCCGGCGACCGCTCGCAAGACGAGCTGCAATCCCAGGTATCGGTTTTGAGCGAGAAAGCTGCAACGCTATGAAGGTCTTTCTGGTTCCCAATTACTACAAGCAAGAGGCGGTCGAGAGCGGCCTGATGCTCGAGCTTTGGCTGACTCGCCAGGGCTATGAGGTCGCATGGGCTGCCGACCAGCGATCCAAGATTCAGAGCACGCCTGATATTGACGGCTCCGATCTGGTCATTACGCTCGGCGGCGACGGCACGTTGCTGCGCGCTGCCCGCATCCTCAACCATCGCGAGATTCCTATCCTCGGTCTTTCCTATGGTCACCTGGGCTTTTTAACTGCTGCGAGTCCCGAGGAGCGCGACATTCTGCAGGTCGTGAGTGACGCCCTGTCCGGCGAGCTGCATGTGAGCCGTCGCGCTACCATCGCTGCGGACATCGTGTCCGTGCGCGAAGACGGTACGAAGGATGTCGTGCGCACATTCGCCCTCAACGACATGGCGCTTACCCGCGGTCCGCTGTCCGATATGGTCGAGTTCGACATCACGGTGTCCGGCCATCATATCGACCGCCTGCGTGGCGACGGTGTCGTCGTTTCGACGGCGACTGGTTCTACGGGCTACGCGCTTTCCGCCGGTGGCCCCATCGTGAGCCCCGACTATACGGGCATGGTCTGCGTACCCATTGCACCGCACACCATTCAGGCTCGCGCCTTTTTGACCTCGCCGAGTGATGTCGTCGAGATCTTTATGTCTGATGACCGTCCGAGTGTTCCGGCGATTGCTATCGATGGACAGTTTATTACCTGCGACGGCACCGTTGAGAGCGTGGCTGTGCGCCGCGGGCCCGGAGATGTGCTGCTCCTCGATTATGGCCCCGAGAGCTTCTATAACTCGGTGAGCCGCGTTTTCTACGGAGTCCGTCATGATCGATGAGCTGCGGGTTTCTAACATTGCACTCATTCGCGAGGCGTCGCTGGTTCCGAGCGCGGGCCTAACGGTTCTGACCGGAGAAACCGGCGCCGGCAAGACCGCGCTGCTCTCGGCCCTCAAGCTTATTTTGGGCGAGCGCGCGGATTCGTCGACGGTGCGCGAGGGCGAGGCGCTCGCGAGCGTCGAGGCACGACTCTTCGACGGGCCGCACGACACGGAGGGTTTCACGGTCCAGCGTAGCCTTTCTGCCGAGGGCCGCAGCCGCGTGAAGATTGACGGCCGCATCGCCAGTGTGCGCGAGCTTTCGGAGCGCGTCGGTGTGATGATGGATCTGTGCGGCCAGCACGAGCACCAGCGCTTGCTCGATCCGGCGCATCACGTTGCGATGGTCGATGCCTGGGCGGGGCGCTCTGCGCTTGAGGCGCTGGATGTGTACCGCGCCTGCTTTAAAGCCTCGCGCGCGGCTGCCAAGGAGGTCCGTCGCGTCGAGGAGGCCTCGCGTGCGCAGGGGAGTCGCGTCGAGGAAGCGCGTTTTGCCCTCGAGCGTATCACCGAGGTCGACCCCAAGCCAGGCGAGTTTGAGGAACTCGAGGAACTGCTGCCGCGCTCCGAACATGCCGAGGTACTGGTTGCCACGGCTAACGATGCCCATGCATCGCTTGCCGCCGAAGGGGGAGCGCTCGATGCCGTGAACAGCGCCGTGGCAGAACTTTCCCGAATGGCTACCGTCGATCGCAAACTGGGCGACATTGCCGATGCACTTTCGGATGCCTGCATCTCTCTTGAGGATTGCGCGAACGAGCTTCGTGCCTATCGCGATGGCATCGCCTTCGACCCGCGCGAGCTCGCTCGCATGCGTGAGCGGTATTCCGACCTCAAGGGCCTGCTGCGTCAGTGGGGTCCGACCATGGACGATGTCTTTGCCATGCGCGACCGCTCACAAGAGCTGCTGTCGCTGGTCGATGATGGCGATGAACAGATCAAAAAGGCGCGTGAGGCACTCGGGAGCGCCGAGCGCGAGCTGTTCGCTGCCGCCAAGGCGCTTAAGCGCGCTCGCAATACGGCGGCCCCGCGCTTCTGTCACGAGGTGGGCCGCCAGATGGCTCGCCTGGAGATGGGTAGTGCCGAGCTCGTCTGGGAGTCGCGTGATCTTCCCCGTGCTGAGTGGACGCCCGTTGGTCCTTCGAGCTACGAGCTGCTATACCGCAGCGGTGCCGGTTTGACGCCGCGCCCCTTGCGTCGAATTGCGTCGGGCGGTGAGCTCAGCCGCGTCATGCTGGCGAGCAAGGTTGTCCTCGGTAACGCGGACGGTGTCGATACACTGGTGTTTGACGAGGTCGATGCTGGTGTCGGTGGCTCCACGGCGCGTGCACTTGCGGGCGTGCTGGCAGATCTCGCCGCTACGCATCAGGTGATTGTCGTAACCCATTTGGCGCAGGTCGCCGTCATGGCTGACAAGCATTATGTCGTCAGCAAGGAACCGGGCGATGTTCCCCAAACGCATTTGGACGAGGTAACCGGCGAAGCGCGTACCGCCGAGATCGCCCGCATGTTGAGCGGCGATCAGTCCGAGGCAAGCCTAGCGCATGCCAAGCAGATGCTTGCGGAGGCGCGTGCCTAGGCCGAGCCGCCACATGCATTTCCAACCCGGCCGCCACGAAACGGGGCCATCTACTACGTTTGGTAGGGCATCGGCAACCATGCCAAGAATTGAAAAAAGAAAACCGCAGGTAGAACACCTGCGGTTTTCTCTATTTTGGGTGTATGGTTGGCGGTTGCGGTTAAAACGTAGTAGATGGGCGGGTTTCGTGACGAGAGGCGTCTATCGGCTCCCCAATCTACCTACTCAACGACTTTATCCGGCTGGATGAGCTCCTCGTAGTAGCTGATATGCTCACGCGCGTCTTCAATCTCGGGCAGCAGGAAGTTGTAGATGACTTCGATGATCATCGTGGCGCTGATCTTGGAGAACGCAAAGTCGCCCGTCGTCAGTAGCGCTTCGTGGTTGACGGTATTAAAAGTGTAGTCTGCCAGGCGCGCGAGTGGGGATTTGCTGTCGCTGCTGATGACGACTACGGTTGCGCCGCAGTCGCGAGCCGCTTTTGCCATGCGATTCAGTCGGCGCGATTTGCCAGAGTTTGAGATTAGCACGATAACGTCACCCGGGCGCAACGTGAGCGCAAAGCCGATTGATGTCTCGCTAATGGTGCTCGCCATGCAGCGCAGGCCCAGCTGCGAAAACTTAAACGTCGCATCGAGCGCGACCGCGTTCGTATTGCCCACAGCCGCAAACTCAATAACCCCTGCATGCTTAAGGGCATGCACAACAGCCGCCAGCGTATCGTGGTCGATCCCGTCGATAGTCGCATTAAGCTCGCTCACCTTGGCAGCCAGGATGTTCTTGAGGCTCTGCTCCATATTGTCGAGTGAGACCTCGTCGGTCAGGCCCTCGTTGCGCTGGCTTTCCAAATCCCTCGCCAACGAAAACTGAAAGCTGCGGAAGCTGCCAAACCCAAGCTTGCGGCAGAAACGCGAAACGGTCGCCTCGGACGTGGCAGCGGCGCGCGAGAGCTGAGCGGCCGTGAGGCGTGGCGCCTCGGACTGGTGCTCCAATATATAGTCGACAATGCGCTGCTCGGACTCGCTGTATCCCTGATGGGTGCTAATGAGGGAAAGTGCGCTCTTGCTACTATCGGTCATGGATGGCTCCTGGTTGGCATGAAAATCTAATTTGATTCGCAATGCCATAGTATACGGGCATTTTCAATTACAAGATACACCTTGCCGTTTCAAGTGTTGATGGTAAACTTTCACTTACCGTTTACGGTTATGAAAGAACCTTTCACCGGAGATTTGCACCTTAGCTCTTCTCACGCGGACGGTAGGTTGGTATCTTTCAGTTGTGGAAAAACGCGCATCGAAGCGCGTGTAGGGGAGCGCCCGCGGGCGCAGTACTCAAGAAGGAGGGACACATGGCTAAGTTTGACATCATCGCCGCGACCGGTTGCCCGACCGGCATTGCGCACACCTTCATGGCGAAGGAGGCGCTGGAGAAGGCAGCTGCCGAGCGCGGTCTGACCATTAAGGTCGAGACTCATGGCCAGGTCGGTGTCGAGAACGAGCTCACCAAGAGTGAGATCGCTGGTGCCAAGGCCGTCGTCGTCGCAGCAGACAAGGATGTCCAGGCTGAGCGTTTCGCCGGTAAGCCCATGGTTTCCGTTGGTGTTTCCAAGGCCCTGTCCGTTGAGGCCGCCGGTAAGCTGATTGACCGCGCGCTCGCCGCCAAGGGTGACGACACGGTTGCAGCTGCTGCCGATATCGAGGATGAGGTCGAGGAGAAGGAGTCCATCGGCCACATCATCTACAAGCACCTCATGAACGGCGTCAGCCACATGCTGGTCTTCGTCGTTGCCGGTGGTGTTCTGACCGCCGTTTCGTTCCTGTGGGGCATTACGTCCTTCGATTCGACGGCGTCTGACTACAACAGCTTTGCTGCGATGCTCAAGATCATCGGCGGCATCGCCATGAACCTTATGGTTCCGGTGCTTTCCGCCTACATCGCCGAGTCCATCGGCAAGCGCCCGGCGCTCGTCCCCGGCTTTGTTGCCGGTATGATCGCCATCCAGGGCCTGCCTGTTAACGCCGATACCGGCATGATCGACGCCGGTGGCGCAGGTGTGGGCTTTGGCTTCCTGGGCGGCATCGTCGGCGGTTTCCTCGCTGGCTATGTCATCCTGCTGCTCGAGAAGGTCTTTGCCGGTCTGCCCAAGAACCTGGACGGCCTCAAGGCTATCTTCCTGTACCCGCTGTTCTCGACCGCCATCGTTGGTCTGGTCATGCTCGGCATCTCCGGCCCCATGGCTGCCATCAACACCGCCATGATGGACTTCCTCAAGGGCCTGTCTGCCTCTGGCGCCGTTGTCCTGGGTCTTGCCATCGGTTGCATGTGCGCCTTTGACATGGGTGGCCCGGTCAACAAGGCTGCTTACGTTACCGGTACCGCTATGCTCACCGAGGCCCTGGCCGCCGGCGTCGGTACCGACACTTACAACTTCGGCACCAACTTCATGGCTGCCGTCTCCGCCGCTTGCATCGTTCCGCCGCTGATCACCACCTTCGCCGTCGTTGTCGGCAAGAAGTACTTCAGCCAGGAGGATCACGACGCCGGTGTCGTCAACCTCATCCTTGGTTGCACCCACATCACCGAGGGCGCCATTCCGTTCATGACCAAGAACATCTGGCCCGTCATGCCCATCATGATGCTCGGTTCTTCTATCGCTTCGATTCTGACCATTATGTTCAACGTTCACGATCCGGCGCCTCACGGTGGCTTCCTGGTCCTGCCCGTTGTCGAGAACGGTCCGCTGTGGGTTCTCGCGATCCTCATCGGCGCTGTGGTCGGTGGCATCCTGTTCGTGGCCTTTAAGAAGTACGACTTCGAGAAGAACCAGAAGGCCGCTCCTGCAGCCAAGTCGGTTGAGGCTCCCAAGGCCGCTGCCGTCGAGGCCCCCAAGGCCGAGGCTGCCGACTTCGTGAAGGTCGAGAATGTCTTTGTCGCCGAGGACTTCGCTTCTCGTGACGAGGCTCTGAGCTTCGTTTCCAACCAGGCCGTCAAGGCCGGTATCGCAAACGACGCCGACGCCGTGATGAACGCCTTCCTGGCCCGCGAGGCCGAGGGCACCACGGGCATGATGGAGGGCTTCGCCATCCCGCATGCCAAGTCCGACGCCATTACCGAGGCTGCCGTCATCGTCGTCAAGGACGAGTCCGGCGTGACCGGTTGGGATACCATGGACGGCGCTCCCGTCAACGTTGCCATCGCCCTGCTCATCCCGGGTGCCCAGGCTGGCACCACGCACCTCAAGATCCTGTCCAAGGTTGCCGAGGCGCTCATGGACGAGGACTTCCGTGCCACCGTCAAGGGTTCCATCGACGCCGCCGAGATCGCCAAGACGATCAACGCCCGCCTGGTCTAATCCCCCAGCTCGCGAATAGCATCGACCCCTGTATATAAGGCGGAGTCCCTCTCCAGGGCCTCCGCCTTTTTTCTATCCCTCCCATAAGCTGCGGTGAAATAGGGACTGTTTAAACGATTCAACCCCAAATTCAGTCCCTATTTCACCGCAGCTTACAAAAGGGCATAGAGGGAACTGCCTATCGAGTCTTTGTCGCGAACAGATCATCAGCTAGAATTCCGTTCGCACGATATTACTTTGGACCGACCAAGTTTCCGCAGCTTGCTCGCCGGGCGGGGCGATTAAGTTTGTCGCGAGTTCCGCACGCAAAGGAAAGCACTTAATGTGCTTTCCGTCTTGCGCAGGACTGTAGAGCAGCAAACTTAATCGCCCCGCCCGGCGAGCAAGCGGACGACAAACACATCTGTCCAATAATTCGTCTGAAACACAATGAAAAACCGTTTGATGTGAGTTAATATAAACAACGTCGTGAATCTGACTCCTGCCACATGCATGACAGGGGTTAAACACAAAAAGGAGTCAATTATGGTTTCTGAGAAGGCTACCCTCGTTAATCCTCAGGGTCTGCACATGCGTCCGGCTGGTCTGTTCGCCTCCACCATGGGCAAGTACGCCTGTGACGTGACGGTCGTCACCCCCGAGAAGGAGGTCAACGGCAAGTCCCCGATGGCCCTCATGGCTGCTGGTATCCCCTGCGGCACCGAGGTCGAGGTAAAGTGCGACGGCGCTGACGAGGCCGAGGCTCTGGCTGCTGCCATCGAGCTCATCAAGAGCGGTCTTGGCGAGTAGAACTCAAACGGGTCGCATGTTGAACAACTAAGTTCATATTTGGGAGCGCAGTGACCTGTTGTAAGGTAGCTGCGCTCTTTTGTCATGGATATGGCAAAACGCTTTATCACATGACACGGAGAGAGGAATGGGAATGTATCAGGGAGTCAACGCTTCCGAGGGCATCGGTATCGGCACCGTCATGGTTGCCGTCGATCCCGACTTGACGTTTGAGCCGCACGAGGTTGCTGATTCGGCAGCAGAGAAGGAGCGCTATCAATCCGCTCTTTCGGTCTTCTGCGAGAAGACCCAGGCTCAGGCCGACCACATGAAGGAGACGGTGGGCGAGGCCGAGGCCGAGATCATGAGCGGACACATTGTCCTGGCTCAGGACCCGGGCATGACCGACGCCATCAACGCCGCCATTGACGGCGGTACCTGCGCCGAGCAGGCGCTCATGGACACCTCGACCATGTTCGAGAACATGTTCCTGTCTATGGACGACGAGATGTTCCGTCTGCGCGCGGCCGACATCGCCGACATCCGCACCGGTATTCTGGCCGAGCTGCTGGGCAAGGAGGTCGTCGACCTCTCCGTCCTGCCCGAAAACACTGTCGTTGTCGTGCACGACCTCACGCCGTCCATGACCGCCACGATCGATAAGGCCCAC
Source organism: uncultured Collinsella sp. (assembly GCA_902479095.1). Taxonomy (GTDB): domain Bacteria; phylum Actinomycetota; class Coriobacteriia; order Coriobacteriales; family Coriobacteriaceae; genus Collinsella. The sequence continues at coordinate 2,552 of CABSNL010000037.1, read as the reverse complement.
GTTGCCGGTATCGTCACCGAGACCGGTGGCCGCACGTCGCACTCCGCGATTATTGCGCGCGCCCTCGAGATCCCGGCTGTCCTTTCGGTTTCCAACAGTTGCACCGCGCTGCGCAACGGTATGACCGTTGTCGTCGACGGTGGCAAGGGTATCGTTGAGGCCGATCCCGACGAGGAGACGCTCGCTGCCTACACCGCCAAGGCCGAGGCCTTCGCTGCCGAGAAGGCAGCCCTCGAGGCCTTCCGTGGCAAGCTGTCCGTGACTGCCGATGGCATCAAGAAGATCATCGCCTGCAACATCGGTAACCCCGATGACGTGCCCAACGCGCTCGATCACGACGCCGAGGCCATCGGTCTGTTCCGCTCCGAGTTCCTGTTCATGGACTCTGCTGAGCTTCCTTCCGAGGAGGAGCAGTTCAACGCCTACCGTAAGGTCGCCAGCGCGCTCAAGGGTGCTCCGGTCATCATCCGTACGCTCGACGTGGGCGGCGACAAGGAGATTCCGTATCTGCACATGGTCAAGGAGGATAACCCCTTCATGGGCTTCCGCGCCGTGCGTTACTGCCTGGCCAATCCCGACCAGTACAAGGTCCAGCTCCGCGCTCTGCTGCGCGCCAGCGCCTTCGGTGACGTCAAGATCATGATCCCGCTCGTCACTTGCGTCGAGGAGGTCTTGGCTGTCAAGGAGCTCGTCGAGCAGTGCAAGGCCGAGCTGACCGAAGAGGGTCGCAAGTTCAACGAGAACATCGAGGTCGGCATTATGGTTGAGACGCCCGCCGCTTCGCTGCTCGCAGACCGTCTGGCCGAGGTCGCCGACTTCTTCTCCATCGGCACCAACGACCTGATCGGCTACACCATGTGCGCCGACCGTGGCAACGACACCATCTCCAACCTGTACCAGGTGTACTATCCCGCCGTGCTCCGCTCGCTCAAGAACATCATCGAGAGCGGCGTGAAGGCCGGCATCATGGTCGGTATGTGCGGCGAGGCCGCTGCCGATCCGCTGCTCGAGCCGCTGCTGATCAGCTGGGGCCTGGAGGAGTTCTCGATGAGCGCTCCGTCGATCCTGCGCGCCCGCAAGACCATCAGCCAGTGGACCAAGGCCGAGTGCGACGAGCTCGCCGAGAAGGCGCTCGCCTGCAACACCGCTGCCGAGGTCAAAGCACTGCTCGAGTCCGCAGCTCGCTAATTTGGTATCAGAGGTAACCGCGTGGTTGGAATGGGCCGGCCACGCGGCCCTCACATATACAGGGGGTACTGTAAATGTTCTACACGCTAACCGCTAACCCGGCTGTCGACATGACGGTTTCGAGCTCTCCGCTCGAGCCCGACGAGAACGTCCGCACCGGCTCGGCCAGCTACACGGCTAACGGCAAGGGCCTCGACGTGTCCTTCGCCTTTAAGAAGATGGGCGTCGACACCGTCGCGCTCGGCTTCTTCGCCGGCTTCACGGGCAAGTTTATCGTCGAGGAGGTCATGAACCTGGGTTGCCTCTGCCGCCCGGTTTGGACCGACGGTATCACGCGCATTAACACCTACGTCAACGATGGCCAGCACGAGTACGGCATCCTGAACCCGGGTGCTCCGATCACGCCGCAGCACCAGGAGGAGCTCTACAGCATCCTGGACACCGCGGGCGATCTTGAGTGCCTGATCGTCTCCGGCTCCGTGCCTCCCAAAGCTACGCCCGACTTCCTGGCTCAGGTCATGGAGCACGCTCAGGCTCGTGGCGCCGACGTCGTCTTGGACCTGTCCTCCGACAAGCTCAAGGAGCTCGCTCACAAGAAGCCACTGCTCATCAAGCCGAACCATCACGAGATGAAGGCCATCTTCGGCGTGCCGGTCGACACCGACGACGAGGTTCGCGTCGCCATGAAGATGGCTCACGACGCTGGCGTTCAGAACGTGCTGCTCACCCGTGGTAGCCGCGGCGACGCTTACTTCTCCAACGGCGAGGACATCTGGTACGCCAAGCGTGAGTTCAACATCAAGCTGGTTTCTTCCGTCTGCGCCGGCGACTGCACCCTTGCTGCGTTCCTGCACAAGTGGTACAGGGATCGCGACAACGTCGAGGAGGCCATGAAGCTCGCTATGGCCACCGGCGCCAACGTTGCCGAGTCCGTCGGCATCGGCGACTTCGGTCACGTCGATGAGTACAGCAAGCGCGTTGCTGTCCGCAAGCTTGATCGTCAGTAATCGAAACGCGACATATTCGTGCGCATGCGGCGCCCCGGTTTCGGCCGGGGCGCCTTTTTTGTTCCGCCATGGGGGAGAGGTGTCCTTCCGTGCTTCATCGCTTCCACACCGTTCACCGAGTTGTCCTAGCCTTTTGTCGATGCGTGGAATATACTTTCATCAACACGTTGCTTCGTGAAAGGAACATTCATGATTTACACGCTCACTGCAAATCCCGCCATTGACTACAACATCGCCTCTGACGGTCTTGCTGCCAACACCGTCACGCGTACCCGCAACGCCGTCTACACGCCCAACGGCAAGGGCCTCAACGTCTCGTTTACGCCTGTCTCTTATACACATCTCCGAGCCCACGAG
>CABSNL010000036.1 GCA_902479095.1 uncultured Collinsella sp. | reverse complement strand
GTCCGATAGGCATTACTCATCGCCTCCCTTCGGGGTGTCGGCGGCAGCGGCGTCATCCTCGGCCTTGAGTTCGCGAGCGAGCTGGTCGATGACGGCCTTGCGCTTACGGGGACGACGGGCGTAGAGGTCAGCCGTCGTGGGTTCTGCCGGCTCGGGCTCGGGCTCCGGCTCTGCAGCAGGCTCGGGCTCGGCGGCGGCAGGCTCGGCACCCTCGGCCTCCCCAGCAGCACCTTCGTCCTCGGTGGCACCCTCGCTCGCGGCCTTCTCGGCAGCAAGACGGGCGCGGCGCTCGGCAAAGGTCTCCTTCTTGGCGGGCGCTGCCGTCTCGGCGGCATCCTCGTCCGCATCGGAATCGTCGTCGACGGCAGCCTTCTTGGGTTTGACCGGAGCCGACGCGGCCTCGCTCACCGGATCGATAATCTCGGACTGAACAACGGCCGTCATCTTTTCCTGCGTCTCGCGGAACTGACGGATGGCACGGCCGATCGTGCGGCCCATCTGCGGGAGCTTATCCGGGCCAAACAGCAAAAAGCCGAAGACCACGATGATCGCGAGCTCACCCTCTCCAATACCAAACACACATACCTCCAAGGCTCGATGTGAGTCGAGCCCGCACCGCGCCATTCGGCCGGAACTCGTCTATTCATTCGGTCAAGTATAGCGCCCGGACGCCAAAACATCCGAGCGCATCACAAACATATGCAAAACGGCACGCCCTTTTGAGGGCAAAGATTATGCAGCGGTAATCGAAATCTCCTGGTCGACACCCAACAGCTGAACCACGCGCATCACCGGGGGCTGCACATTGGTGCAGCTAAAGCGCTTGCCGTGGTCGGCCGCGTGGTGCGCGGCGCCCACGAGCACGCCAATGCCCGTCGAATCGATGTAGCTCACCTGGGCAAAATCGAGCTCAACGGCCTCGGTGGGCTGCTCGAGCGCCAGATCGATGGCATTGCGCAGGCTATCGGCGTTAGAGATATCAATCTCGCCGGTTACCTTAATGGTGTAGAGCTCTGGCGTGGGGTTGGTGGAAATACCCAAATCCATGTATACGCTCCTTTACGTATCGAAAGTGCGGATAGTACGGGAAGCCGCGCGTTAGGCGCGCTCGGCACGCGCAAGCTCGGCAGCGACAAGCTTAACGGCCAGCACCAGCACATCGAGCGCGGCCTCCAGGTCCTCGACCGTGGGATAGCTCGGCGCGATGCGAATGTTGGTGTCGCGCGGGTCCTTGCCATAGGGCCAGGTAGCACCGGCCGGCGTGAGCTTGACGCCCAGGTCGGCGCAGAGCGCGGCGACCTTTTGGGCCGAGCCCTCGGGACCATCGAAGCTTACAAAGTAGCCGCCGCGGGGGTGCGTCCAGGTGGCGCAGCCCGTGTCGCCCAAGCCCTCGGAGAGCTTGCGCTCGACGGCCTCAAAGCGCGGACGCAGGAACTCGGCATGCTTTTTCATGTGCTCCTTGACCGCCTCGATGGTAGGAAGGAAGCGCACGTGACGCAGCTGGTTGAGCTTGTCGGCGCTGATGAGGCCGGCCTTCAGGCGCTTGGAGAACTCGGCGATGACCGCGGGGCTCGCACCGATAAAGCCGATGCCGGCGCCCGGGAAGGTGATCTTGGACGTCGAGGCAAAGGCCACCACGCGGTCCTCGGTGCCCGCCGCGCGGGCAAGATCGAAGATGTTGGCGAGCTCGTCGGTCTCGTCGTACAGATCGTGCACGCAGTAGGCGTTGTCCCAGAAGATGCGGAAATCGGGCGCGGCCGTGGGCATCTCGACCAGGCGGCGCACAGTGTCCTCGCTAAAGGTGATGCCCGTGGGGTTGGAATACTTGGGCACGCACCAGATGCCCTTGATGGAGTCGTCGGCGGCAACGAGGCGCTCGATCTCGTCCATGTCGGGGCCGTTGTCGGTCATCGCGACGGGGACGTTCTCGATGCCCAGGTCGGCGGTGATGCCAAAGTGGCGATCGTAGCCGGGAACGGGGCACAGGAACTTGACCTTCTTGCCGTCGTGCGCGGCCTCGTAGGCGTCCCAGGGCTCGCTGCCGCACGAACCGCAACGCCAGAACATACCGGCGATATCGTGCTCGATCAAAAGGCTCGACGAACCCAGTACGAGCGTCTGCTCGGCGGGGCAGCCCAGGAACTCCCCCGCTAGCTTGCGTGCCGAGGGAATGCCCTCAAAGCAGCCGTAGTTGGAGCAGTCGACGTTGCCGTCGTGCAAATCGGCGTCGGCATTGAGGATATCGAGCATGGGGCGCGAGATGTCCACCTGGGAGGGCGACGGCTTGCCGCGGGCCATATCGAGCGCCAGGCCTTTGGCCTTGACCTCGGCGACCTCGGCCTTGAGTGCCTCGATGGCGGCATCGAGTTCGGTGGTTTCCATCTTCTGGTAGATCGTCTGCATGGGTGCGACCTTTCGCGAAGCGGTACGTTGCAGTTCGTCTAAGTATAGACCGCCACCGCCGCAACGTTATGAAGCCGTGATAGATTAAGTACATCGCAATAAATTACGAATCGCCGCGCATGCCGGCGTGGGGCGCCCAAGGAGGCACTATGGAGTACGGATCGTTCCAGGCCGAAGAATTCGGCGACCTGCAGCGCCTGGTCGACGGACTGTTTTACGACCGCCACGCCATCGACCGCCTTGATCTGATCGTACAGGCCGAAATCTTGGACCTGGCACCCGATCTCATGGAAATCGTCAACCTACTACCGCCCGGCTATTACGACCGCCAGTCACTTTGCGACCAACTCAACTCCGCCTTGGCCGCCCACGGCTGGGGCGCCGTCTACGGCACCGTGGAATAGCCCTAGTCATTGGGGACGTTCTTAAACGACTAGTTGTTGGGGACAGTCTTCCCAGATGACATGTGGCACTTGGGGACAGTCCCCAAGTGCCGGCAGTTTGGGACGGTCCTTTTCGGTCGCTCGCGAAGAGTGTCCCTCTCGACTAGTCGTTTAAGAACGTCCCCAATGACTAAAACGCCGCCTGTGATGGTGTTCACAGGCGGCGTTTTCAAACTTGTATGTGCTCTTACTCGCCCTTGGGCGCGGGGTGTTTGCAGACCACGCTCATGTAGATCATGCCGAGCACGGCTGCGGTGACCGAACCGGCAAGGATGGCGGCCTTGGCAGCCAGAACCTCAAACTGAGCCGTCGGGAAGGCAAGGCCACTGATGAGGATCGACATGGTAAAGCCGATACCGCCCAGAATGCCCACACCGGCAATCATGTGCCAGTTAACGTTGTGCGGCAGCTCGCAGGCCTTGAGCTTGACCAAGGCAAACGTCATGCCAAAGATGCCGATCGGCTTGCCCAGCAGCATGCCAAAGTACACGCCGAGCGTCACCGGGTCGGTGAGCAGCGTGCTCATGTCCACGCCCACCAGGCGAACCTGTGCGTTGACGAACGCGAAGATCGGCAGGATCACAAAGTTGACCGGCGTGGAGATCAGACGCTCCATGCGGATGAGCGGCGGGGTCACGCGGTGCATGACGCGCTCGACCTTGGTGGTCGAGACGGTAAAGTCATGCTGGCCCAGGATGTGTGCCTCGTCGTCGTAGCGGTCGTCGAGCAGCGGCAGGCACTCGCCCAGCCAATCGGTGAGGCTATCGAGCTTGACGCCGCACTTGGCCGGGATGGTAAAGGCCAAGATGACGCCGGCGAGCGTAGCATGCACGCCGCTCTTGAACATGCAGAACCACAGCAGCAGGCCCAGCACCGAGTACGGGGCAAGGCGGTAATGCTGCGTCTTGTTGAGCCACACGAGCGCGCAGGTCACAAGCGCGGCGGCGCCCAACCAAAACGGATTGGGGCTCTGACCGTAGAAGATGGCGATGGCGGCGATGGAAATGAGGTCGTCGGCGATGGCAAGCGTCGAGAAGAACACGCGCACGCCGTTGGGCACGCGGTTGCCCAAAAGCGACAGCACGCCCAATGCAAAGGCAATATCGGTTGCCATGGGGATGGCCCAGCCGTTGTGGGCGCCGGCATGGTTAAAGATCAGGTAGATGCAAGCGGGAACGACGACGCCGCCCACGGCCGCCAGCATGGGAAGCATGGCCTGACGCGGATTCTTGAGCTCGCCAACTGTCATCTCGTACTTAAGCTCAATGCCCACGAGCAAAAAGAAGATCGCCATGAGGAAGTCGTTGACGAAAAGCTCGACGGTGAGACCGGCCGTCAGGTTGCCCAGACCCACATACAGCGGGGTCTCCAAAAAGTGATGGATAGCCTCGTAGGCATCGGTGTTGGCGCAAATGACGGCGGCGATGGCGGCGAAGACCATGACGGCGGCGGAAATCGTGCCGTTCTCGGCGATGCGCTCCCAGATGTCGTGACGTTCAAAGCGCTTGCGCTCACGAACGTTGAATAGCTGCTCAGTTGCTGCCATGGGCGGCTCCTTTCACGGGATGGCTCCCGTCTTAAAAAAGCACGGCCCGCCCAAGTGGCGGCGCCGCGCTCTAACGTATTACGCTTGCATCTAGCCTACCCTGCACGACAAGAACGCAGGCGTGGCCGAAAAGCGGAACCACAGGTTGAACATTATTTGCTCAACGGCACGGGCACGCCTGTCCAAGAGACGACGCGGCGCCGTACACAAAAAACGACCGGAGCGCGGGGCTTCCGCGATCCGGTCGTGGCGTTTGGTCAACTAAACCTAGCAGGCGGCCATGATGGGGGCAGCGACCTGCTTCTTACGGGAGAGGACGCCCGGCATCCAGACACCGTCGTGCTCGTCGGCAATGCCCAGGCCCTTCTGAGCAGCCTCGGTCTCGCCCTCGAGCAGGACCTGCGAGCCCTCCTCCATGATGTCGGTGATGCACAGGACAATGCCGTCAGCACCCTTCTCGGCGGCGTAGGCGCGCATGGCCTCGCGAATCTCGTCAATCATGCCGAGCGCGCGGCTCTTGTCGACGGTCTCGTACTGGCCGATGAGCAGCTTCTTGCCGGCGGGCTCGAACATCTTGATGTCGTTGCCGACCATCTCGGCAGCGGTGAAGGAGCCGGACGGACGGGTAAGGAAGACCTCCATGCCAAACTTGACCGGGTCGACGCCCACTTGCTCGCCGAGCTTGGCGGCAACGGCGCGGTCGACATCGGTGGTGGTGGGGCTCTTGAGCATGAGCGTATCGGTCATCATAGCCGAGAGCAGCAGCTTGGCCTGGACGTCGGAAAGCTCAACGCCGAGCACGCCGGCGAGCTTGGTGACGATGGTGCAGCTGGAGCCCCAGGGCAGGCAGATGTAGTGCAGCGGGCCGGCGGTCTCGAAGTCGCCGATGCGATGATGGTCGACAACACCAAAGACCGTGGCATCCTTAAGGCCGGCGACGGACTGGGCGGACTCGTTGTGGTCGGTGAGGACGACGAGCTGACCGGCCTCGACGGACTCGATCACGCGAGGCTCGGCGATGCCGGCGTCGGCGAGCAGCTTGGCGGACTCGGCCGGAAGCTGACCAAGGGCGCAGGCCTCGTAGGTGTTGCCGGCATACTCAACCTGGTTGAGCAGCTGGGACAGGACGACGGCGCTCATGATGGCGTCGTTATCGGGGTTCTGGTGACCAAAGACAAGAACGTTTGCCATGGATATCCTCCACTTGATATGTGTACTTGGACGTAGCTATGGTAGCACGCCGATGCCGAGCCTTCGCAGACGGAAGGGCCACGGCATATTTTGGGGCAGGCACGGGGGCCAAGGCTGTCCCTTTTACACCATGTTGGTGCAAAGTAACCTGACCCCCTTGCACCAGCTATTTACCGGCGGCGCGCAGGGCTACGTAGGCGGCGCCGATGATGCCGGCGTCGTTTCCGAGCGAAGCGACCTTAATGGGCGTCTCGCGCGAGGCGGAAAGCGCGTATTGCTTAAAGTGCTCGCGAACCTTGTCGAGGTAGACATCGGCCGAAGCGGACGCGCCGCCACCGATCAGGAACATCTCGGGGTCGACCACGTTGGCAATGAGCGCCAGGGCACGGCCGAGATAGTCGGCCATGGTATCGGCCGCGGCAAGCGCGAGCTTGTCGCCCTCGCGGCAGGCCTGGAATACGTCCTTGGAATCGGAGGGGCCGGTGAGCTCGATGGGGTCGACGCCCGCCTTCTTGCACTCGGCAAGGTAGTTGCTCACCACGCCGGTGGCGCTGGAATACTGCTCCAGGTGGCCATGGCCGCCGCAGCCGCAGGTGCGCTCCTCGGCCGGGTTCAGGCACATGTGGCCAATCTCGCCGCCGGCGCCCACAACGCCCGATACCACGTCGCCGTTAACGATAACGCCGCCACCCACGCCGGTACCGATGGTGACCATCACCACGTTCTGCACGCCCTTGGCAGAACCGAGCCAGGCCTCGCCCATGGCAGCGGCGTTGGCATCGTTCTCGTACTTAACGACCGCGTCAGGGCAGTGCTTTTGAATGGCGATCCTCAGCTCGGGCAGGTTAATGGCAATGTTGGCCTTGACCTTGGCATCGCCCGATGCCGGGATGGGGCACGGAACGGCCAGGCCAATGCCCGCCACAAAGGCACGCGGAATCTGAGCCTTGGCGACCACCTGGTCGATAGCCTCGGTCACCGCGGCAAAGCCCGCGGCGTCAACGATGGGAGGCGTAGGCACGCTGGCCTTGGCTAGCAGGTTGCCGTCCTCGTCGAACAGGCCCTCCTTAACCGAAGTGCCGCCGACGTCAATGCCGATGTAGTACTGCTTAGGTTCCATGGGAGCCCACCTTTCTCGTTTAAACATTGCCTGTATGGTACCGCTCCCAAGGCAAAAACCTACCAAAAAGGGACAGGTTTGTTTTGGCAGGTTATATCTGGGGAAACGCAGAGTACGAGATTCGGTTCGCTGGCCGCTATATCGGTTCGGTCCCGTCCTCGGACCGATCATTCCTCAACACGACACTACTCAGATGTTTATCATTTAAAACGCTCTGATTTTACAAGCGGGGCGTCTTTTGATTTTATCTTTCTCGAACTTTTCAATAACTCAATAGAGATACTTAGGCGTTGACTATACTTTCTTTTATTCTCAATCAAGTTGGAAAGGAGGTTCCTTGATTCCCAAATACGAGGCGATAGCTGCAGATATTCGTCGAAGTATCGAGGATGGCGCTCTTAAACCGGGCGATAAGCTTCCCACCGTCGTTGAGTTCTGCGAGCTCTATAGCGTTTCCAAAATCACCGTCAAACGAGCTATCGAGCGAATCACCGAGGAAGGTCTTATTACCAGCCGTCGTGGATCGGGTACCTACGTTAAGGACACGGCGGGGCTTCCCGGCCAGGCGTTTTTTCAGGGCAAAAACGACCGTGCCCAGGGCTTTTCATATGAGCACCGCGGGGAGAAGGTGACCTCGGTGGTCTACGATTTCTCGATCGTTAATCCACCAGCGGACATCGCAGCCCAGCTGGGAATTGCCGAGGATGACTTTGCCTATCACGTCGTGCGCGTGCGTCAGGCCGATGAGAAGCCCATCGTTATCGAGTACACCTACATGCCCCTCGAGCTGATTCCAGGCCTTAAAAAGAAGGACCTGTACGGATCGCTCTACCGCTTCATCCGCGAGCAATGTGGGCTGAAGATTTCGAGCTTTCACCGTACCATTCGCGCCGTGGCAGCAACCGAGGAAGAAGCTGAGCGCCTGGATACCAAACCCGGCTCTCCCTTGCTCGAGCTCACCCAGATTGGCTTCTTGGATAGCGGCGCCGCCTTTGAGTATTCGGTCTCGCGCAACGTTGGCGACCGCTTTGAGTTGCACAACGTAACGTTGGCATAGGTTTTTGTAGTCATGCGGGCGCTCGTTTTGAGCAGTTTTACGCGGCGCCCACGCAGCACAATGGGAGTATGAACATGTCCGATTTGATTAAACTGACGCCGATCTTCCACGAGAAGATCTGGGGCGGCCGTCAACTCGAAACCGTATTTGGTTACGACATTCCCGAGGGTCCCATCGGTGAGTGTTGGGCCATCTCGGCCCACCCCAACGGTGACTGCCAGATTGCGGAGGGCCCGTATGCAGGCCACACGCTGTCGTGGCTGTGGGCCGAGCACCGCGAGCTCTTTGGCAACTGCGAGGGTAAGGAGTTCCCGCTGCTCATTAAGATTCTGGACGCCAAGGACGACCTTTCGATCCAGATTCATCCCAACGACGAGTACGCCGCCAAGCACGAGAACGGCAGCCTGGGTAAAACCGAGTGCTGGTACGTGCTGGATTGCGAACCCGGTGCCACGATCATCGTCGGCCAGCGCGCGCATGACCGCGCCGAGGCCGCACAGATGATCGAGGAAGGCCGTTGGGACGACATGCTCAACGTGTTGCCGATCCACAAGGGCGACTTTTTCCAGATTGATTCCGGTACCGTGCACGCCATCAAGACCGGCACACTCATTTTGGAGACGCAACAGTCGAGCGACGTGACATATCGCTTGTACGACTACGACCGTCCCGGCACCGATGGCAAGCTGCGCCCGCTGCACATTGAGCAGAGCCTCGACTGCATCGACTTTGATGCTCAGGCTCCGACCGACGGCACGGTGACCGCGCCCGAGGTCGACGGCGTGACCGAGCTCGAGTCCAACCCCTGCTACACCGTTGACCGTGTGCGCGTTAACGGCAGCAAGACCTTGGAGCAGCGCTGGCCCTTCATGTGTCTGTCGGTCATCGACGGCGAAGGCACCATCTGCGGCGACCCCGTCCACAAGGGAAGCCACCTGCTGGCCCCCAGCACCGTCAGCACCATTGACCTCAAAGGCAAGATGGAACTGATCATCAGCCACCTCTAGGTCGCACCAACAACCCAAACGCAACAAGGGGCTCCCCCGTTCACCAACGGGAGAGCCCCTACTCGTATCTATCTATCAGCCCACCCGGCTCTCCAGATCAAAAAGCGAACGGGCAAAGCAACGTTCGCAAGCTGCAGGCCAAAACGCCACAAGGAAGAGGGCGCGCCGGGGGCTTTGGTCGATCGCGAGTTCCGCACGAGCCGGAGAGCACTTAATGTGCTCTCCGTGCGAGCAGGACTGTCCGAGCAGGCGACCAAAGCCCCCGGCGCGCCCGGTCAACCTCGCAGTTAGGCATTCAGCTTAACGATCGGTGCAAAACCTTTCATTAGCTTTTTGGTCTGGCCGGTCTTTTCGAATTGAACCTCGATCATGTCTCCGACAACCGAGATCACGGTACCCGTGCCAAAGGTCTTGTGGCTCACGGTATCGCCTGCGGCAAAGTCCTGCGACGCGCTAGCGCGATCGACCTTGCGCTCCACCGTCGGGGACACCTTGGACGACGGCTTTTTGGCTCGCGGCGCGCCCGAACCAAAGGTCGAGGCAACGCGGCCGGCATCGGGCGAGACCCCGCGATGGCGCTCGGTACCATAGGTGCTGCCACCAAAGAAATCGTCGAAGCTCGACCCGCCGCGCGAGCCGGAGCCGCCCGTCGAGCGCGTACGCGAGCCAAACACCTTGCCGCCGTACATGTCCGAGCCCATGCCCGAGCCAAAGGTGCCGTGACGGTCGCCGCGCTTCTCCCAGCCCGTGCCCTCAAAACCGGCAGAGCCGATACCGCTAAACTCGATATCCTCAAACGGAATCTCGTTGAGGAAGCGCGAGCGCGGGTTGGCAGAGGTCGAACCGTAGGTGCGACGCGTCGCAGCATAGGTCAGGAACAGGCGCTTGCGGGCACGCGTGATAGCGACATAGGCCAGGCGACGCTCCTCCTCGAGCTTACCTGGATCATCGCTGCCGGCAAAATCGTGCACGTGCGGGAAGATGCCCTCCTCCATGCCGGCCACGAACACCGCCGGGAACTCCAGGCCCTTGGCGGAGTGGATGGTCATCATGGTGATGGCATGCGTCTCGCCTGCCAAAGAATCCAAGTCGGAGCGCAGGGCAAGCCACTCCATGAGAGCGGGCAGCGCCTTGCAGGTGAGCGGACCGTAGGTGCGCTCGATCTCGTCGGCATGCACGGCGCCCGCCGGCATCTCCGTCGGCGCGGCATACGCGTTGCCCGCGATGGCGGCGGCCAGGGCATCCTGCGGCGAGAGCGCCGGGGCGGCCAGGCTATCGAGCGGGTTGGAACCAGCGGCGTCGCGAGCGCCGACCAGCGCCTCAAACGAGGATGCCGGGGCGGACGGTCCCGGCTCAGGCGCAGGCGCACTCACCACGACGGGCTCGGCACCGGCAGGCACGTCGGCAACACCGGCCGCGCGCAGCTCTTCTAGACTCTCGAGCGTGCCCTCGATATCCTCGTGCGTCTCTTCAAATTCGGCAGTGACGCCCAGGAATTCCTGGATGTTCTCAGCACGGCTCTCGGACTCCATGGTGCCCTCGGCGCGGAAGGCCTGTAGCAGGCCCGTCTTATCGACAATCATCTCGACAACGTCCTTGAGCTCGCCGTCCATGCGACGACCCTCGCGCACCAGCGCCACAAAACTCGACAGGCCGTTGCGCACCTTAGCGCTAAACATGCCGGTTTCGGCGCACGCGATCTCACAAGCCTGGAAGAACGAACAACGGTTGTCGCGCGCCAGCTGCTCAATCTTTTGGATCGAGGTGGAGCCGATGCCGCGGCGCGGCGTGTTGATGACGCGCTTGACGCTCATCTCGTCTGCCGGGTTCACGATCATCTTGAGATAAGCCATGACGTCGCGGATCTCGGCACGGTCGAAGAATCGCGTGCCGCCCACGATCTTGTAGGGCACGCCCGCGCGCAGAAACATATCTTCGAGGATACGCGACTGGGCGTTGGTGCGGTAGAACACGGCGATGTCGTCGTAACTCGTGCCCTTGGAGTGCAGCTTTTCGATCTCGCCGGCAATCCAGCGACCCTCGTCGCGCTCATCGCTTGCCTGGAAGGCCTGGATCTTCTCGCCGTCGCCCTCGGCCGTAAACAGGCGCTTGTCCTTGCGCTGCGAGTTGTGACGCACCACGGCGTTGGCGGCGCTCAGGATATGGCCCGTAGAGCGATAGTTCTGCTCCAGCTTGACAGTCTTGCAGTCTTTAAAATCCTTCTCAAAGTCCAGGATATTGGTGATGTCGGCGCCACGCCAGCTATAAATGGACTGGTCGTCGTCGCCCACGACCATGAGGTTTTGGTACTTGGCGGCCAGCAGGTTGGCGATCTCGTACTGGACGTGGTTGGTGTCCTGATACTCGTCGACGCTAATGTAGCGGAAGCGCTCTTGGTACTTGTCGAGCACCTCGGGGCGGGTGCGCAGCAGCTCGAGCGTGCGCACGAGCAGGTCGTCGAAGTCCATCGCGTTGGCGGCGCGCAGGCGGCGTTCCAGCTCCAGGTAGACCTGCGCGGCCTTTTTGTCGTTGGGGCTGTCGGCGGATTTGAGCATGTCCTCGGGCCCGATCATGGCGTTTTTAGCCGAGCTGATCTTGCTGCGGATCATGTTGATGGGGAACTGCTTTTGTTCAATGCCGAGCGCCTGCATAATGTCGCGCACCATGCGCTTTGAGTCGTCATCGTCGTAGATGGTGAACTGCCCGGTGTAGCCCAGCAGGTCGGCGTCCTCGCGCAGCATGCGCACGCACATAGCGTGGAAGGTGCACACCCACATGCCGCGGGTGCCGCTGGGGATGAGCGCTGCCAGACGCTCGCGCATCTCGGCCGCGGCCTTGTTGGTAAACGTGATGGCAAGAACCTGCCAGGGCTTAACGCCCAGGTCGCCAAGCATATGCGCGATGCGGAAGGTCAGGACGCGGGTCTTGCCCGAGCCGGCGCCGGCAAGGACCAGCAGCGGGCCCTCGGTGGTCAGGACCGCCTCGCGCTGGGCGGGGTTCAGGCTATCGATATCGACGAGCGGCTTGGCGGGTTTGGGCGCCGGAGCCGGGGCGTCGTAGATGTCGAGCGGAACGAGCTCGGGTTCCGGCGCGGCGGGGGCGGTGTACGCATCGAGCGGCACGGGTTCCGGCGCGGGCGGCACGGGCGCGGCAGTGTTCTTTTCCCAGGGCAGGGGCTGGGTCATGGGCGACTCCTCATCTGACGGACGGCGCGCCTGCGGGCAGCGCCATAGTTTGAGCCGTACCAGTATACCGAGCCGCGCGGACACCGACGCAAATCACACCACGACTCCGTCCGCCACCGTCAGGCCCGCCCAGCGGATTTGGCGCAATGGGGTCAGGTTACTTTGCACCAATCTATTGGCAATCACGAAACCGCCGATGTCATGGCAGCAGCAGCGAGCGGCGGCCGGGGCGAACAAATTGGCATGAAAAGGGGGCGGCATAGACCTTTTGGTCATGCCGCCCCCTTTGAATGACAAGTTGTCGTTCTGGCCGCCGCGCAGCGTCAACCAAGTTACAGGCCGAGCATAGGCTCCAGAACGAAGAAGTACGCGAGCACTACGATGCCCAGGATGATGCGGTAAACACCGAAGCACTTAAAGTCGTGACGGCGGACGAAGCCCATGAGCCACTTGATGGCGATGAGCGAAACCACAAAGGCCACAACGCAGCCCACGCCCAAGATAGCGACCTCGTTGGCGCCGAACGTGCCGCCCTTGATGAAGTATTTGACCAGCTTGAGTGCACTCGCGCCAAACATGACAGGGATGGCCAGAAAGAACGTAAACTTGGACGCCACCGAACGCGTACAGCCCAAAAGCAGGCCGCCGATGATGGTAGAACCGGAGCGAGACGTACCAGGCACCAGCGAAAGCACCTGGAAGCAGCCGATACCCAGCGCAGTCTTCCAGCTCAGGTCCTCGAGCGTGGCGATGGAGCCAAAGTCCAGATTCTCGTCATCGTCCTCATCCTCAGCGGTAGCCGCGGCGGGCGCCGCAAAGTGTGCACCGGCGGGACGTCCACCCGACACCACAGCACGCGAACCAAACGAACCGGCAACGGCCATTTCCTCGCGCTTGCTCGCGCGCCAGTTCTCGATCACGATAAACAGCACGCCGTACACAATGAGCGCCAGCGCCACGACGGGAGCATTGTAGAAATGCTCCTCCATCCAGTCGTTAAGCGGCAGACCGATCGCCGCAGCGGGAATGCAGCCGAGCACAATCTTGCCCCACAGTACCCAGGTGTCGCGACGGCCCTCCTTGCCCTTGCTGGGCGAGAACGGATTGAGCTCATGGAAGAACAGGACGCAGACGGCCAAAATGGCGCCAAGCTGAATCACGACCAGGAACATATTCCAGAACGTCTCGCTCACGTTCATCTTGACGAACTCGTCCACCAAGATCATGTGACCGGTCGACGAGACGGGCAGCCATTCGGTGATGCCCTCGACCAGGCCCATGAAGGCAGATTTTAGAAGCTCGATAATATCCAAAGGGACCCCCTCGTTAGACACCCGCCGGTAGATGTTCTGAGGACGATGCGGGCGATGTCCCATTATCAACCGTTGGCGGTGCGACCGCGCCTACCCTTACCAAAAAACTCGCCCGTTCACAGAATTGCGAGCAGTCAAACCGAAATCCTTGGGTATAACTGCAACAAGATAAAGTGTCCGGCGGCCAACGCGCCCGCGCCCGCCCGATGCACGAGCCCCACGCCCGTGCGATAGACCAAGGAGGAAACCATGAACGAGGGCTACACCAAGGTATTTGTTTCACTCGACGGTACTGAGCAGCAGGATTTTGTGCTCGCACGCGCCATCAAGGTCGCCGCGAACAACGGCGCCAAGCTGATAATCGGCCACGTTATCGATTCCACGGCGCTCGAGAGCGCCGGTTCCTATACGGTCGATCTGGTCAACGGCCTAGAGGAGGCATTTAAGAACTCCATCGCCAAGCAGCTCGAAGAGGCTAAGGCCAATCCCGACATCCCCGAGGTCGAGGTCATGATTCGCGCCGGCCGCATTCGCGAGACGCTTAAGGACGAGATGCTCGACGTGGTTAAGCCCGACCTGGTGCTCTGCGGCGCCCGCGGCCTGTCCTCGATCAAGTATGCGCTGCTGGGTTCGATTTCGACGTTCCTGCTGCGCAATACGGACTGCGACATCTTGGTCGTGAAGTAGCGTTGCTCCCACCGGCCGCGGGGCCTGCGGGGTTTCCACGGGCACGTCCTCGCCGCGTTGCGGCTGCGGGATGTGCCCTTAGGAAACCCCTCCCGGCCCCGCGGCCTTCGCAGCCTTGCTTCAACGAGTTGTCTGATGGAAAAATGGCGTGCCGCCCCGTTTGGGGCGGCACGTTTTGTTTGGGGCGACACGTTTTTGTTATGGGGGATTCATTTGAGCCCCCATAGTTGTGTTCACGTTCGGGAACATTGCCGTCCGCACCGCAAGACGGCCCGACTACTCGAAATATTGGAACTTGTTGGTTGAGAAGGCGAATGTTACGACGAAGCCTTCGCCCGGCTCCGATGCCGCGGTGACGTCGATGCCCATCTTGGAGCACAGGCGCGCCACCAGATAGAGGCCGATGCCCGTTGCGCGCTTGGTGGTGCGGCCGTTGTCGCCGGTAAAGCCCTTCTCGAACACGCGCGGCAGGTCTGCCGCACACACGCCGCAGCCGTTGTCCGCGACGGTAAGCTCGATGCGCTCGCTTGCCAGGCCCTCGTCCAGCAACGCACCCGAAAACGTGATCTTCACACCATCCTCACGCGCATATTTAATGCTGTTCTGGATGAGCTGGCCCAAGATAAACTCGAGCCACTTCTCGTCGGTAAACACCTCAAAGTCGAGGTTCTCGCACACCGGGGCCACGTGCGCCGCGATGAGTTCGCGCGCGTTGGCCTTAATCGCGCCCGTCACCAAGGTCTTAAGATCCCAGCGGCGAATCAGGTAGTCGCGCTCCACGACTTCCGAGCGCGCGTAGTACAGCGCCTGGTCGATATAGCGTTCCACGCGAGCCAGCTCACGGCCCAGGTCATCCACACGTGACAGGTCGTCTTCGCTGCCATCCAGATTTTCCAAAATTAGATGGGCCGCCGCCAAGGGCAGCTTGGCCTCGTGGACCCAGCTCTCGATATAGTCGCGATAGTCATCGGTCTGACGCCGGCCTTCGGCAACCTCGTCGCAGGCGGCCTTGCCCACGCGACGCAAGACCTCGTACTCGAGCTCGCCCTCGGCATACGTCGGGCACTGGACCATCTCCTGCACCCATGCGGGGCTTTCCAGCTCCTCGGCCGCGCGCTCCAGCTGATGCAGAAAACGGCGACGGCGAGCGTACTCGATCACGATGCCGAGCATACCGAAGATAAAGGACACGCCAACCGCCACGACCACGATAGAAACGGGTGCGCCGGCGACCGTCAGCACAAAGCAGCTCAGCAGCACGCCGCAGGTCCACACGGCGACGGGAAGCAGCGCGTCTTTAAAGAACTTGGCAAACGACATAGCCGGCCCCTAGACCGAATAGCCCTGGCCGCGATGCGTCGTCAAATACCCCTTGATGCCGATTTTTTCGAGCGTGGTGCGCAGGCGGTTGATGTTAACGGTAAGCGTGTTGTCGTCCACGAAGGCGTCGGAGTCCCACAGGTCCTGCATGATGGCCGGACGCGAGACAATCTTGCCCGCGCGACCCAAGAGCAGCGAGAGGATACGCAGCTCGTTTTTGGTGAGCTCGGTACTGTCGCCGGTTGCCGTATTGGTGACCATGGAGCGGGCGAGGTCGAGCTCCAGCCCCTTGTGGACGAGCGTGCTGCGCTCGCCTGCCGCCGCGGTGCGACGCAGCAAGGCATTGATGCGCGCCACGAGCACACGGGCGCTGTAGGGCTTGGGAACAAAGTCGTCCGCGCCGAGCGTCATGGCCATGACTTCGTCGATCTCGGTCGTGCGCGACGTGAGGACGATGATGGGAACCTCGGATTCGCGGCGAACCTCGTGGCAGATATGCTGGCCGTCCTTGACGGGAAGTGTGAGGTCGAGCAGCACTAGGTCGGGCGCGGCGGCGAGAATATCGCGCGAGACATGCTCGAATGATTCGCATGCCTCGACCTCAAAACCCGCACGGGCAAGGATATCGGCAAGCTCGCGACGAATGGGCTCGTCGTCCTCAACGATATAGATCAGCGCCATGGATTCCGCTCCCCCCTTGGTTGTCTTGCCACCATTATGGCTGCGGAGCCGCAGGTGCGCGCCTTGCGCGTCACCAAGGTGACAGAACTGTTCGCGAGCGGCAGGGGCTTGTCCCTCGGTCGCAACGGGCACGGGTATTAAATGAGTTTTTAATCCCCGTCCCAGAAAAATCATTTAGCGGCGGGCGCGAAGCTTTTCGTAGCCGTCGGCGAAGAAGGCGACCGTGGCGGCGTCGGCCTCCGCGGCGTCCGTCTCGGTTGCGGGAACCACGCCGTGTTCGTCGCTCACCAGGAACAGCGCGCCCTTGAGCTGCGCGGGAATGTCTACGCGCGTGACCGGGATGCCCTTGGTCTGGGCCAGCTGTTCGATGAGCGTCGCCGTGCCGCACAGGCACTCGTCCGCCGGCGCCACAAAGGCAAGCTCGCCGTTGTTGACGGCGGCGAGCAGCTCGGGCGCCACGCCGGTCTCGTCGGCTTCGGAGCGGGCCTCGGCAGAACGGGCACGCAGCGCCTTGGCCGACGTGTCGGCCAGCGGCTCGTACTCCCCCACCGTCATGGCGGCATTGCCGTTGACGTCGATCACCAGCATGAGCACGCCGTCGTGCGCGGTGTAATCGCCCTCGGCAAGCGACCACTCAACGTGCTGTTTGGCCCAGCTGAGCATGTTGTTGGTAAGCGGCTCGCCCTGCACCAGGCGCTCGGACAGCGCACGGATGTGGCGGTTGAGCATGGGCACCTTTTTGTTGGACATGCGCCAGCGGCAGATAAGCGCGGGCTTGTCGAGCGTAAACTTCTCGACCGCCTCCTGATTGGCGCAAAAGTCCTCGTACGCACGCTGATCCTCGGCATTGCCAAACAGCTCGGCATCATCAATCTGGGGCATGGTTGTACCTTTCGTGTTAGTCATTCCGTCCTCTTATACCAAAAAGACGGCCCTCCAAACGGAGCGACCGTCTTTTGCGGAGATTATTTTAGAAGCGAGGCCAGTCCAAGGGACGAGATAACATCCCGTCCTCCCCAGTCAACCTAACAGGTCGGCGAGGGTTGCCCAGGTGCCGCAGATTGCCGTGAAAGAGGAGCGACGCGTACTTGGGTACGCGAGCGACGAATGAACGACAAGGTGCGGTGGCTGGGCAAGCCGCAGCGCCGCTTCCCTACTTAGTGGCGGAAGTGGCGAGCGCCCGTGAAGACCATAGCAATATTGTGTTCGTTGCAGGCCTGGACGCTCTCGTCGTCGCGCTTGGAGCCGCCGGGCTGGATGATGCAGGTCACGCCGTGCGCGGCAAGCACGTCGACGTTGTCGCGGAACGGGAAGAACGCGTCGCTTGCGCAGGCAAAGCCGCCCTTCTCCACGCCCTCGCGCTCGCAGAAGTCCTCGGCGCGCTCGCAGGCAAGCAGCGCAGAGTCAACGCGGTTGGGCTGACCGGGGCCCATGCCAATGCCGGCCTTGCCCTTGGAGACCAGGATGGCGTTGGACTTGACGCCCTTGCAGACCTTCCAGGCAAACTCGAGCTCGGCCATCTCGGCGTCGGTGGGCTTGCGGTCGGTGGGGAACGTAAAGGTCGCGGGGTCCTCGGTCACATGGTCGACTTCCTGCACCAGCATGCCGCCGTCGACGGAGCGCAGCTCCACCTGGGCGCCGTGGTCCACGCCGCCGGTAGCCAGCACGCGCAGGTTGGGGCGCTTGGCCATGCGCTCGAGCGCCTCGGCGGTGTAGCTCGGGGCGATGATAACCTCGACGAACTGCTTGTTCTGATCGGCAAAGTGCTCGACCAGCTCATAGGGAACCTCGCGGTTGCAGGCGATGATGCCGCCGAAGGCGCTCTTGGGATCGCAGGCGAAGGCGCGGTCGTAGGCGGCCGTGATGTCCTCGGCCACGGCGGAGCCGCAGGGGTTCTGATGCTTGAGGATCACGCAGGCAGGCTCGTCGAACTCGCGGACCAGGTTCCAAGCGGCGTCGGCATCCAGATAGTTGTTGTAGCTGAGCGGCTTGCCCTGGATCTGCTCGGAGCCCACGAGCGGGAACTGCGAGCTCGCGGTATTCTCGCAGCCCTCGGCAAAGCGATAGACCGTGGCCTTCTGCTGCGGGTTCTCGCCATAGCGCAGGTCATCGACCTTCTCCAGCGAGATCTCGAGCTTGGCAGAGGTGTCCGCCACGTCGCTTGCCTGGGCGGCAAGCCAACGGGAGATAGCCGTGTCGTAGGCGGCGGTGGTCTGGTAGACCTTCACCTGCAGGCGACGACGGGTGGAAAGCGTGGTGCAACCGCCGGTCTCGTGCATCTCGGCCAGGACGGCGTCGTAGTCAGCCGGGTCGGAAATGACGGTAACGCTCGCGGCGTTCTTGGCAGCAGAGCGCAGCATGGAGGGACCGCCGATGTCGATGTGCTCGATGGCATCCGCAAAGGTGACCTCGGGGTTAGCGACGGTCTTCTCGAACTCGTACAGGTTGACGACGACCAGATCGATCAGCTTGATGCCGTGCTCAGCGGCCTCCTGCATGTGCTGCTCGGAATCTCGGCGGGCCAGCAGCGCGCCGTGAACCTTGGGGTGCAGCGTCTTGACGCGGCCGTCCATCATCTCGGGATAGCCCGTGAACTCCTCGATGGGGGTTACGGGAACGCCCGCGTCCTCGATGGCACGAGCCGTGCCGCCCGTAGAGATGATCTCGACGCCAAAGTCGTCAACCAGCGTCCGTGCGAAATCGACGACGCCCGTCTTATCGGTAACCGAGATCAACGCGCGTGCGATCTTCACATCAGATCCCATGCAGTCCTCCTGTCTGGTACGCCGCCGTGCTCTGTGAGTCGGTGATACGTCGATCTGCAGCGCTCGCGCAGCGGCATTGAAAATACTGATTCAATGTAGCGCATCGAGCGCATCGATGCACCCCGCAACGGGCGCATATGCAGAAAAAGCTTGCGAGCGGAGGGAATGGGCGCGGCACCGGGCACGGTAAGTTCATGGAACACAGGGGCACCATAATTAGATGCCAATGGCGTGGTAGAACTGTGCTCGATATGCATCCGCAAAAGAAAGAGGCACCATGGTCTCGCGGGTTCTCTACCGACCGTTTGATACCGAAGACTTCGACGCCATCGCGCTGATTCTGCAGCAGCTTTGGCATAACAATTCGGATAACGATGAGTACAACCGCCTTGAGGCCGCGTGCGACCTCGCCTATTGCCTTTCGTCGTCGACGTTTTCGCAGGTTGCCGTAATCGACGGTCAGGCACGTGGCATTGCGCTCGCGCGTGCGGGACAGAGCTCCGGCGCCACCGTTAAGGAACATTGGATGGATACCGAACGTGCGCTGCTATCGCAGATGCGTGAGTTGGAGTCCGATGCCTGCGCCGAGTATCTCTCGTTTGTGCGCGCAACCATCCGAACCAACAACCGCCTGCTCGAGAGCAGCCCATTGCCACACGACAATGAGGTCACGCTGCTTGCCGTTGATCGCGATGTCCACGGACTGGGCGTTGGCTCGGTTTTGCTCGATGCCGCGATCTCGCACCTGTCCTCGCTTGGAGCGACGAGGGCACACCTGTACACCGACTCCAACTGCTCGTGGAAGTTCTACGAGCTGCACGGCTTTAAGCGCACGGCCACGCACCGCGCCAACCGCGAAGAGCGCCGTCACGACATGCCGCGCGAAAGCTTCCTCTACGAACTCGACCTAACAGCCTAGGCCCAGCAGCCATACCTAGTCATTTAGGACTGTCCCCAGTGACTAGTCGTTGGGGACAGTCCTCGTAGGTAACGCATAAAAATGGGATGGGCTTTCCCCGACGGCTGTCGAGAAAAGCCCATCCCGTAATTTAGGGCCGTTAGAACCTGTCTCTTATACACATCT
>CABSNL010000035.1 GCA_902479095.1 uncultured Collinsella sp. | reverse complement strand
TACACTTCTAGCTTCGTCGGCAGCGTCAGATGTGTATAAGAGACAGATGTAGCGGGGCCCGCGGGTGCCGAGGGCGCCGCCGATGCCGCGGGGCGAACGGGCAAGGGCATTATCGCGCACGCAGCCAACGACCTGTGCCGCTACTACGCTGCTCGCGAGGGCGTTCAGGCCAAGATTCTGCGCGTGCCGTTCCTGTATACCGCGTCTGCCGCGCTGGAGGACCCGTTTTTGGTGCCGCTGTTCGACGCGTGCTCAACCGGATCGGTCGCTCTGCAGGGCGCGCAGGATGCGGCGTTTCCCCTGCTGTGTGCCGAGGAGCTTGCGGTGCTGGTACGCCGTATCTTCGATAGCTGGGATGGTAACTTTGAGACGCTCGACGTCGCCGATACCTTCTATCACACGGCGGGTGAGGTGGGCGACGCCCTCAAGGCGCTGTTCCCCGGCCTTGCCGTTGCCTATGGCGATTCTGCCGGCTACGCCCTGCCCGCCAGCGACGTCGCTCGCGTGCGCTATGGCTGGTTTCAGCGCTATGACTTGCTGCGCGATCTCTCGACCATTCAAGCTCGCTGGGGCGCTGGACGCATCAAAAAGATCAACCCGCTGCGTGCCGCCATCGACCGCATCCAGATGCGCTCGCTGCCCATCAAATGCCTGGAGACGGGCGTTGCCTGGGTTCTGTTCGAGGTGCTGGAGCATCTGTTCTCACAATCGGCCCAGCTCAACGTGCTCGATTATCGCCTGCTCTACGTGGTGTTGATCGGCACGCTGTATGGCTTGGACTTTGGCCTGGTTGCGGCGCTGCTGGCGTCGGTGGGTTTGGCCGCGAGCTACTTTACTCAGTACGGCTATACCTTCCAGGGCCTGTTCTACGAGCCGTCCAACTGGCTGCCGTTTATTGCGTACTTTGTGGTGGGTGCCGTGTGCGGCTATGTGCAGCTGCGCAACAGCGAAGCCATTAGGGCGGAGCGCGATCAAAACGAGCTCGTGCGCAACCGCAATACGTTCCTTACGCAGCTCTACCACGACGCGATCGAGGACAAGCGCGCGTACAGGCGCCAGATCGTGGGTCGCCACGACAGCTTTGGCAAGATCTTTGCCGTGACGCAGGAGCTCGACGTACTCAACCCACGCGACATCTATCGCAAGTGCTGCGAGCTTCTGGGCGAGATCCTCGAGTACGATTCGGTGGCGATCTACCATGTTTCGGGCGGGGCATTTGCACGCCTGGTGGCAGCAAGTCCCGCGATTGCCGAAGATGCCGTACGCTCGCTCACGCTTGAGCAGCTTGCACCTCTTTTGGGCGACGGGGGCCGTTCGAACCTGTGGGTGAACCGCGAGCTGACGCCGGGGCTTCCCATGTTTGGATACACGATCGAGCGCGACGGGGCACCCGCCGTGTTGATCTTTGTGCGTCGTGCGGCCGAAAACCAAATGACTCTCTATTATCAAAACCTGTTCCGCATCTTGTGCGGGCTGGTCGAAAGCGCGCTGGGCCGTGCCTTTGACTATGAGGCGGTGGCGCAGGATAAACGCTGCGTTGACGGCACTTGCGTGCTCAAGCAGGCTGCCTTTGGCCAAGAGCTCGCGGCGGAGCAGGCGCTCGCAGATAGCAAGATGGGGAGTTTTTTGCTCCTGCGCGTGGTACCGGGCATGGAGCCTGTCGGCGAGCTGGTGGGCGCAATCGGGTCGGCAATCCGCGAGAGCGACGCGGCGGGCTTGGTCGACGGCGACGTGCTCTATCTGTTTATGCGCCAGGCAAAGGCGTGCGATCTGCCCATTATCCGCGAGCGCCTGAGCGCAAAGCATATTGTGGTGGAGCCCGTCGACGGCGAGGACATTGTGGAGCTGTTGCAGCACATTTCTTACACCGGTGACGGTGAGGGGGGTGCCGCTTGATCTCGCTTGTCGTTGCTGCTGTCTTGCTGCTGATTCATGCGCTGGTTTGCCTGATGCTGTGGACGCTCATGAAGCTGGGCCTGCTGCCGGTGCGCGGGCACATGCTGGCTGTGATAGTGCTGGTGCCGCTGTGGGGCCCGTTGCTGGTGGTTCTGTTATCGATCCGCAGCGCGATGTTTGGCGAGGGACTGAAAGAGTCTGCGCTGGAGTCGCTGCGCTTCAACGACGAGCTCCATCGCAGTATGTCGGTACCGAGTGGTGAGGACGATGCAGGCGTAGTGCCGCTCGAGGAGGCGCTCATCGTCAACGACCCGGCATACCGGCGCCGTCTAATGCTTTCCATGCTCACCGAGGAGCCCGACGCGTACCTGGCGCAGCTACAGGCGGCTAAGCTTAACGACGACGTTGAGGTGGCGCACTATGCCGCGACGGCGGTGGCGCAGATCTCCAAGGAGTCCGACCTTAAACTGCAGCAGCTGGAGCGTGCCTTTAAGACGGACCCGCGCGCGCAAAACCTCAACGAATACTGTGATTTTCTTGGTGAATACTTGGGCTCGGGCTTGGCCGAGGGGCGCGTGGCTCAGATTCAGCGCCAACAGTACGCGCGCCTGCTTGCGCGTCGCTGCGAGCGCGAGGATACCCTTGAGCTGCGCATTCGATACGCGACGGCGCTGGCCGATGTCGGACAGATCGACGAGGCGCAGGCCGTGACCGACCAGCTGGTGCTCGACGTGCCCGAGGAGCAGGAGGTTTGGATGCTTTGCCTGCGCCTGGCCGTGATGCGCCGCGACGGTGACGAGGTCCACCGTGTGATCGATGCGATTGACAAGCAACATGTGTATTTGAGCGCCGACAACCGCGAAAAGTTGGCGTTTTGGCGCGACGGGGAGGAGGCCAGATGAGCGTGGCGCAACATATCCGCGACCGTGCAGGGCGCTTTCGTTGGATGGGACTCCTCGTGGTGTGGGCGGTCTTTATTGTCATGGCCGCTGTGCTGCTGGTGGAGCGTGCCGGCGTGCAGTACAGTGCGGGCCAGCATAAGCTGGGGATGCTGGCTGCCAACGATGCGGTGCCGGCCTCCTCGGCAATCTTTGGCCAAAAGCCCACGTGCCTGGTCATTACCGATTCCGATCAAGCTGGCGTCGAGGACGTAAAGGAACAGTTCGACCAGATCCTGCTCGACATGAAGATCGCCCATCGCGATGTTGATATTGCCACCGACGGTGCGGACGCGATCCCATCGCTCACGTCGTTTGATCGCGTGATTGTGCTTATGCCCTCGCTTGACGGACTGGGTACGCATCTGACCGATCTGATGAGTTGGGTGAGTGTGGGCGGCTCACTCATGCTGGGCATGACGCCAGATAACTCGAACTGCCTGCAGGCTATTGCTTCCAAGCTTGGGATCGAATCGGCCGGATATGACTATGCGAAAGCCGAAAGTATCGTTCCGAGTGAGGACTTTATGCTGGGCGGGGGAGAGCGCTACGAGTTCCCGGATCCCTTCGATTCTTCACTTTCGGTTTCATTGCGCGAAACGGCGCACGTCTGGGCAAAGACCGGCGATGCGGGCACGCCGCTCATTTGGTCTAACGATTGCGGAAGTGGTCACACCGTGGTGTGCAACATTGGCATCTACGACAAGGTCATGCGTGGGTTCTATGCTTCGGCCTTAAGCTTGCTGGGTGAAGCCACGGCCTATCCGGTCATCAACAGCGCCGTGTTCTATTTTGACGACTTTCCCAGCCCTGTGCCCTCGGGCGACGGCACCTACATCAAGCGCGACTACGGGCTTTCCGTCGCCGATTTTTATGTCAAGGTCTGGTGGCCCGATCTGCAAAAGCTCGCGCAAAAATACGGCATTCGCTATACCGGCGTGATGATCGAAAACTACGAGGACGCGGTCAACCAGACCGAGCCCGCGCGACAGGCCGATACCACGCAGTTCCGCTACTTTGGCGGCATGCTGCTGCAGATGGGCGGAGAGCTGGGCTTTCACGGCTACAACCATCAGCCGCTTGCGCTCTGGGACACCGACTATGGTACGTTGTACGTCTACAAGACCTGGAAGAACAAAGAGACGCTCGTCGCTTCGCTTAACGAACTTATCGCGTTTCAAGACGAGGTCCTGCCCAACGCTCATGGCTCGGTCTACGTGCCACCGTCGAATATCCTTTCGGCCCGCGCGCGTCAGCTTATCGGCACCGACGTGCCGCGCATTAAGACTATTGCCAGTACGTATTTTGAGGATGGCACCGACCTGCCGTACGTGCAGGAGTTTGGCGTGGCGAGCGATGGCATTGTGGAGCAGCCACGTATTGTTTCGGGCGGCATGGTCAACGATTCCTATATGCGTCTGGCAGCCGTGTCCGAACTCAACATGCACTACGTGAGTACGCACTTTATGCACCCGGACGACCTTTTGGACCCCGATCGCGGAGCCAAGGAGGGCTGGGAGATCTACAAGGGCGGCCTGGTCGACTACCTTGAGTGGCTTACCAAATCCGCGCCCGACCTGCGTCGCCAGACCGGCTCGGAATGCTCGGGCGCCATCCAGCGCTTTTCTTCGGTGACGGTGAGCGTGGATACCAGCGCGGATGCCTGGACGCTCAGCCTGGGCAATTTCCACGACGAGGCGTGGCTCATGTTCCGCGCCAATAATGGCGAGCCGGGTGCGGTGACGGGTGGCGAACTGACGCACCTTACGGGCAATCTGTATCTGCTCAAGGCAAATGATAAGACCCTGACGATCGAGCGCAAGGAGGGTGGCGACAGATGAGAATCTGCTTGGTACTCGAGGGTTGCTACCCCTATGTGCACGGCGGCGTATCTACCTGGATGCATGGCTATATCCAGGCCATGCCCGAGCACGAGTTCGTGCTGTGGGTGATTGGCGCGCATGCTGCCGACCGCGGCAAATTTGTCTACGAGCTGCCCAGCAACGTGGTCGAGGTCCACGAGGTGTTCCTGGACGATGCCCTGCGGCTTTCGGGCGAGCGGCACGAAGCCAGTTTTAACGACCGTGAGCGCGAGGCGCTACGCCGCCTGGTGTCGCTCTCCAATCCGGATTGGGACGTGCTGTTCGACATTTTCCAGCGCCGTCGCGTGCATCCGCTCTCGTTTTTGCAGAGCCGCACGTTTATGGATATCTTTCGCGACGTGTGCCTGGCCGAGTATCCCTACACGCCCTTTGCCGATGCATTCCACACCATGCGCTCCATGTTGCTGCCCGTGCTCTACCTGTTGGGCAGCGAGGTGCCGGTGGCCGATGTGTACCATGCCATCTCGACCGGCTACGGTGGCCTGCTCGCCTGCCTGGGCTCAAGCGTTTCCCATGCGCCGGTGCTGCTGACCGAGCATGGCATCTATACCCGCGAGCGCGAGGAAGAGATCATTCGCGCCGATTGGGTGGTGCCGTCGTTTAAGGACCGTTGGATTCGCTTTTTCTACCTTCTTTCGGAGGAGATCTACCGCCGCGCCTTCCGCGTGACGAGCTTGTTTCACAACGCCCGCAAGACGCAGATCGATATGGGCTGCGATGCGGATAAATGCCTAGTCATCCCCAACGGCATTCAGTTCGACCGCTTTAAGGACATCCCCTTAAAGCCCGATGACGGCTGGGTGGACATTGGCGCGGTGGTGCGCCTGGCGCCCATCAAGGACGTCAAGACTATGATCTATGCCTTCTTTGAGCTGCACGAGCGCCTGCCCAAGGTGCGCCTGCACATCATGGGCGGCGTGGACGACGAGGAGTACGGCGCCGAGTGCCACGCGCTGGTCGAAACCCTGGGCGTGCGCGACCTAATCTTTACCGGCCGCGTCAACGTGGTCGAGTACATGGAAAAACTCGACTTTACCATTTTGACGAGCATTTCCGAAGGTCAGCCGCTCAGCGTGCTGGAGTCGCTTGCAGCGCGCCGTCCCTGCGTGACGACCGAGGTGGGCTGCTGCCGCGAGCTGCTGGAGGGCGCCCCGGGTGACGACTTTGGCGTCGCGGGTTTTGTGACGCCGCCCATGTATCGCAAGGGCTTGGCCGATGCCATGGAGCGCATGTGTGCGAGCCGCGCCCGTCGCATTGAGATGGGGGAGCGCGGGCAGCGTCGCGTTGCCACGTACTTCTTGCACGAGCAGATGCTCGCCAACTATCGCGCGCTGTACGACGAGACGGCGCGTGCGTTTAACCTGTCCAGAGAGGGAGAGTAGCCGGTGGCCGGAATTGGTTTTGAGCTCAAGCGCCTGTTCAGGCGCAAGGGCCTGTTTGCCACGATGCGCGCTTACGGCTACGCCGGCATTGTGTGCACGGGCCCGATGCTGCTGGGCGTGCTGCTCCAGGTGGGTATCTTGGTGCTGTGCGGTCTGTGGGGTGTGGGCCGTGCCAACCAGGATCTGCTGGTGTGCATGGTGACCTACACGCTGCTGGCCTCGCTTTTGCTCACGAGCTTTTTCTCCATGCCGGTCACGCGCTTTTTGGCCGACATGCTATTTGCCGAGCGCGAGGATGAGATACTGCCTTCGTTTTGGGGCTCCAACGCCATCATGCTCGTTGCGGGCACGGTGCTCTACGGCGTCTTTTTGCTGTTCTCGGGCGCCACGCTGCTGCAGGGGCTGCTGTGCCTGTGGCTGTTCAACATTATGATCGTCAACTGGAACGGCATGAGCTGTCTCACCGCTATTAAGGATTACCGCGGTATCCTATGCAGCTTTGCGGCTGCCATTGGCGTGGCGTGCCTGTGCGCCCTGGCCACGCTGGCGCTGGGGCTGCCGCCGGTCGAGGGCCTGTTGGCGTCAATTGCTCTGGGCTACGGCGTCATGCTCGCCTGGGACGTGGTGCTGCTGTACCGGTATTTTCCTCAGAGCGACCGCAGCCCCTGGCCCTTTTTGCGGTGGCTCGATCAGTTTATGCCGCTGGCGCTCACGGGTCTGTTAACCAATCTGGGACTCTTTGCGCACCTGGTGATTATTTGGGCCGGTCCCATTGGCGTGCAGGTCAAGGGCTTGTTTTATGGCGCGCCCTACTACGATGTGCCGGCGCTCATCGCGTTTTTGACGATCCTGGTCACGACCGTCAACTTTGTGGTCTCGGTCGAGGTCAATTTCTATCCGCGCTATCGCGACTACTACAGCCTGTTCAACGACGGCGGCGTGGTGGGCGACATTGTGGTGGTAGAGGAGGGGATGCTCTCCACGCTCAACAGCGAACTGCGCTTTTGCGCGCTCAAACAGTTGTTTGTGACCGCGGCGGTCATCTCGCTCGAGACCACGGTGCTCTCGGCCCTGCCGCTGGGCTTTAACAACCTGATGCATGGGTATTTTCGCACGCTGTGCGTGGGCTATGGCCTGTATGCCGTGGGCAATACGGTGATGCTCATCTTGCTTTACTTTACCGACTACAAGGGGGCCGTGTTGGCCTCGGGGTTGTTTGCCGGTGTGGCCGGGCTGGCGACTGCCGTGTCGTTGCTTTTGCCGCAGCAGTTTTACGGCTTTGGCTTTTTGTTGGGTGCGGCGGTGTTTTTTATCGTGGCGCTGCTGCGGCTCGATACCTATACCGCCAACTTGCCGTATCGTATCCTGAGCCAGCAGTCCATTGTGGCGACCGACAAGACGGGCTGGTTTACCGAACTTGGCCGGGTGCTCGACCGTGCCGAACAGCGCTATGAGGAAGGCCGCCATAAGGGCGTGCCGCACGGCGCGTTTGAGCGCTCAGTAGTTCGCGTGTATCGCAAGCATTGGGGAGGTTCTGATGACCGATAGGATGATGTCTCGCCGTCGCCTGTTTGAGGTGGCTGCCGGTGCGCTGTTGCTTTCGGGCTGCTCGGTGCAGGAAGACTCCTCGACTAAAAAGGTCAAAAAGCAGGACAAGATTAAAAAGGCCGAGGCCTCCGACCAGTCCAAGCACCTGCGCGACAAGGACGAGCTCTACGAGGTCTACGATGACTCGGGTATTGTGACCATGTACCTGACGGTCTCGCGCGGCAACAGCTCCGAGAACACCGACCACAGCTGGGCCGAGATCAACACGTACTCGGTGTATGACTATGCCGACATGGGCGTGACACGCTATCAGGTTATGGGCCTGCTGCAGCCGGGTGACGAAGACGGCCCGGTGGCCGGCGAGGTTGGCTATGGCGAGGAAGCGCCCAATGCTACCGTGCAGGTGCGCGGCCAGACGTCGAGCATGAACTCGCAAAAGAATTACAAGGTGGAGCTCAAAAAGGGCAAGGGTACTTGGCGCCAACAGCGCGCGATTGCGCTCAACAAGCACATGGGCGAGGGTATGCGTTTTCGCAACAAGATGGCCTATGACCTTATCCGCGGGATACCCCAGATGATGGGCCTGCGTACGCAGTTTGTGCATCTGTGGGTGTGCGACCAGACCGAAAAGTCCAACGACACCTTTGAGGACTACGGCCTGTTTACGCAGGTGGAGCAGCTCAACAAGACGGCGCTTAAGGCACATGGCCTGGATAAGAGCGGACACCTGTACAAGGTGAACAGCTTCGATTTCCATCGTTTTGAGGACACCATTAAGCTCACCGATGACCCCGACTATAGCCAGACAGCGTTTGAGGGCATGCTCGAGATTAAGGGCGACTCGGACCATACCAAGTTGATCGAGATGCTCGATGCGCTCAACGACGAATCGCAAAAGATCGATGACGTGCTCGACACCTACTTTGATTCCGAGAATCTGGTTTATTGGCTGGCGTTTCAGATTCTGACGGGCAACTGCGATACGCAGAACCGTAACTGCTATCTGTACAGTCCTCTCAACTCAAATACCTGGTACTTTTTAGATTGGGATAACGACGGCATGCTGCGTAAGCTGGAGCTTTCTCTTACCGGGTTTTCGGACTACGCGAGCTGGGAGCGCGGCGCAAGCAACTATTGGGGCAACGTACTGTTCAATCGTGCGCTGCGCAGCAAATCGTTCCGCAGCGAGCTCGACCGCGCCGTTAAGGACCTGCGCTCGTATATGACCGAGGCACGCCTGAGCAAGATGATCAAGCATTATCGCGAGGTGACTGAATCCCTGGTCTTTGCTTCGCCCGATATCGACAATCTGCCTGTCACCAAGGACCAATACGAGCAGATCGCCGCGGCGATTCCCTCCGAGATCGAGGAGAACTACAAGAGCTTTCGCGAGAGTTTTAAAAAGCCCATGCCGTTCTACATCGGCGTGCCGCAGATCGATAACGGTAAGCTGCGTATTAACTGGGATGCGTCCTACGACTTTGAGGCGCGCGACATTCGCTACACCGTGGAGCTTGCGCGTGACTATGCTATTGGCGATGTGGTCTTTAAGGCCGAGGACGTGCTGCTTCCCGAGGTGACCTGCGATGCGCCCGATGCCGGCCAGTATTTTGTGCGCGTGCGTGCCAACAACTCCGACGGCTATACGCAAGATGCGTTTGACTACTATGTGACCGACGACGGCAAGCACTACGGCATGAGGTGTTTTTACGTGCAAGACGGCGGTAAGGTCGTGGAGGACACGTATGAGGAGGGCTAGCGCGCTGCTTGAGCGCTTGGCGGCTCCGCCTGTGCGTACCACGCAGGAGCGTTACCGCCACGAGCTCAAATATCTCATTAACGAGGGCGAGCACGCCGCGCTTGCCTGTCGCATGGCGCCGGTGTTTAAGCTGGACAAGCATGCGCGGGCGGGCGGTTACACTATTCGCAGCCTGTATTTTGACGACTACTGCAACTCGGCCTACGAGGAAAAAGACGCCGGCATTCTCATGCGCAAAAAGTATCGCGTACGCATCTATAACGGCAGCGACAAGGTGATTAAACTCGAGCGCAAAAAGAAGTACGGCAGCTGGATCTACAAGGAGGATGCGCCACTTACGCGCGGCGAGTTTGAGCAGATCCTGGCCGGCGACTACGACTTTTTGCTGAGGAGCCCCTATCCGCTCTGCCGCGAGTTCTACATCGAGTGCATCTGCAACATGATGCGCCCGCGGACTATTGTGGACTACGAGCGCGAGCCGTGGGTGATGGACGAGGGCACCGTGCGCATTACGTTTGACATGAACGTGCGTGCCGCGGTGGGAAGCTTCGATATCTTTGACGCGACGCTGCCCGTGCTGCCGGTCCTGGAGCCCGGCAAGCTGGTGATGGAGGTCAAGTTTACGGAGTTTTGCCCACAGCTCGTGCGCGATATGGTGCCGCCGGGCGCGTCTGAACTCACGGCGGTCTCCAAGTACTGCCTGTGTTACGAAAAGACCGCCTACCTGCGCGGATTTAATTACTGGGAATCGGATTTTGAGAACCGAGGGGATATTTAGACCATGAGCACCAGGGACTTTTTTAAGAACTCCGTTTTGGAGGCGTTTGGTCAGGTCGACCCTGCCAAGATCGGCCTGTCGCTGCTCGTGGCGGTCGCCATGGGCATCCTGATCTATTACGTGTACAAGCGCTTTTTTACCGGCGTGGTGTATTCGCGCAGCTTTGCCGTGACGCTTGTGGGCATGTGCGTGCTCACCTGCATGGTCACGCTCGCGATTTCGACCAACGTGGTCATCTCGCTCGGTATGGTCGGTGCTCTGTCAATCGTCCGCTATCGTACGGCGGTTAAGGACCCGCTCGACCTGCTGTATCTTTTTTGGGCCATTACCACAGGCATTACGGCAGGCGCCGGCATGTACGCGCTCGTGGGGCTTACGGCAGTGGTGATCGTGGTGATGATTGCCGGCTTTGCGAGCCGCCAGGACAAGGCGCGCGTGTACATGATGGTCATCCACTACACGAGCCAGACCGCCGGCGACGATATCGTGCGTGCATTTGGGCGCACCAAGTTTACGGTGAAGTCCAAGACCATGCGCGGTGACAAGGTCGAGATGGCCGTGGAGGTGTTCTCGGACGGTGTTGACATGCCCTATGCGGACGCCATTCGCGCGCTTGATGGCGTGGAGGACCTGACGCTCATCCAGTACAACGGCGAATATCACGGCTAACTATGTTCCGGCGTTTTAACAAACGCCGGACCGGTCGACGCTGCGCGGGCATCTGCTCGACCTGGGTGGGCCGATTTGGTTCGTATGCCGTCTTCACGGGTATCATGGTGAAAGCGATTTCAATGACAGGGGTGCTCGTGGTAAAGATGAAAGATGTGGCCGAGCTTGCGGGCGTTTCGAGCGCCGCCGTCTCGCGCTACCTCAACGGTGGATATATCTCGGCGGACAAGGCCGAGCGCATTAAGCAGGCAATCGAGTTGACCGGATACGTGCGATCCAGCCAGGCTCGCGCGCTGCGCACCGGTTCCACCAAGCTCATCGGCGTCATCGTGCCTAAGATCAACTCGGAATCCGTGAGCCGCATTACCGCTGGCATTGGCCAGGTGCTCGGTCGCCGTGGCTACCAGATGCTGCTTGCCAACACCGACAATGCGCCCGATCGCGAGCTCGAATACCTCGATTTATTCCAAAACCATCCGGTTGATGGCATTGTGCTGGTGGCAACCATGATCACCGACGAGCACCGTCGGGCGATTGACTCGTGCCGCGTGCCCATTGTGCTGATCGGTCAGCATGTCGAGGGCGCGGCGTGTGTCTATCACGACGATTACGAGGCTGCCTTTGAGCTGGGCTGTGCGCTTGCGGGTCGCGTGGACGGCAAGATCGCCTACATTGGAGTTTCCGAAGAGGACCGCGCGGCCGGTTTCGACCGTCGTCGCGGTTTTGAGGCCGGCTTGCGCGCCGCGGGCAACCCGCTCGATGCCGCCTTGATTCGCCTGGGCTCGTTTACGCTCGACTCGGGCTATGGTGCGGCGCGTGAGCTGCTTTCCGTCGCTCCCGATGTTTCGTTTATCGCCTGCGCGACCGATACCATGGCGGCGGGCGCGCTGCGTGCCATCGATGAGGTTCGCGGCATGGGCGAGGGTATACACCGCGTGAGTGGTTTTGGCGACAACGCGTTTTTGCGCGCGCTGACGGGCGGCATTCCCACCGTGCATTATGGCTACCTGAC
The DNA here is from genome assembly GCA_902479095.1 of uncultured Collinsella sp. Classification (GTDB taxonomy): domain Bacteria; phylum Actinomycetota; class Coriobacteriia; order Coriobacteriales; family Coriobacteriaceae; genus Collinsella. The sequence goes on along the minus strand of CABSNL010000035.1, from coordinate 8,272 downwards.
CAGTGGCGTCGAGGCGACCAATATGTTGCTCAACACGCTCGATGGCGAGGAAGGGGAGAGCGGTCTCAAGACGCTCAAACTTGGGCATCAGCTCATGAATGTCTAGGCCTTGGACGCGTCTGCCTGCCTTTGAGTCTCCAGTTTTTGTCTCAAAACTACCATTCGCCGGCTATTTCCTACCGCTCACCCTACTATGAAAACGATTACAGACATATGAAACTGAAATCGATTACAGTGTAAGTGTCAAAGATGGCCGGGTGCAGATGCGCCCGTTGGAGGAAAGGGAAGTCATGGACTACCGCAAATCAGCCCAAGAGGTGCTCGACAACATCGGTGGCGCCGACAACGTTGTTTCGGCCGCGCACTGCGCCACGCGTCTGCGCCTGGTGATTGCCGATAACGCCAAGGTCGACAAGGAGGCCCTCGAGAATATCGACGGCGCCAAGGGCGTCTTTGAGGCCCAGGGCCAGCTCCAGATTATTTTTGGCACCGGCACCGTCAACAAGGTCTACGAAGAGTTCATCGCGCTTAGCGGCGTCGAGGCTGCCACCAAGGCCGAGGTCAAGGAGGCCGCGGCGCAGCAGCAGAACATCTTTATGCGTGCCATTAAGGTGCTCGGCGACGTCTTTGTCCCCATCATCCCCGCCATCGTGGCTTCGGGCCTGCTGCTGGGCATTATGAGCGCCCTCAACTTTATGGCCTCCAACGGCTTTATCGCGCTCGACACCAATAACTTTATTTATAAGATCGCCGACCTGGTCTCGGGCACGTCCTTTGGCATTCTGCAGATCCTAATCGGTTACTCCGCCGCTAAGGCCTTTGGCGCCAACCCGTATCTGGGCGCCGTCGTCGGTGGTGCATTCATCAACTCCTCGCTGCAGAGCGCCTACACGGTTGCCTCCGAGGGCGTGCAGACCATGGTCAACGTCATCCCCGGCGTGTACAGCTTTGAGTGGGTCGGCTATCAGGGCCATGTGATCCCCATCGTCATCGCCTGCGCCATTCTGGCCTTCCTCGAGAAGCGCCTGCACAAGATCGTTCCCGAGATGTTCGACCTCTTTGTGACCCCGCTCGTCTCGGTGTTCGTGACCGTGCTCGTGACGCTCGTTGCTGTCGGCCCCGTCTTTGTCTGGGCCGAGAACGCCATCCTCGGTCTGATTCAGGCCCTGCTGACCCTGCCCTTCGGCATCGGTTCCTTTATCGTCGGCCTGTTCTATGCCCCCACGGTCGTTACCGGTATCCACCAGATGTACACCGCCATCGACCTAGGTCAGCTTGCCCAGTACGGCGTGACCTATTGGCTGCCCATCGCCAGCGCTGCCAATATCGCCCAGGGTGGCGCCGCGCTCGCCGTTGCCTTTAAGACCCGCGATGCCAAGATCAAGGGCCTGGCGCTTCCTTCGGCTCTGTCCGCCTTCATGGGTATTACCGAGCCTGCCATCTTTGGTGTGAACCTGCGCTTCTTTAAGCCCTTCATCGCCGGCTGCATCGGCGGCGGTTGCGGTGCCCTGGTCTGCGCGCTCACCTCGCTGGCTGCCTCCGGCACCGGCGTTACGGGTATCTTCGGTATCCTGCTGTGCCTGGCCCAGCCCGTGCAGTACGCGATCATGTTTGCGGTCGCCGCGCTGGTTTCCTTTGCCGTCTCGTTTGTCCTGTACAAGGACGAGCCCAAGGCTTCCGAGCAGGCCTAAGAGCTTTTGATTGAGGGGTGCCCGCGGGTTATATACTCGCGGGCGTTTCCCGTATCTGGTGCCGATCTCTGGCGCCTTGTTACTTTCGATCCGTTAGGACTTTGATATGTCTAATGCACTTGGCCGCGACCTTGCAAAGCTGGTTGCCGCTGTTGACGCCGCCGCCTCTGAGTGCGGTCATGGCGCGTATGGCCAGCGCTTCCACATTATGCCGCCGGCTGGCTGGCTCAACGACCCCAACGGTCTTTGCCAGGCGGGCGGCGTGTTCCATGCCTATTTTCAGTATGCGCCGTTTGATGTCGAGGGCGGCGTTAAGGCCTGGGGTCATGCGACAAGCCGCGACCTTATGAACTGGGAATATGTTGGCGCCCCGCTGCTGCCCGACGAGCCGTTCGATTGCCATGGCGTGTATTCGGGCTCCGCGCTTGCCGAGGACGGTCGCATTCGCGTGCTTTATACGGGCAACGTTAAGCTTTCCGATGCAGACGGCACGTACGACTACGTCAATACCGGCCGCCGTGCCGATACCGTCTATGTCGAGAGCGTTGATGGCCTTGCCGGTCGGGAGTTCAGCCAAAAGCGCGTGGTGCTGGCGTCCGAGGATTATCCCGAGGATTTGACCTGTCATGTGCGCGATCCCAAGGTGTGGCGTGACGCGGACGGGCGTTATCACATGGTGCTGGGCGCGCGTCGTCGCGTGGATGGGCCGCATGTCGATAGTCGATTTTACGCCATGCACGGCGAGGGTGCCGGGCGCGATATGGGCGAGATCCTGGTGTATGGCTCGGCCGATATGCTGAGTTGGGAGCTCGAGAGCCGCGTGTCTACCCCCGAGCGCTTTGGCTTTATGTGGGAGTGCCCGGGGTATCTGGAGCTTGAGGCGGATGGCGGCGTGCCGGCAAGGTTTCTGTCTTTCTCTCCCCAGGGGCTCGAGGGCGACCGTTGGGACCGCGGCAATGTGTATGCAGCGGGCTACATGCCCGTTACGGGTAACATTACGGGTGGCAAGGACGCTTGTGAGCTGGGCGAGTTCCGCCTGTGGGACGCCGGCTTTGACTTCTATGCTCCGCAGGAGTTCACGGCCGAGGATGGTCGCCACATTCTGATTGGCTGGATGGGCATGCCCGATGAGCCGACCTATGACAATGCGCCCACCGTGGCGTGCGGCTGGCAGCACTGCATGACAGTGCCGCGTGAGCTTACAGCCGGTGCCGGCGGCGTGGTGCTGCAGCAGCCGGTGCGCGAGGTCGAGCTCCATTATGCCTCGGTGCGTGTGGGGGAGGGCTCGTTGGAGGTTGCTGACGATACCTGCTTTGACGTTGTTGTTGACGGTGTCGACGGCGCTTTTACCGCGACCGTTGATGGCGAGCTGAAGCTGGCGTTTGTACCCGCCGAGGGCGAACGGCCCTCGCGCTTTGAGATGCGATTTACCGATGAGGGTCGCGCTTCTGCCGGCTGCGGTCGCACCGTGCGCTGGGAGCCCGTCGACGAGGTGCGCAACGTGCGCATTGTTGGCGATGTCTCGTCGGTCGAGGTGTTTGTGAACGATGGCTCTCTCGTGTTTTCGACGCGCATCTATCCCGAGTCCTATGGCGTGACCGTTGACGCTCCGGGTGCGAGCGTGAACTATCACACGCTCAACATCTAGGCGATTCGTCGCATATCGGCGCTATACTGCAGCCGTTACCCACGATGCGGGAAACATCCGCATCGTGGGTTTTTGTTAATGAAGGGAGGTTGCCGTATGGGCGTACAGCAGCTAGAAGAGGCCTGGGCTGCAAGGACTGGCGCGCGTGAGGCGCGTCTTGTTGCGGCCCTGCATGTGCCGGCGGCGCTGTCTCTGTTGGGGGTTGTACGTCCCGGCGATCGTCTGGTTGCGTTTGCCGATGACTTTGCCGATGCGTTTGCGCGCGGCTTTGATGCCTGCGACGTGGCTATGGTGGGTGAGCCGTCGGTTGCAGCGTTTGTCGCCGCGTCCGAGAACTTTGATGCTTCGTTTGATGCCGAGGGGCCGCACCTGTGGTGGTTTGTGAACTCAATCGGCGGCTTTGGCCTGTGTGTGCCCGATCTGCGTGCGCTGGGTCGGGCGGCGCGTGAGGCCCATGCGTTGCTGGTTGTGGACAACACCGTGGCGTCGGCTTTTGGCTGCGATCCGCTGCGTCTGGGTGCTGCGCTGTCCCTCGAGGCGCTCGACCGCGTGTGCGCCGGTGATGCTTCACGCAAGTTGGTTGCCGTATCGGTTGCGCGCTCGCAGCTTAAGCGCCATCGTGTGGATGCTGCTGCCGCGTGCACATATGCCCTGTTTGAGGACTGCGGCTTGGCAAAGCTTAATTTGCCTGCTGACGAGGCCGGTGTGCTGGAGCGCGGGCTGGACTCGCTCAATACCCGCATGCAGGCACACTTCGACCGCGCCCGTGCGCTGGCCGAGTATCTGGCCGCCAACGAGATGGTGCGCAACGTGCGCTATCCCGGACTGAGCTCGCATCCTGACCATGCGGTTGCAACGGGAATCCTCGAGCATGGTTTTGGCCCGGCAGTTGAATTTGACCTTATCGAGCGTAGCGCGGGAGAGCTGTTCGACGCTTTGCCGGGGGAGTTTCGCACATCGCCTGCCGGCGGCGCAACGACACGTCTTTCGGCCCCACGTGGCAAGCAGGGGAGCACCATCCGTCTCTTCGCCGGTACCGACGATCCCTTGATCGTGGCCGCCACCCTAGATAATGCCCTCCGCAACTAGCTAAATCATCTTCAACTCCATAAGTTGCGGTGAAATAGGGATTGATTTACGGCTTTAACCGCATAAACAGCCCCTATTTCACCGCAACTTATGAGAAGGGGTTGTGTGGCTATAAGGCCCCGTCCCAAATTGGCTATTCTTTTATGCTGGCGATGAGGGCGTCGGCTTTGGTGGCAATGACCTTGTTGATGTCGGTCTGCAGCTCCTCGTAGACCGCTATGGCTCGCTCGCCGGCGGGGGTGAGGGTGGATCCGCGGGCGCCGTCGCGCTCGATGAGCTTGCAGCCCAGCTGACCTTCTGCCTCGTTTACAATGCGCCAGGCCTTGGAATACGCCATGCCCATGCTCTTGGCGGCTCGGTTGAGCGAGTGCTCGCGGGCGATACCCTGCAGCAGCAAGACGCAGCCGTGGCCGAAGACGCCCGGCAAATCCTTGTCGCACGCTTGAATGACCAACTTTGCCGTCGTCTTGTACTCCATGTGCTCCACGTCTCCCCGCTAAAGTGTTTGCTGGGCAAACGCAAAGCCTGCGTCAAACCCTCGTGTGCTCTTCTTAAATCATGCATTGTAGCAGTCAAAGTGCGTTAAGATACTTCCCCAGTATTGGGCGCCCAAGGTTGGGCTGGGTCCTACGAGGCCTGCAGCCGACCGGTCGCATGGAAAAAGGAGAAACATGGCTACGTTCTTTCCCGGTGAGTCCCACACGTTTTCGGAGTATCTGCTGGTCCCTGGTTACTCGTCCTCGCAGTGCATCCCCAACAACGTCTCTCTTAAGACGCCGCTAACCCGCTTTAAGCGCGGTGAGAAGCCGGCAATCACCCTGAACATCCCCATGGTTTCCGCCATCATGCAGTCCGTCTCGGGCGTCGATATGGGTGTCGCGCTCGCTACCGAGGGTGGCCTGTCCTTCATTTACGGTTCTCAGAGTGCCGAGTCCGAGGCCGCTATGGTCAAGGCCGTCAAGGATCACAAGGCCGGCTTCGTTCAGTCCGATTCCACGCTGACCCCCGACATGACCATGGAGCAGGTCATCGAGCTCAAGGAGAAGACCGGTCACTCCACCATGCCGGTCACCGACGACGGCACTCCCAAGGGTAAGCTCCTGGGCATCGTCACCAGCCGTGACTATCGCCCCAGTCGCGATGACCACCAGACGAAGGTCTCCGAGTTCATGACCCCGCGTGAGCAGCTCATCGTGGGTGACAAGAACATCAGCCTCAAGGTTGCCAACGACTTCATCTGGGACAACAAGCTCAACGCCCTGCCCATCGTTGACGACAACGATCACCTCATGGGCATTGTCTTCCGCAAGGACTACGACAGCCACAAGACCAACCCCAACGAGCTGCTCGATAACGACAAGCGCTACATGGTTGGTGCCGGTATCAACACCCGCGACTATGCCGAGCGCGTGCCGCTGCTCATCGAGGCCGGTGCCGATGTCCTGTGCATCGACTCTTCCGAGGGCTTCAGCGAGTGGCAGAAGCGCACCATCGAGTGGATCCGCGCCAACTACGGCGAGGACGTCAAGGTCGGTGCCGGCAACGTCGTCGACGCCGAGGGCTTCCGCTTCCTTGCCGACTGCGGTGCCGACTTCATCAAGGTCGGTATCGGCGGCGGTTCCATCTGCATTACCCGCGAGACCAAGGGTATCGGCCGCGGCCAGGCCACCGCGCTGATCGACGTCTGCCGCGCTCGCGACGAGTACTACGAGGAGACCGGCGTCTACGTGCCCGTGTGCTCCGACGGCGGTATCGTCTACGACTACCACATGACGCTCGCCCTGGCCATGGGTGCAGACTTTATGATGCTGGGTCGTTACTTCGCCCGCTTTGACGAGAGCCCGACCGAGCGCGTCAACGTGAACGGTCAGTACATGAAGGAGTACTGGGGCGAGGGTTCTGCGCGTGCTCGCAACTGGCAGCGCTACGACCTGGGCGGCGCCGCGAAGCTTAGCTTCGTCGAGGGCGTCGACTCCTACGTTCCCTACGCCGGTTCCCTCAAGGACGGCGTGGGCGGCACGCTCTACAAGGTCAAGTCAACGATGTGCAACTGCGGCGCCCTCTCGATCCCCGAGCTCCAGGAAAAGGCACGCCTAACGCTGGTCAGCTCGACCTCGATCGTCGAAGGCGGCGCCCACGACGTAGTCGTCAAGGATTCCCAGCAGAGCGTTTCCTATCGATAAGCGGCTTTCCCAAGCACCGCACCTTGCCGTTCAAACCGTCGCTCGCGTACCAAAGTACGCGTCGCTCCTCTTTCACGGCAATCTGCGGCACTTGGAAAACCCGACCATGTTTGGGCGGATAACAGATAGCGGTTGATTCACAACCACGTTATTTAGATAAAGCGAGATGCCCGCAAGTCGCAGGCATCTCGCTTGTCGTATTTGCTATCATCAGTCAAGTTAACCTTAGGGTCGGGCGGCTTGGCTTTGTTCGCTACAAGTTCCGCACGCAAAGAAGAGCACTTAATGTGCTCTTCGTCTTGCGCAGGACTGTCCGCAGTAGCGAATAAAGCCAAGCCGCCCGACCCCAGCTAAGATTAAAGGAGCTGATATGTGCGATTGCACAGATCATAAGGACGAGATCCCTGCCTACGACGCGCAGGCCATTGAGTCCAAGTGGATGAAGGCCTGGGAGGACTCCAACCTCTTTGCCGTCGACACCGACGACAGCAAGCCTAAAAAGTATGTGCTCGAGATGTTCCCGTATCCGTCGGGCGACCTGCACATGGGCCACGCGCGCAACTATACCATCGGCGATGCCATGGCCCGTCAGGCCCGCATGCGCGGCTTTGACGTGCTGCATCCCATCGGCTTTGACGCCTTTGGCCTGCCTGCCGAGAACGCCGCCATCAAGCACAATACGCAGGCTGCCGCCTGGACGTATAAGAATATGGACCAGGCGCTCGCCACGATGAAGCGCATGGGCTTCTCCTACGATCTGGATCGCATGGTCAAGACCTGCAGCCCCGACTACTACCGCTGGGGTCAGTGGATCTTTGAGAAGCTGTGGGAAAAGGGCCTGGTCTACCGCAAAAAGAACCCGGTCAACTGGTGTCCTAACTGCAAGACCGTTCTGGCCAACGAGCAGGTCACCGAGGGCAAGTGCTGGCGCTGCGGCACCGAGCCCGAGAAGCGCGACCTTGAGCAGTGGTACTTCAAGATCACCGAGTACTCCCAGGAGCTGCTCGACGACCTGGAGAAGCTCCCCGGCTGGCCCGAGCGCGTCAAGCAGATGCAGGCCAACTGGATCGGTCGCTCCGAGGGTGCCGAGGTCGACTTTACCCTGTGCGACCAGGATGGCGAGCCCATTGAGGGCGACGAGGGCAAGATCACCGTCTTTACCACGCGTGCCGACACCCTCTTTGGCGTCTCCTTTTTTGTCCTGGCTCCCGAGTACGCTCGTCTGCACGAGCTCGTCGAGGGCACGGAGTATGAGGAGGCCGTCACCAAGATCGTCGAGGACTCCAAGCATATCTCTGCCGTCGAGCGTGCCCAGGGCACCCTCGAGAAGCACGGTGCCTTTACCGGCCGCTACGTGGTAAACCCCGTCAACGGCGAGAAGGTCCCCGTGTGGGTTGCCGATTATGTCGTTGCCGACTATGGAACCGGCGCCGTCATGGCCGTTCCCTGCGGCGACCAGCGCGACTTTGAGTTTGCCCGCAAGTACGACCTGCCGATCGTACCGATCATCCTGGACGATGACGATCGCGCTGCCGTCGAGGCCAGCGGCGAGACCATCGATACCTTCCATGCCGAGACCGTCGACTGGGATTGCGCCCACGCTGCCGAGGGCCTGTCTCTTATACACATCTCCGAGCCCACGAGACCGAGGCTGATCTCGT
>CABSNL010000034.1 GCA_902479095.1 uncultured Collinsella sp. | reverse complement strand
GGCAGCGTCAGATGTGTATAAGAGACAGGCTCATCGCCCTGTACGAGCACATCGTATTTGTCGAGGGCACGGTCTGGGGCATCGACTCCTACGACCAGTGGGGCGTCGAGCTGGGCAAGCAGCTTGCCAAGCAGATTACCCCTGCCTTCCACGACGACGCCGCCAAGGCCGAGCAGGACGCTTCGACTCAGGCGCTCATCGAGTTCTACCGCGCTCACCGTAAGTAGTCGCTGCTGTTAACGCATCGCGCCTTATAGTCAGGGGCCCGTATCCTATCGGATGCGGGCCCCTTTGCTTTGCCGTGGTCCCGGGGCGCACGGCCTTTGTGGAACATCGCCGGGGCGCCGCGCGCTGCGAGAACCCTGCGCTTAGATCTTGGCCTCCGCATGGCCTCGCTGCGCCTCGGGCAGCTCCCCGTAGAGCGGATGGTCTTCGAGCCTAAAGCGCTCGACCTGTTCGGGAGTGCGACCGCGTACAAAGAGCCACGAGCAATCAATCGGCGTCGCCATGAGTGTGCTGGGCAGCGCGTCGGCGCGGTCGGAAAACACCCGGGCACTCTCGGGATCCTGGAACGCCAGCACCAGATGCGTGTCGCAGTTGCCCATGATGGAGCGTGCGCGTGCCTCGCCATAGAGCGCATCGAGCTGGTTGGTCGACTGCAGCAGCAGCGTTGCCCAGATGTTGCGGCTTCGGATAATCGAGAGCACGTTGTCGATCTGGGGGATCTGCAGATTTGCGAAGTCATCGAGCATAAAGCGCACGGGCACGGGCAGGCTGCCGTCGGGCTGCCTATCGGCCTCACGAATGAGGCCCATAAACGCCTGCGAAATAAAGAGGCCGGTCAGCGGATCGAGATTGCGGTCAATATCGCTCACGGTTACAAACAGGGCGCAGGGGGTGTGTCCCATGGAAGCGAAGTCCACCTGATGGCACTCACGATAGAGCTGTGCCGCACCGTCGAATCCCAGACACATGACCTTTTCGGCAAGGATGCCGACGATGCTCGCGTGCATGCGCTCGGCATTTTGCGTAATGGCGTAGCGCCGCCATAGCGAGAGGGCATAGCTTTGGGGGTCGGTCGTGATCAGGTTGTCAAACAATCGACCCGTGGCACCGTCCTGCAGGTGCTCGATCAGCTTGATGACCGAGCTGATCGTCTGCTCGTCGGCGGGTAGCTGTTCGGTGACGTAGGCAATAAGACACGACAGCAGGTTTGCCGCCGCATGATCCCAAAAAGGCTGGTTGTTGTCCTCGATGGGGCCGATGGCCTTTGCCACCGAGAGGATGTCCTGCTGGTTGGGCCTGCCGTCCGCCTTGCGGCGAATGTGCCTCAGGGGGTTGTAGCCGCAGCGCTCGATGCCGGGCGCAAGGGCCGGGACGGTGTTGAGGTCGGCGAAGTTGAGACATTGCACGCGGTAACCGTGGGCTGCCAGCACGGGTCCCACTTCGCGACAGAGCGTGCCTTTGGTGTCGAGCACGATGTAGCTTGCGTTCATTTGCAGCAGGTTGGGCTTGAGGACGTTTCGGGTCTTGCCGGCTCCCGAGGGGCCGATCACAAGTGCGTTGTTGTTGAGTCCCGTTTGGCGGGTGTCGCAGGAAAGCGTTCGATCCTTGGCGAGGATGGTGGACGATGCGGACTCTGATGCGGCGAGGCGGCTGGCGAGGTTAGACATGGGCGACCTCCTTGGTGGTCGAGAGGATTTCGTGGGCAAAGCCGAGCTCGACGGCGCGCTCGGCCGAAAGGTAGGTGTCTTTTGCAGTGAGGGACTGGATGCGCTTGGGCGTGAGGCCGCTGCGGTCCGAGAGGATTTGCGTGAGGGTCTTGCGGGTCTGCATGAGACGCCGGCTGGTTTCCTGCAGCGCAAGTGCCGAGCCGCCCGCCCCTTGGGGGATCAGCGGGTCGTGAATCATGAGCTCTGCATGGGGCGCCATGCGGCGATCGTCGCCGCCCATAAAGATCACGGCGCCCATGGACGCGGCGAATTCCAGACAAACGGTGCGGATGGGGCACGATGCGAGGCGCATGGCGTCATAGATCGCAAGACCCGATCGCACGCTTCCGCCGGCGCTGGCGACAAATATGGTGATGGGACGGCTGGGATTGGTGGCATCGAGCAGGCGGATCTGCTGGCATAGGTCGTGGGCCATCGGGGTTTCGATGTTTCCCATGACGGAGAGCTCGCGACGGGCGAGCATCTCATCGTAAATGCTGGTGAGCGTGATACCTCGGGCGGATTCACGCATGGTGAGGGGGCTGATGATGGGGGAATGATTGGTGTCCATGAGGACTCCTTTCTGTTGGTTGTGTTGTGGAATAGGATTGTTGCCCGCGGAGGGGCTGGCGGGCTACAGGGTTCGTCCGAGCCTGAGATCGAGCTCGGTTGTGGGGCAGGCTGCCTGTTCGTGCGGCTCGCAAGCGCCAAGGGCTCCAAAGCGATGGAGCGTTGCGGCGGGCGTGGTGTAGGCGAGCCGCAGCTGATGCTCGACAGGGGCACATCCGTCATTTTTGTAATGAGCCGCGTAGTACTGCGCGATGCTGGCGTTCATCTCGCTGCCATTGCGATGGCGCTCAAACTGGCGTCTGCAGGTCTCGATGATCTTTGCTACCGACTTGGGTGCCGTCGCGGGAACAAGGGCGAGATAGCCCTCAAATAGCTCGTTGATGCTCAGGAGGCACAGCAGGTCGATCAGCGTCCTTATGGCTGCTCCCTCGGCGGAAAAGTGCGCGGTCATGCGGTTATATCGGTTGCGGTCGACGATGGCCGCATGGGGTCTTGGAGTTTTCTGCCCCGTGGTCCCGGGCTTTTGCCGCGCCTGTGTATTGAGCTCGACGTTGCAGCGCTTGAGGCTGTCCAACGGAAGGAACAGTGCGGTGCGCAGGGTGTTCCGCTTGCTTTCGAGTTCATGACGCTCGTCGGGTTCCCATTCGAGCTTGAGTTTCGTGTCGAGCGCCGTAAGCATATGGGCTAGGCAGCCTACGGTAAGAACGTACGAATCGTTGTCGCGTTTTGGGGCATAGGGGTCTGTCAGCTTGCGAATGTCGGGGTCGCCCATGATCTTTGTGCAGCGCTTCAGCAGTTGAGGGTGGTCGGCCAAGATCGTCGCGAGCGGTAGCGACGCGTAGTTCTTGATGGTCGCGGCGGCAAAGGCGGCGTCATATTCGTTTGCATATGCTCGCTCAATGCGGGCATCCAGAATGCTTTTCTTATCGCCGTCTTCAGCGTGGTGGTTTGTCATAGCTTCTCCAATCGGTTGATGTTCGTGCTGTTTGTTGATGTGTTGGTTGTCGTGAGTGATGTGCTTGCCGTGGGTGATGTGCTGACGTTGGGGTGCTATGCGGTTTTCAATGAGCCCGTGAGACAGTTGCTGCAGGGGCGAGATGGAACGGCCCATGCAAGGCGGAAGGCATCGTGCTCAAAATCGAGACAGCAACGCCCTGGGTGCCTCACATGTGGCAGTTACCTCATTAAGTTGTCATTGCGTTTGGGGTTATACTTTGCCGATCTTCCTTCTCTTACACGCTAAAACTCAAACTTCATATGCTCGATCTACTTAAAACCGCAACGGCGGTCTTTTATCAACTTATATGTCGGAACGCGTCTTTGCAAGTACTTTTTTGTCTTTGTTTCAAATGGGGTGGTTTTGCAACCGTCATATGCGCGCTGTGCGAACGTGCCCCGGCTCGGATAAGATAGTGCGCGATAAAAACGATGCAAGGAGGCACATATGGCAATCAAAGCCATCGCGATGGATATCGACGGTACGCTCACCAACGACCAGAAAGTGATTAGCCCGCGTACGCGCGAGAAGCTGCTCGCGGCGCAGGAGTCGGGCATTAAACTCATTTTGGCTTCGGGCCGTCCCGCATGGGGGTTGCACGCCTTGGCGCAGGAGCTCGATCTTCAAAACCATGACGGTCTGCTAGTTGCCTTTAACGGCGCGCATGTGGTCGACGCTCAGACCGACGAGGTGCTGTTCGATCAGGCTATGCCTGCCGACGAATTGCATCGCCTGATTGATCACCTGCGTAATTTTGACGTGATTCCTATGATTTCGCTCGGTCGTGATTTGCATGTCGAGGACTCGTACCATTGCATGATCACGCTGCCTGACGGCTCGCAGAAGAATATCGTCAAGTATGAGCGCGATGCGTGCGATCTTAAGATCCGCGAGGTGGAGAGCCTGCATGAGGTCGCTGATGCTTATCCCGTGGACAAGCTGCTGACGGCGGGCGATCCGGCCTACCTGCAGGCGCATTACGAGGAGATGTATGCGCCCTTTAAGCAGACGCTTTCGGGCATGTTTACGGCCGACTGGTACTTTGAGTACACAGCGCCCGGTATCGACAAGGCCCGCGCGCTCGAGGGTGCCCTGCCCAAGCTCGGCATCGATGCCAGCGAGGTCGTATCGTTTGGTGACGGCCAGAACGACAAGTCCATGATTGAGTGGGCCGGCACCGGTGTTGCCATGGGCAACGCCGTCGATGAGGTTAAGGCTGTGGCCCAGATGGTGACCGCTAATAACAACGAAGATGGTATTGCGGTGGCGCTTGATAAGCTGCTGGGTTAGAATCGCCGATAATGCATGGTTCGGGCGTCCGCTTGCGGACGCCTTTTTGTTAGGGAGGGTGCCGTGTCCGCATTTCCGTTCGACGCCGTTATCTTTGACATGGACGGCGTCATTGTCGATACCGAGTATTACTACCTGGGCGAGACTGCCGCGTTTGCCAAGGAGCTTGGGCTTAATCTGACTCAAGAGGAGTTGAATGGGCAGGTCGGTACCTCGCATCAGTTCTTCCTGCATATGCTGGTCGATTGGTTTGAGCGCGCCGGTAAGGGGCATTTCACTGGCGAGGAAGCGTTGGCCCGTTGGGACGAGTGGGCGCATAAGCGTCCGCGCGACTATCAGGCTTTGATTAACCCAGGCGCCGTGGATACGATTCGAGAGCTGCCGCGCCGCGGCGTTCGCGTAGCGCTTGCCAGCTCGTCTCCCATGGATAGCATCGAGGAGGTACTCAATGCGTGCGGGCTGTCGGATGCCTTTGAGTATGTGGTGAGCGGCGAGCAGTTTAAGGAGAGCAAGCCCGAGCCCGACATCTACCTGCATGCGCTGGACCTGCTGGGGCTGCCCGCGAATCGCTGCTGCTGCGTTGAGGATTCGGTGCCTGGCATCACCGCTGGCAAGCGAGCCGGCCTGACAGTCATTGCCAAGCGCGAGGAGCGCTTTGGCTTTAGCCAGGATGCCGCGGACAAGATTATCGACCAGCTGCCGGAGCTGCTCACGCTTTCTTAGGAGCGCGGTAGTTGCGCGTTTTTCGGGTCTGATGAGTAAATAGCCAACATTTTGGTGCGACACCTAGCATACTTTAAGCCAATGCGGGCTTAAGGGCTTGTTGAATGCCCTTAAGCCCGTTTTAGAATTAATTGTGCTGGGAGAGGGTATATGCCACCGACTGAAGGGCCAACTGACGGTAAAGCAGCGATACCGCTGTACCAACAGGTCATTGATATCATTAAAAACGAAATCAACTCCGGCGCCTACAAGGCAGGCGCGCGGATACCCAACGAATTCGAATTGGCTGAGAGCTATAAAGTTGGCCGCGTTACCGTGCGACGCGCTATTGAGGAGCTCGTCCAGCAGGGCTATCTAACGAAGCGACAGGGGAAAGGCACGTTTGTCAATGCCCCCAAGCTCAAGCGCAAGATTCGCCAGAAGGATGACGTTCAGAGTTTTTCGGACGCATGCCGCGTTAACGGAATGGAACCGGGGGCGTGTGTCATTTCGAGAAAGATACTGCCGGCGGATTCCACCGAAGCGCAGTTCTTTGGTGTTCCCGTTGGAACTGACTTGATTTGCGTTGAGCGCGTGCGCACTGCCGATGGCGTCCCTGTCATGCTCGAGAACAACATATATGTTTACGAGGACAACGCCTATCTATCAACGGCACCTCTATCTAACCAATCCATTTTTGAGTTCGTGCGCAACCGGACGGGCCGCACGCCCGCGTTTACCGACCCGTGCACGCTCGAGATCGCGTGCGCGTCGCCCGAGGTCGCTCGGCTGTTGGCAGTTCCCGTTGGCGAACCCTTGTTTTATATGGAAGCCTTCTTTTTCGATGAGCAGCGGCGGCCGTTTATCATCGGTCGTCAGCGGATCGTTGGGTCTCGCTACGTTTTTGACATCTAGGACATTGCGAATGGAAACGCCCGGTGGATCATCTCACCGGGCGTTTCCATACCGTTCACGGCGCGAACACAACCGTTCAACCGCGTTGCGGCAACCAGTTTGAAATTATCTTGATGAAGGAAAAAGCTGCTGGTAATCTATGGGACGTCATAGAACGTTTGCCTTATGCAAACGTTGAAGCGAGATGCGATGCAGTCTCGAGTTCTTTGGAGGTATCTATGTCAGATACGAAGGCGAAGAAGACAAACAGACGTTTTAAGTTCAAATTACCGCATGTCTATACGATCATGTTCTTGCTGATCGTTGTCTTTGCGGTCCTGACTTGGATCGTTCCCTCTGGTCAGTATCAGCGCAAGACGATTTCGACAGCGGCGGGCGAGCGTGAAGTCGCCGTTGCTGGAACCTATGAACAGGTCGATAAGAACTACACCGATTCCGAGACCGGCGAGACCATCAATCTGGGCCAGGATATCTTCGCGGTTCTGCAAGCGCCCACCAAGGGTATCCAAGAGGCTGCCGACGTCGTTGCGTTCGTCTTATTGATTGGCGGATCGTTCGCAATCATCACCAAGACCAACGCTTTGAATGCCGGCATGAGCCGTGTGATTAAAAAGCTTAAGAACAAGGACATCCTCATCATCCCCATCACGATGACATTGCTGTCCATTTGCGGCACTACGTTTGGTATGTCTGAGGAAGCCCTGCCGTTCTATGCCATCTTCATTCCCATCATGATGGGTATCGGTTATGACTCGATGACGGCATTCATCATCTGCTTCCTTGGTCCTAACCTGGGATATTGTGCTTCGACCATCGACCCGTTTAATGTTTTGATCGCCCAAGGCATCATTGGCATCGAGGGTAATCCGCAACTGTGGCTGCGCGCCGTTTCTTGGGTCATCTTCACTGCCGTCGGTATCGCATGGGCCATGCGCTACGCCATGCGCGTCAAGAAAAACCCCGAGTCGTCCATTGTGTACGAGGACGATAAGCTCAAACGTATTGAGTTTTCCGTGACCGATGCCTCCATCGAGGAAGAGTTCACTATCCGTCAGAAGCTCGTGCTTATCGATTTTGCTTGCGGTATGGGCATTATCGTCTGGGGCCTTGTTACCCAGGGCTGGTACATGAATGAGATTTCCGCCGTGTTCCTTGGCATGGGCTTGCTTGCCGGTATCCTGGGCGGTCTTGACCAGCAGACGATCGCAGAGGAGTTCGTTAAGGGTCTCGCCGACTTTGCGTACGCTGCCATCGTTATCGGTATCGCTCGCGGTATTCTGGTCATCGCCGAGGGCGGCATGATCATCGACACCATCCTCCAGGCGCTCGCTACCGCGCTTGCCGGTGCACCCGCCGCCGTCTACACCACGTTTATGTATATCGTCCTTGGTCTGCTCTCTTTGCTGGTTCCCTCGAGTTCTGGCCTGGCGGCGCTCACCATGCCCGTTATGGGCCCCCTGACCGAGCTCATGGGCCTCAATCCCGAGGCGGCTGTCACCGCGCTCCAGTTTGCCAACCAGACCATCAACACCATCAGCCCCGTGGCGGGCATGACGGTCGCCGGTCTTGCCGTGGCTAGGATTTCGTTTGGCCAATGGTGGAAGACCATTTGGAAGTTCTTCATTTTCATGGTCGTCTTTGGCGTGATTGTAACGGCAATCTCTGGCATGCTTCCGGTGTAGGTGGTTGTGATGTCTGATCGTTTGACGGTCCTGACGTCTAAGAGCGTCTTTACCGGTACGGGGGACCTGCCGTTTGAAGGTTTCGTAGCGGTCCGTGGCAATCGAATTGAGGCTGTTGGCACCAAGTGTGAGGTAGCTTCGTATTTGACCCTGGCGGACGAGGTAGTTGACCTGGGCGACCGCACTGTCATGCCTGGCCTGATCGATGTGCATACCTTCTATACAGGTTGGGCGCTGCGGACGTTGGGTTCTGATCTGTCCGGCATCGCTGATGCCAAAGAGGCTGTGTCGCTCTTGCGTGCGTGGAAAGAAGATCATCCGGATTGCGCGGCGGTTTTTGGCCACAACCTACCCGAAACGTTGGCATCGGATGCCGAGAACGCAAATACGGCAGCTGTGTTTGACGATTGTTTTGGCGATATCCCTGTCGTCTGCTTTACACCGGGAGCGGAGACCTGCGTTCTCAATGCTGCCGCCAGTGCGCGATACGGCTTTACACCCCAGGCGTGCTATGCCGAGAAGATCTGGCGCATGATGAGCGATTTCCTCGCGCTGCCCGAGGTGCGTGCCGGGTATTCGGACTACATGAGCATGCTTAACGAGCGTGGCGTTACCGCCATCAAGGAAATGGCGTTTGATGACTACTACGGCTTTGCCGACGAAATGGCTCGCCGTGAGGAATCTGGTGAGCTGACGGTTCGCGTCTCTATGATGTCGCAGCCGGTGGGCGCCGGTGCAAATCTGGCATATGCCCGCGAGGCGCGAGAGCGCTTCCGGGGACCGTTCGTTCGTTTTTCTGGCTTCAACCGTATGACCGATCGCGGCGTATGGGCGGGGCTTGCCGAGATGATAGACCCCTATGAGGACTCGGCCGATGCGGGCGCTGCCGGCAAGACGGTCGTCGAGGAGCCAGAGTGGGATCTGATTGAGAACGAGCTGCGTGCAATTGATGCTGACGGCTTCCGATATTCCTTGCATTGCCAGGGCGATGGCGCCGTTCGTCGCACCGTGGCGCTCTATGCCTCGCTGCCTCGAGACGAGCATGGACGGATGCTTCGCCGCCATGCGATTACCGATCTCGAGAACTCTGACCCGACCGACCTTGTCGAGTTTGGCAAGTTAGGTGGAATTTGCGAGGTCTATCCGCAGATTCTGACGCTGGACCGGCGCGAGGATTGCCTGTCGATGATGCGTCGACAAATTGGCGAGACGCGACTTTTGCACAGCTGGAATCGCCGCGGCATGGAAGATTCCGGATGCACAGTGTGCTGCGGCACGGATTTGCCGCTGCTGATTCCGAGCCTGGGCGAGTCAATCTACAGCGCGTGCGGCGGATTCTTCGCCGACGGACTGCCCGTGAATGAGGTCAACACGCTGACGCTTGTCGAGCTCTTGCGCGCTTGGACTGCCGGGGGCGCGTACGATCTGATGCGCGAGGACGAGCTGGGTACGCTTGAGGTCGGCAAGCTTGCCGATATCTGCGTGCTCGATCGGGATGTGTTCGACCTCGATTATCGCGACGCACACGATCTTGCGGTTGATATGACGATGTCGGACGGACAAATCGTGTTCGATCGAAATAAGGAGGCATAAGATGTCTGAATCCAAACCGACGCTGCGCCGCGAGCAGATTGCGGGCATGAATATCCACTACATCATGTGGTCGCTCGATTACTTCCTTGATGTGCAGCAGCGTTTGGGCTTTGAGTCCATTGAGCTGTGGTGTGCAGAGCCGCATGTGACGCTCGACCACACGGGCTACTTTGAGGCTGAGGTCCTGGCGAAAAAGGCTGCAGACCGTGGGCTTAGGTATCGTACTCTGTGCCCCGAGAACGTTGTCTATCCTTGGCAGTACTGCGCACGCAAACCGCTGCATGAACAGCGCAGCCTGGCGTACTTTAAGCACGGCATTGAGCTTGCCGAGGTACTTGGGTGCGACCGTATGTCCGTCAACTCGGGCTGGGGCGACTGGGACGAGGACCGCGAGGAAGCCTGGAAGCGCAGCCGCGAGCACTTGTCCATTCTGGCGGAGTATGCCGGCGAGCACGGTCTGGTGCTTACGATGGAAAGTCTGCGTCCCGAGGAGAGCAACCTTGTGACGACGGTTTCCGATGCGAAGCGCATGATTGACGAGGTCGCGAGCCCGTACTTACAGCCCATGGTTGATACAACCGCGATGGGCGTTGCAGGCGAGACGCTCGAGGACTGGTTTGCCGCCTTTGGTGATGGGGCAATTCACGAGATGCACTTTATCGACGGTGACCCGTATGGCCATCTGGTGTGGGGCGATGGCAAGCACGATATGGACGCCTTCGTCGCCACGCTCAACGCCCATGGTTTCGACGGTATGCTGGGCCAGGAAATCACGGACGGTCGTTACTACGATGATCCGGCGGCGGCAGATGCCAAGAACATGGCCGCATTCGAGAAATATCTGATTGACTAAAACAACTATCGGCCACGCAGCCAACGTCATTGATTGCGGCCAAACAAGAAAGGAACTGGATATGAACGCACACGATCTGATCAAAGAGGCAATTGCCGAGAAGGGCAAGTTCGACAGCGTCTACTGGATTGCTTGCGGTGGCTCCATGATCGATTTGATCCCGGCCCATGAGCTTCTGCAGCGCGAGGCAACCACCTTCACTTCGTATATCTATACGGCTCGCGAGTTCGATATCATGCGTCCGCGTCGTCTGGGCGAGAAGTCCCTGGTCATCGCTTGTAGCCACAGTGGCAACACCCCTGAGGTCGTCGAGGGCTGCGAGATTGCCCTTGCTGCCGGCGCTACGGTGATCGCCCAGACCGACAACGCTGGATCTAAGATCGACACCGGTAAATGGACCACGTGGGTCTACCCGTGGGGCGAGGGCGTGCCGCAGGCCGAGGTCCCCGCTGGCATTTCGCTGTCGCTTGCGGCAGAGCTGCTCGATCAGCAGGAGGGTTACGCCGATCTTGCCGATATGTATGCCGGTATCGCCGAGATGGATAAGATTCTTCCCCCGGCACGCGAGAAGGTAAATGCCGAGCTGGGCGATCGCTTTGCCAAGCTTTGCCAGGAGCACGAGTTCTTCTATATTCTGGGCAGCGGTCCCAACTTTAGCCAGACCTACGGTTTCGCTATCTGCTCTCTTATGGAGATGCAGTGGCAGCACTGCAGCTACATCCACTCTGCCGAGTACTTCCATGGCCCCTTCGAGGCTACTCAGGATGGCGTTTTTTACTTCCTGCAGATGGGCTCCAGCGAGTGCCGTGCTATGGACGAGCGCGCCCTGGCGTTCCTTAAGACGCATACCGATACGCTGATGGTGCTCGATGCCAAGGAGTACGGTATGGAAGCCGTGCCGGCGAGCGTCCGTGCCTATCTGGACCCGGTGCTGTTCTACGCCATGAACTGCGAGCTGCGTGCTGCACGCGGCAAGGTGTTTGATCACGACCCCGATTTCCGTCGCTATATGGGTGTTGTCGAGTACTAGAAGGGACAAAGGCCATGGCATTTAACGTTAATGCGCTCGGATTTGGCGACAACGTCGTCGATCGCTACGAGCATATCCACACCATGTATCCCGGCGGCAATGCGGTGAACTTCGCCGTTTATGCCAAGAAATGCGGTGCCGCACGCTCCGCATACATGGGCATTTTTGGCAATGATGCCGCTGCCGAGCATGTCATTGCAAGCCTCGAGGATGAGGGTATCGAGCTTGACAAGTGCGAGCAGATGATTGGCGAGAACGGAGCGGCTCGCGTGACCGTCGTTGACGGTGACCGTGTCTTCCTTGGCTCCAACGAGGGCGGTATCCGTGGCGATGCGCGCTATGTCCTCGATCGCTTTGACCTTGCGTACATGAAGCAGTTCGATGTGGTTCATTCGGGCAACTATTGCTTCACCGAGCGCGAGCTGCCCAAGTTGAAGGCTGCGGGCGTCACGGTCTCTTTTGACTTTTCGGACGACTCCACCGACGAGTACTACGAGCAGATTGCGCCCTACGTCGATTTCGCTTTCTTTAGTGCGGCGGATGCCGCGAGTGAGGACGAGATTCGCGAACGTCTGGCATGGGTGAAGGGCCTGGGTCCGCGTTTTGTGTCGGCTACGGCGGGCGCCGAGGGCTGCATTGCTTACGACGGCGAGCGCTATTACCGCCAGCTGGCTAAACCGGTAACGGACATGAAGGACACCATGGGGGCGGGCGACTCGTTCCTCACCTCGTTTTTGATGTGCTATCTCGATTCCGCCAAGCGTGGTGAGGATGGCGCCGAGGCCATCGAACGCGCGCTCGACTTTGCTGCCGGGTTTGCCTCGACCGTGTGCGGTATGGAAGGTTCTTGGGGCCACGGAGCGCCAATCGTCGAATAGCTTAAGAAAGCGTACGGCGGTCTGGCTATGAGGCCTTGGACAGCCGATGCAAAACAATAAGCGAAACGCGAAAAGGGGGCTCGCCATGTGGTGGGTCCCCTTTTGAACATTGGAGAAGACCATGGGTATTAAAGCGTGCGCGGCTGGTTTTTGCTGTGCGGACGTCTATCAAAACATCGGCGTGTTCTATCCGACTGGTAATGGCATTGACTGGGGTATCCATCTTGCACGAATGGGCGTTTCGGTATCCGCCGTGTCGGTTGTCGGCAAGGACGAGTACGGAGACAAGATGAGAGAGGCGCTGGCCGCTGAGGGGCTCGATATCTCACATCTGCGGGTGGAGGATGGCGACACCTCGGTGATGCTCATGGCATTGAAAGACGGCGTCGATCGCGTGCATCTCGAGGCAATCGATGGCGTAATGGAGACATATCGACCGAATGAAGATGACCGGGCGTTTATCCTAGAGCATGACATCATTCATACCGACCTGTTTGGCAATTGTTTGGACCTCCTGCCCGAATGGCACGATGCGGGCAAGACGGTGGTTATGGACTTCTCGGTGTTCAGCCAGGATCCCGAATATGCATGTGAGAATCATTTTCCCTACGTTGACTACGCATTTATGTCGTTTGAAGAGGACACTCCGGAGCTACGAGACTGGGTACGCCACGTGCAGGAATTGGGACCGCGCGTTGCGGTTGCCACGCTTGGCGAGAAGGGAAGCATTGCCTATGACGGTGAGCGCTTCTATGAGTGCGGGATCGTACCGGCGGAGAAGGTCGTTAATACCGTGGGTGCCGGCGACTCGTATATTGCCGGGTTTACCAAGGGCGTGATCGATGGCCTTGATATTCCGGCGTGTATGAAGGCGGGCGCTGAGCTGTCGTCCCGAGTGATTGGTTCGTTTGAGCCGTACTAGGGTCAAATGCCTGGAAAGGAGTACGAAATGGTTATCGACATGTTGGTTCAGCCCATGCTCTACGGCGAGATCTGTACACCGGGTGATGAGCCTGATGGATTCGGTTTTTGGTCACGAGAATTTGGTATGGGGCATATGGGTCCCATGGATTGGGACGAGCTTCAAGTTGAGATGGACGTCTGCGATGTGCAGAAGAGCTTGCTCATGCCGCTCGATGTAACCACGGCATGCGGAGGGCATTTTGGCACCAATGACCAGATTGCCATGCTGGTTGCCGCGCATCCCGATCGTCTGTGGGGATTTGCGAGCGTAGATCCGCGGGTGAGCAGTGCCGCAGGCGAATTGGAGCGCGCCTTTACCGAGCTGGGGGCAAAGGGGCTTTGTCTGCATCCGGCAAAGCAGGGTTTTGACCCCGATGATGCTGTGGCTGAGCCGCTTTACGAGCTGTGCGAGCGCTATAACAAGCCGGTGGTTTTCCATGCCGGTATGTCTTGGGAGCCGGGCGCAGAGCTCTCGCGCAGTAACCCGCTTGCATTTGAGCACACAATCGCAACGCATCCAAATGTGCGTTTTAGTTTGACCCACTTTGGCTGGCCCTGGGTGCGCGAGACCGTGGCGATGCTGCTCAAGTATCCCAACTGCTACACGGACACCTCTATCACTTACATCGATTCGCCCGAGGAGATGATGCAGCGTCTTTTCACGGTCGATATGGGGCCGCTGTGGTATGAGCGCGCGCTATCGCATCAAGTGATGTTCGCCAGCAATACGCCGCGTTTCCGTGCGTTCAAACTCAAGCGGGCGCTCGATACCGTGTCCATGCGCGATGATGCGCGAGAAAGGCTCTACTGGGGTAATGCCCTGCGTTTTCTTGAAGGGGATGAGTGAACATGGTGACGCTCGAGACATTGAGCTATCTATCGACTGCTCCGGACCAGTTCATCGATATTACCGAAGACGTGCACGCTGCCATCGAACGCAGCTCGGTGACCAATGGCTTGGCAGCGATTATTTTGTCGCATACGACCTGTGGAATCGTGGTAAACGAGGGGCTGCCCTGTGTGGAGACGGATCTTATGGAGACGCTTGATCGCATCGCCCCACTCGATGCCCCCTATGCGCATGCACACTTCCTGCCGAGCTATGGAGCCACCGGCAACAACTCCTGTGGGCATATCAAGAGCATGATTTGTGGAAACAGTTGCTTCTTTCCCGTCCAAGATGGCCACATCGTGTGCGGAAGTGCCCAGAACATCTATCTTGCGGAGTTTGACGGTCCGCAGAAGCGAAAAGTGTACGTCGAGGTGCTGGGGGAGTAACGTCCCCGCGATAACCCTATGAAGGAGCACGCTATGTCGTTTCTAACCTCGATGTTCAAGACCGAAAAGCCGGTTATCGGAATGCTGCACCTGCGTCCTCTGCCGGGCGATCCACTGTATTACCCGGGCGGAAGCGTGTCGCAGGTCGTGGAAGCCGCCAAGCGCGATCTCGAGGCGTTGCAGCAGGGCGGTGTCGATGGCATTTTGATTACCAATGAGCTCTCGATGCCCTATGAGCAGCACGTTTCTCCCTCAACCCTTGCATCGATGGGCTATGTAATCGGGACTCTATCCCATGATCTGTCGACCCCTTGGGGAGCTGAGGCTATTTACGACGGTGATGCCACAATCGAGCTGTGCGCCGCCGTCGACGCGCAGTTCACACGCTGCAATTTTTGCGGTGCCTGGGCCGGTGATCTCGGGCTGATTAACCGAGATTTCGCTCACACCATGCGTCGCAAGGCGGCGCTGCGCTTGGACGACCTCAAGCTTTTTCACTTCATCACGAGCGAGGGGGAGGTTTATCTCAACGACCGCACGACTGCGGACATTGCCGATTCACTTCTCTTTAATTGCCTTCCGGATGCAATGGTCATCGGCGGTTCGGCTGCCGGTCGTGGCGCTTCGGGCGAGCTTGCCGATGAAGTCCGCGAGCGTGTTGGCGAAGTACCCGTGGTATGTGGCACCGGTTGTCGCGAAAATACCGTGGCTGACGTATTTGCTCACTACGATGGCGCGTTTGTCGGCACCTGCTTAAAGCGCGACGGAAAGCTGGATGCCCCGGTTGATGTTGAGCGGGTAGCTCGTTTTATGGCTGCCGCTCGTACGGCGCGAGGGGAGTAGGCACCTATGGCGCTCTATCTGGGTATTGATATTGGGACAAGCGCCTCTAAAGGCGTTTTAATCGATGATCGATGCAACATCGTTTGCCAAGCCTCTTGTGGACATGAGACGGACAACCCGTGTGACGGATGGTACCAGCATGATGCGGAGGCAGTTTGGTGGGGCGATTTTTGCCGCTTGTCGCGCGAGCTGGTGGCGCGATCGGGGGTTAACGCGGCACAGATCGGATGCGTGGGCCTTTCCGCATTGGGTTGCGACTGTGTGCCGGTCGATACCGAGTGCAACGCGCTGGCGCCCGCGATTTTGTATGGAGTCGATGCACGTTCGAAGCCGCAGATTGACGAGCTTCTTTCCGAATATGGGTCAGACCGCGCACGCGAGCTTTTCGGGCACGATCCCTGTTCGTCAGATATTGCTCCCAAGATCTTGTGGTTTAAGGAGAATATGCCCGAGGTGCACGAACGTGCCGCGAAGTTCCTGACGGCGTCGTCGTTTCTATGCGCAAAGTTGACGGGGCGTTTTACGGTGGACCGTTATTTGGCGGAGGATTTTCTTCCCCTATACGACCGCTTCACTTGGAAGGTTGATGCTCGGGAATGTGCTCGTTTCTGCCGGCCTGACCAGATGGCGGAGGTAATGTCGGCTACCGATATTGCCGGGGTGATTACGCAGCGTGCGGCAGAGGCGACGGGGCTCGCGGCAGGGACACCTGTCTTAGTGGGAACGGGCGACTCTGGTGCCGAGGCCATTTCGACGGGTGTATTCCGTCCCGGCGATATGATGGTTCAGTTGGGGAGTACGGCGTATTTCATCTACCTAGCTGATCATATGATCGATGATGCCCGCCTGTGGCCAGGGACGTTTATCATTCCCGGAACTTACGGGATCTGCGCGGGGACCAATACGGCGGGTGCGCTCACATCGTGGCTGCGCCAAGAGCTGTATCGTGATGCCGTGGAGGCCGAGGACCACGGTGGCCCCGATGCATATTCGGTTATGGCGCATGATGCCGCCGACGTGGCGCCGGGTGCCGATGGGCTCCTGTGTCTGCCGTACTTTGCGGGGGAGCGTACTCCGCTCAATGATCCCGCGGCGCGTGGCGTCTTCTTTGGCCTGACCGGAAGACATACGCGAGCCCATATGGTTCGCGCCGCCTTGGAAGGCGTCGCGTATACTGTTGCATCCCATGTCGACATTATCGAGCGAGAGCATGGTCTGCCAATTGGGCGCATTATGCTTGTCGGAGGTGGAACCAAGAATCCAGTTTGGATGCAGGCTATCGCCGACGTATGCGGGCGCGAGGTCTCGGTTGCCAAGGTTACGGTGGGCGCACGCTTCGGTGATGCCATCATGGCAGCTCTCGCAGGTGGCGCTTATGCATCATGGGATGAACTCGCCCGAGTCCTTGGCGTTGCGCAAACAATCGAGCCCGATATGGCTGCCCACGGGTTGTATGCGTCGCGTCGTCATATCTTTGACGAATTGTATGCACGCAACCGTGATCTCATGCACGAATTGGTGTGATGCTGCCGAATTGTACTGCCTACCAATAGGGACTGCGTTGTGCGATTCGCATGTCCCTTGGCATGTTTGCCCACAGGGTTTAGCTAAGGCAAAAAACAGAGTGCGCATTTGCTAAAACTGCCGACTCGATGCGCTTTGTGTCACAGTTTTTGAGTGAGGCAATGCGCATCGAGGTCCTTGCGAGCGATCTGATGAGCGACTGCGCGCTTGTTTCTGTGTTTGGCTCGGCCGGCGCATCGGTCTCGAGCAGTAGACGGTCGAGTGGAATCTGTCGTGCGTATTCGCGACCGCGTTTGGCGGCGAGCATACGCTCGTTCACGGAAAAATAGCAGCCTACGTTTCGCGCGCGGGCGAGTTCGTCCGAAGTACCGCTAAACCAGTGGAAGATGATAACGGGGGAGTCGGGGTTTGGGATGAGTGGTCCATGCGATTCGAGGACGTCCAGTACGGCTCCTGCCGAACGAACGGCGTGAATTGATATCACGCGCCCGGTAAGAGGATGCTGCACGAGCGCATCGCAGAGCCGGTTAAGTGCCTGTATTTGTAGCGGCTCACTTCCAGCAAAGCGCGCGGAAAAGTCGAGTCCGACTTCGCCGATGTAGCGTTCTTGGGCAGCAACTTCGCAAAGCAGATTGACTTCGGCAGGACCACAGCGGCCGTCGGCGAGCCACCAGGGGTGGAGCCCAACACCGGCGATGATGCCTGGTTGGCGACGGGCGCGCTCGTTTGCGGCCGAAAAGTCGCGCGGATTGACGCCGCAGTCAAATAGACCCAAGCCCAGCGCCGTCGCCTCATCGGCAACGGCGTCCGGGTGAGCCATTAAATCAAGATGGCAGTGTGCATCAAATAACCGGGGCTCCATCTCGGTGCGCTCCGCTAGTCCAGACGTTGGCCATCGGAGCGTACGCGCTCAGTGCCGCGGCCGCTGATCTGGCGGATAACCTCGCCGGCAATCATCTGGCCCATGATGGGCGGCATAAAGCTGGCG
Source organism: uncultured Collinsella sp. (assembly GCA_902479095.1). Lineage (GTDB taxonomy): Bacteria > Actinomycetota > Coriobacteriia > Coriobacteriales > Coriobacteriaceae > Collinsella. The sequence continues at coordinate 2,527 of CABSNL010000034.1, read as the reverse complement.
GTTCCCAGCTCGGTGCGCTCGTGGATGTTGGAAGGGTCGCGGGGCTGTGTCTTAACCGATTCCTCGCAGCTAAACAGTACATGCAGGCTCTTGATTCCGCGCTTCTTGCATTCTTTGCGCATAATGCGGCTCATGGGGTCACGTACCGTATCGAAAATGTCGGCAAAGCGGAGGCACTCGGGATGGAGCTTGTTGGCCCCGCCCATGGAGCTAACCAAACGAATGTCGTGGTCCTGAGCATATTTGGCAATGGTGAGCTTGGCCGAGATGGTGTCAATGGCGTCGACGACGTAATCGAGATTGTCGCTCGTCTGCTCAAAAACGCTCGCGAAGAACTCGTCGACGTTATCGCTCAACAGGTATTCGGTGCGTTTGATAACGGTGGCGGCGGGATTGATATCGCGAATCATGGCTTCCATCACGTCAACCTTGCGCTTTCCGATGGTGCTGTGAAAGGCGATGGCCTGACGGTTGATATTGCTGGGCGCGATGACGTCCTTGTCCAGAATGACGAAATGACCGATGCCGCCGCGGGCGAGTGCCTCGCAGCAATTGGAGCCCACACCTCCGCAGCCGAGCACCAGCACCGTAGCATCGGCGAGCTTATCGAGTGCCTCGCGGCCCATGATGATCTCGAGCTTGGTGTCGCGTGTCTCGATGGCGGCTGCGGCTGTGGTTTCGGTCATAGATATCCTCCGATGGGGAGTCGGTCGTGTTTTAGCTATCGCCATTATAGGTAATCGCCCATAGGTTGCGATGGCGTTTGCTTTGATGTGGTTTGAAGCATTGCGATTAGATAGTTAGACAAACATCTAAATATTGAGTATAGTGTGCACGTCATGAGAGATGATGAGAGGAGGTCTTATGCCGGGAGAGGGTTTTAAGGCGCTTGCCGATCCAACGCGACGGCGCATTTTGGAGTTGCTGCGCGAGGGTAATTGCACGGCGGGGGAGCTTGCCGAGCATTTCGATATCAGTAAGCCGTCGCTGAGCCATCACTTGGCGACGCTCAAAAACGCCGGGTTGGTAACCGACGAACGTCATGGTCAAAACATCGTTTACAGCTTAAACACTACCGTCATGCAGGACTTGATCGGTTGGTTTATGGGCTTTACAAACACTGAAGGTGATAAGGATGAATAACGAAAACAAGGGCATTCACCCCACGGGGGTATCGTCGCGCGTGTGGATTGCGCTGGTCGCTCTGTGCGTCGCCAATGTCGTAGCGCACCTCATGGTGATGCCGAGCTTGCCGGCGCAGATTCCCACGCACTGGGGCGCGAACGGCGCCGTCGACGGTTGGGGTCCTAGCTGGATGGCCTCCGCGCTCGGCGTGCTGCCTCTGGCGCTTCTCGCAATGTTCTGCGTGGTGCCGCGCATCGACCCCAAAGGTGAGGCATATCGAACCTCGGGCAAGTTCTACCAGGGCTTCGTAATCGCCTTCACCTTGTTCATGTGCGCGATAAGCTGGCTGGGAGAGCTTACGGTCTGGGGCGTGGTGCCGGCGGTCGGTTCGGTTAACGTGCTGATTTCCGGTGTTGTCGGTTTGCTGTTCATCGGCGTAGGCAACTACTTGCCGCGTGTGAAGCAGAACTATACGCTCGGTATCAAGACACCTTGGGCGCTTGCCGATCCCGAGAACTGGCACCGTACGCAGCGTTTTGGCGGCGCCTGCTTTATGGTGCTGGGTATTGGCCTGATTGTGATGGGCGTGGCAGGCAGCGTGCTTTCGAGTGAAGTCGTCGCCGCGGTGATTGCGGTTCTGGCGTTTGGTTCGGTCGGAGCCGTCTACGTCTACTCGTATCTGCTGTGGCGCAAATCGCAGCGGGCCGTTCGCTAAGGTTGCGGAAAACTAGCGTACGCAGTTCATAGTATGTTCCGGGGGACTTTTCCCAGGTAGTATTAGGGGGTGTGGGCAACCATGCCCCTTTTTCGTTACGTTTCAGAGCTGATTTCCTTATTTCGTTTCCACTAAAGCGAATCAAGAATAGGGAAACAGCAGGTAGAAAGGATAGAACAGGCATATGGCGGAGTTTATCTACCAGATGTATCAGGCTCGCAAGGCCCATGGCGACAAGGTAATCCTTGACGACGTGACCCTGAGCTTCTACCCCGGTGCCAAGATCGGCGTCGTGGGCCCCAACGGTATGGGCAAGTCGACCCTGCTCAAGATCATGGCCGGCATCGAGGAGGTCTCCAACGGCGATGCCAGGCTCACCCCCGGCTACACCGTGGGTATCCTGCAGCAGGAGCCGCCACTCGACGACGACAAGACCGTCATCGAGAACGTGCGCATGGCATTTGGCGACATGATTGCCAAGGTCGATCGCTTCAACAAAATCGGCGAGGAGATGTGTGACCCGGACTGCGACATGGATGCCCTCATGGCCGAGATGGGCAAGCTCCAGGACGAGATCGACGCCGCCGACGGCTGGGATATCGATTCCAAGCTCGGTCAGGCCATGGACGCCCTGCAGCTGCTGTCTCTTATACACATCTGACGCTGCCGACGAAGCTAGAAGTGTAG
>CABSNL010000033.1 GCA_902479095.1 uncultured Collinsella sp. | reverse complement strand
CGAGATCAGCCTCGGTCTCGTGGGCTCGGAGATGTGTATAAGAGACAGACCTCACGCTGCGCGACTTTGCCAACCTGTGCGTCAAGAACATCACGGGCGGAGACGCTCTCACCTCGCATGCCTCTGCCTGCCTGCCCGTTTCGCCTCCGCCGTTTATGGCCGGTATTGCCGAGGTCGAGGTCGACAAGGCCACCGGCAAGGTGACTGTGGTGGACTATGCGGCAGCTGTGGACTGCGGCACCGTGATCAACGAGGCGCTCGCGCGCGTCCAGGCCGAGGGCGGCATTGCCCAGGGTATCGGCCACGCGCTCTACGAAATCGTTGAGCACGATGAGCGCGGCCGCCTGCGCACCGGCAACTTTATGAGTTACAAGCTGCCCACGCGCCTGGATATCGGCAGCATTCGCGTGGCCTTTGAGCCGAGCTACGAGCCGACGGGCCCGTTTGGCGCCAAGTCGATCGGCGAGGTCGTCATCAACACGCCGCTCGCCGCCGTGGCCTCGGCCGTGGCACACGCCACCGGACATCAGGTCCGCTCGCTGCCCATCACGCCCGAGAAGGCCCTGCTGGGGGAGTAGCGGGTCAGCGAACAAGTCGTAATTGGCGGGGCGGGGCAACTCGTCCCGCCTTTTGCACTCGTGGTGAGGTCGTGAGCTTGTAAAAGGTGTGCGTGCGCTTGCCGTTCGTATCTGCTATCATTCCTAGTCTGTGCGCTCATGCGGGCGTGGCGGAATTGGTAGACGCGCCAGATTTAGGTTCTGGTGGGATTCCCGTGAAGGTTCGAGTCCTTTCGCCCGCACCAACGCATCTGCGTCGGCTTCGGCCGTCGCGACTCTTTGTTGCATAAAGGTACCAGCACCTCAGATAAGCTGGGCAGTATGAGGAGGAACGTGTTGAACATCACCGCTTCTGACGTCAAGGACGCCAAGCTCACCGCTACGGTCACCATCCCGGCCGCCGACGTCGACGCCGCGATCAAGAAGGCCTACAAGGATACCGCCAAGAAGTACCGCTTCCCGGGCTTCCGCGCCGGTAAGGCTCCCCGTCCGGTCATCGACTCCGCTCTTGGCGCCGAGGCCACCCTCGCTCAGGCCACCAACGACCTGATCGCCGCCAACGAGCCCGCCGTCCTCAACGAGCTGGACATCGTCCCCACCAAGAGCGGTGACTACAAGGAGCTCGACCTCGCCAAGGATCACGAGGACTACACCTACACCGTCGAGTTCTCCCTGCGTCCCGCCGCTGAGCTCTCCTCCTTCGACGCCGTCGAGATCGAGATGCCCCCTGCGGAGGTCACCGAGTCCGAGATCAACAACCAGGTCGAGATGCTCCTCAACTACCGTGCCACCTTCGAGGACGTCGAGGGTCGCGCCGTCGAGGCCGAGGACTACGTCACCGTCGACCTCAAGGCCGTCGAGAACGCCGACAACTTTGCCGCCGAGGGCCGCATGCTCATCGCCGGTAGCGACAGCAACCCCAAGGAGTTCAACGAGGCCCTGATCGGTGCTAACGTTGACGACGTCAAGACCGTTACCTGGACCGACGAGGTCGAGGAGGGCGAGGAGGCCGAGACCCACACCGTCGAGGTCACCGTCAAGGGCATCAAGGTCCGCAACACCCCCGAGCTCACCGACGAGCTCGTCAAGTCCGACTTTGGTTTCGACAGCATCGACGCTATGCGCGACGCCATCAAGCTCGAGATCGAGCAGGATAAGGCTTCCCGCCTCCCGGCCGAGAAGGAGAACCGTTGCGTCGCCGCCCTCGCCGAGCGTCTGCAGCTCGACGAGATGGACGCCGACTACGAGCAGTCCGTCTTTGAGGAGCTTGGCCAGAACTTCCTGTCCAACCTCGCTGCCCGCGGCATGACGCTGGACACCTGGCTGCCCGCTTCCGGTCTGACCATGGAGCAGTTCATCGGCGACCTGCACAAGCAGGCCAACGACGTCGCCCGTGAGTCCCTGGCTCTCGACGCCCTCGCCCGCGAGCTCAAGATCGAGGTCACCGAGGACGACGTCAACGCCGAGTTCGAGAAGGCCGGCGTCAAGGACGTCGAGGCTTCCAAGGCCGAGTTCATCGCTGATGGCCGCATGCCTGCCGTCCGCGAGTCCATCCGTCGCTCCAAGGCCGTCGACCACCTGGTCGAGAACGCCAAGGTGACCGAGGTCGACGAGACCGCCAAGGACGCCGAGTAATTCTCGCCACCTTGCCTGCGAGCGCATGCGTGCGCCCGTGATGGGGTAAAGTTATACACCGGTTATCCGGTTGCTTCGTACGGTGCCAGCCAATGCATAGCATGCGGGCACCGTACGTTTATCTAGAACCAATTTGGTCCGCAAGAGAGAAATGGAGATGCGTATGATCGCTAAGTTCGATTCCGCACTCGTGCCATACGTTATCGAGCAGACGCCGCGCGGCGAGCGCAGCTACGATATCTATTCGCGCCTGCTCAACGACCGCATCATCTTCTTGGGCGAGGAGATCAACTCCGTCAGCGCCAACCTGGTCGTTGCCCAGCTGCTGCATCTTGAGAGCCAGGATGCCGAGAAGGATATCTCGCTCTACATCAATTCGCCCGGTGGCGAGGTCTACTCCGGCCTGGCGATTCTTGACACCATGAACTTTATCAAGCCGCAGGTCTCCACCATTTGCGTCGGTATGGCCGCGTCTATGGCCGCCGTGCTGCTTTCGGCCGGCGCCAAGGGCAAACGCTTCTGCCTGCCGCACTCTAAGGTCATGATTCACCAGCCCAGCGGCGGTGCCCAGGGTCAGCAGACCGAGATCGAGATCGTGGCCGAGGAGATTAAGAAGACCCGCCGCGAGCTCAACCAGATCCTGTCCGACGCATCGGGCCAGCCCATCGAGAAAGTCCAGGCCGATACCGAGCGCGACAACTACCTGACCGCTTCCGAGGCCCTCGACTACGGTCTGATCGACCGTATCGTCACCTCGCGCGATCTCGCCGCGAAGGACGCCTAGGATGGCAGGTAACATGCAGGACAACTTTGACGAGAACGGCAACCCCATCCGCTGCTCCTTTTGCGGAAAAGAGCAGGGCCAGGTTCGTCGCCTCGTAAAGGGCCCGACCAACATCTTTATCTGTGACGAGTGCGTCGCCGCCTGCTCCGAGATCCTTGAGGAGTCGCTGGCTTCGGACTTTATGGACGCTGCCCGCAACGGCAAGCTGCCGGGCTTCCTCAACGACCACAGTCAGGCTGCATCCCATCCCGCCGTGGACCCCGAGACCGAGGGCTTTGAGCTCGAGGACGACCGCCAGGTCATCACGCACGTGCCGACGCCGCACGAGATCTATGACGAGCTTTCGGCCTATGTTATGGGTCAGGAGGACGCCAAGCGCGCCATGTCGGTGGCCGTGTACAACCACTATCGCCGCGTGATCGAGGGTGGCGCTGCGCTTTCGGCCTTTGACGACGGCTTGGACTCGCAGCTCGACAATGATATGGACGAGGTAGAGCTCGCCAAGTCCAACATTTTGCTGCTCGGTCCCACCGGTACCGGTAAGACCCTGCTCGCCCAGACGCTTGCGCGCATCCTCGAGGTGCCGTTTGCCATCGCCGATGCCACCGCGCTTACTGAGGCCGGTTACGTTGGCGAGGACGTGGAGAACATCCTGCTCAAGCTCATCAACGCCGCCGATGGCGACATTGAGCGCGCACAGGTTGGCATTATCTACGTGGACGAGATCGACAAGATCGCCCGCAAGGCCGAGAACCTCTCCATCACCCGCGACGTTTCGGGCGAGGGCGTTCAGCAGGCGCTGCTTAAGATCCTTGAGGGCACGGTGGCAAGCGTTCCGCCCACCGGCGGCCGCAAGCATCCCCAGCAGGAGCTGCTGCAGATCGACACGACCAACATCCTGTTCATCTGCGGCGGTGCCTTTGTGGGCCTGGATAAGATCATCGCCGATCGCGTGGGCAACAAGGGCGTGGGCTTTAACTCCGAGATTGCCGGCCCCACCTCGGTCGACGAGAACGACCTGCTGCGCCAGGTGCTCCCGCAGGACCTCAACGCCTTTGGCATGATCCCCGAGTTTGTGGGACGTACGCCCGTCGTCACCCAGACGCAGGCGCTCGACGAGGATGACCTGGTGTCGATCCTGACCGAACCCAAGAACGCCGTGGTCCGTCAATACCGTAAGATGTTCCAGCTCGAGGACGTTGAGCTTGAGTTTGAGGACGCCGCCCTGCACGAGATCGCCCGCATGGCGCTCGCCCGCAAGACCGGCGCCCGCGGCCTGCGCTCCATCTGCGAGGACGTGCTGCAGCAGACGATGTTCGACCTGCCCAGCGAGGAGGGTGTTTCCAAGGTCGTTGTGACCGAAGCCTCCGTCAAGGGCGAAGAGCAGCCCCAGCGCATCTACGGCTAAACCAGCCTAAAGCGTGTTTGCAAATAGCCTCCGACCACCCGCGGTCGGAGGCTATTTTATATATACGCAATAACCCCAACTACCTGTGTTATTCTGTGTGTTTGTTTAAGCCTCAGCGAAGTCATATCAGACTGAAGTAATCGATACCTAAGGGGAGGAATGCAGACCCTGGCGGGCCTACATTCCTCCCCGATGGGCAAGGGAGAGATATATGGAAGAAATGCCCAAGAACTACGATCCGTCGACCAACGAGCCGGCGATCTTGCAGAAGTGGCTCGACGGCGGCTACTACAAGCGCCGTGAGGGCGTGGGCGACTGCACCGTCACCATTCCGCCTCCCAACGTTACCGGTAAGCTTCACATGGGTCACGCTACCGACGACTCCATCCAGGACGCCATCATTCGTATGGCTCGCATGCGCGGCAAGTCCACGCGCTGGGTGCTCGGAACCGATCACGCCGGTATCGCCACGCAGACCAAGGTCGACAAGAAGCTCAAGAGCGAGGGCATTAGCCGCCTGGAGATCGGTCGCGACAAGTTTGTCGACGCTTGCTGGGATTGGACCCACGAGTACGGCGGCATCATCGTCGAGCAGATCAAGCGTATGGGCTGCTCCGTTGACTTCGATAACGAGCGCTTTACTATGGACGAGGACTACGCGCAGGCCGTGCGCAAGGTCTTCTGCGACTGGTACCACGACGGTCTGATCTACCGCGGCAAGCGCATCGTCAACTGGTGCCCCAACTGCACCACCGCCATCTCGGACGACGAGGCCGAGTATAAGGACGAGAAGGGCCACCTGTGGCACCTGCGCTACCCGCTGACCGAGCCGGTCAACGGCCAGGACTACATCGTCGTCGCCACTACGCGCCCCGAGACCATGCTCGGCGACACGGGCGTCGCCGTCTCCCCGAAGGACCCCGAGAAGGCCGCCTTTGTGGGTAAGACCGTCAAGCTCCCCATCGTCGATCGCGAGATCCCCATCTTTGAGGATTGGCATGTCGACGCCAACTTTGGCTCCGGCTTTGTCAAGGTCACCCCGGCCCACGACCCCAACGACTACGCCATGGGTCAGGCCCACGAACTGCCGCAGATCAACATCTTCGACGAGCACGCGGTGGTCGTCGAGGGCTACGGCGAGTTCACCGGCATGAACCGCGACGAGTGCCGCGAGGCCGTCATCAAGTGGTTCGAGGAGCATGACCTGCTCGATCACGTCGAGGACCTCGATCACTCCGTCATGCACTGCTACCGTTGCGACGCCGCGCTTGAGCCGTGGCTGTCCGAGCAGTGGTTCGTCGCCGTCGACAAACTCAAGGGACCGGCGCTCGACGCCGTCAACTCCGGCAAGGTCACCTTCCACCCTGCGCGCTGGACGCAGACCTACACCACCTGGATGGAGAACCTTAAGGACTGGTGCATCAGCCGCCAGCTGTGGTGGGGCCACCGCATCCCCGTGTTCTACTGCGAGGACTGCGGCTGGGAGGACGCCCTTACCGAGGACACCGATGTGTGCCCCAAGTGCGGCGGCCATCACGTGCATCAGGACGAGAACGTGCTGGACACCTGGTTCAGCTCGCAGCTGTGGACCTTCGCCACGCAGGGCTGGCCGCAAAAGCCGGAGCTGCTCGAGGGCCATCACCCCACGACGGCGCTCGTCACCGCGCGCGACATCATCGCGCTGTGGGTCGCCCGCATGGTCATGAGCTCGCTGTACTTCCTGGACGAGGTGCCGTTTAAGGACGTCGTCATCTACCCGACGATCCTGGCCAAGGACGGCAGCCGCATGTCCAAGTCCAAGGGCAACGGTGTTGACCCCATGGACCTCATTGGCATGTACGGCGCCGACGCCATGCGCTTCAACCTGCTCACGCTGTGCACCAACAACCAGGACGTCAAGTTCGACGCGAACATCGACAAGAAGACCAAGCAGCTCATCGACAGCCCGCGCACCGAGCAGGCTAAGTCGTTTGTGACCAAGATCTGGAACGCCAGCCGCTTCCTGCTTATGAACATGGAGGGCTACACGCCCGGCGAGCCCGTCGTGGAGACGCCGGCCGACGCCTGGATGTTCAGCCGCCTGGCCAAGGCCGTGAAGATGGTCACCGAGGGCATCGAGAACTACACCTTTGGCGATATGGCCCGCGGCGTGCAGCAGTTCTTCTGGAACGAGGTCTGCGATTGGTACGTCGAGGTCACTAAGGCCCGCCTGAAGGGCGAGGGTCGTCTGCAGGCGCAGCGCAACCTGATCTTTGTGCTCGACACCTCCATTCGCCTGATGCACCCGCTCATGCCGTTTGTCACCGAGGAGATCTGGGACAACATGCCGGCGAGCGTGCTCGACCTGGACGCCGAGGGCAACGTGGACCGCGCCGAGGCGCTCATGATCGCCAAGTGGCCGGAGCCCGCCGACTACGCCAAGTATGTTGACGAGGACGCCGAGCGCGCGTTTGAGCTGTGCCGCGCCGTTGTTTCCGCCGCCCGTGCCACGCGTTCGCGTTATCGCTTGAGCCCCAAGGCCGAGCTCGACGTGGTCGTGCGCGCCGGTGCCGAGGATATCGAGAAGCTCGAGAGCCTGCGCTCGACCATCGAGCCGCTGGCCAACACCGCTTCGCTGGTCATGGGTACCGACGTCGAGAAGCCGGCCGTGAGCATCGCCGTGGTCGACAGCGGCGTCGAGGCCTTTGTGGTGCTCGAGGGCAAGGTTGATCTTTCGGCCGAGAAGGCGCGCCTGGAGAAGGAGATTGCCGCGGCTCAGAAGGAGCTCGCTGGCTGCGAGAAGACGCTTGCCAACGAGGGCTTTGTGGCCAAGGCCGCGCCCGCGGTGGTCCAGAAGAAGAGGGACCGTGCAGCTGAGCTCAAGGAGATCCTGGCGGCGCTGACTGCTCAGGTTGCTGACTTCTCGTAGGTCTAACTTGGGGGCGCGTCCCGACGCTTTGCTCTCCGCTGCGGACAGTCCTGCGCAAGACGGACAGCACATTAAGTGCTGTCCTTTGCGTGCGGAACTTGCGGCGAGCAAAGCATCGGGCCGCTCCTAGTGCGGTTACGTGGCTGTTTGCAACTGGTAGGTTAGGGCCACTGGGTTGTGGCCTTGATCTTGCTGCAAGCGGATAGTGGCTGAAATTATCAACGCGAGGGGCTCATTCTTTTTGGTGGGCCTCTTTTTCTGTTATGGGGACTTTGGGTTATGGCTAAGCGTTCTGGGTCGTATGTCGTTCCTTTCTCGTTTGAGTTGCTTTCGTTTGGTGAGGCTGTTGGGCTGGCTGCTGATACGGGGCGGATTTCTGGGGATGCTGGGCCTCTGCTTGAGACGGTTGTCGATATGCTCGATGAGCTGGGGCGTCCGGACGAGTACTTTGATTGCATTCAGGTTGCCGGTACCAATGGCAAGACTTCGACCACGCGTTTTTCGGCTGCCATTCTTCGCGGCGAGGGGCTCAAGACCGCGCTGTATACGTCGCCGCAGCTTGTGCGCTATCCCGAGCGTATGGAGGTCGATGGGCGTGTTGTGAGCGATGAGGCGTTTGCCCGTGGCGTTTCGGCCGCTGTCGAGGCGGGACGTCGCGTGAATGCGCACCGTGTGGCGGCGGGGGAGCGCGCCTATACCATCACGCCGTTTGACCTGCTGACGGCCGCCGCACTTGTGGTGTTTGCCGAGGCCGCGGTGGATGTTGCCGTGCTCGAGGTTGGCATGGGCGGACGCTGGGATGCTACGAGTGCGACCGACCCCGTGGCCGTTGCCATCACAGGCATCGGGCTCGACCATACACGCATTCTCGGAGATACGCTCGAGGCCATTGCGGGGGAGAAGGCTGCGGTAATTAAGTCTGGGCGCCTGGTTGTGCTGGGCGAGGGCACGCACGAGGCGAGCGTTCAGCGCGTGATGGATACCCGCTGCCGCGAGTGCGGTGTGGTGCCACTCGTGGTGAGCCACGCCACGACTAAGGTGCCGGCGCATGTTGGCGATACGGTGGAGTTCAGCTGCACCACGCCGCGTGCGATCTATACGTCGAGCATGGTCAAGCCGGCCTATCAGCCGCAGAATGCCGCGTGCGCGATTATGCTGTGCGAGGGGTATTTGGGCCGCGAGCTCGACCATGACAAGCTCGATGCGTCGCTTATGGGTTGCCCCACGCCGGGTCGTTTTGATGTGCTGGGGACCGATCCGCTCAAGCTGATTGACGCTTGTCATAACCCCCAGAGCTGCGAGAACTTTGTAAACGCGCTGGACGAGATCGATCCGTGCGTGGAGAATCGCCCCACGCTGCTGTGCGCCGCGCTGGCAGACAAGGACGTGGCGGGTATCGTTGACGTGCTGATCCCGGCTTTCCCGCGCGTGGTCGTGACGCAGACCGATTCCGATCGCGCCCTGCCGGCAGAGGAGCTCGCCGCCCTCGTTGATGCCGATAAGCTCGCGGGCGTATACCCCAGCGTTTCCGAGGCCCTCGCAGCTTTCATGGCCGCGGGCGAGCCCTTCGTAGCAGCCGGCACCATCACCCTAGCCGGCGAAGTAGCAGGCCTGCTCCGCTAACCCATCCCCTCATCAGTTGCGGTGAAATACGGACTGTTTTACAAGGCAGAAGCCTCAAACAGTCCGTATATCACCGCAACTCAAAATTAGTCAATTTGGGACGGGGCTTTTTGGCTGCTCTGTACCCCGAATTGACTCGCTTGCCGCGAAATGGGCCTATCTACTACGTTTTACCGACTACCCTCGACCGCACGGAACATCGCGAAATTAAAACCGCAGGTAGACGGCTTGCGGATTTTGCGAAAACCCGGTTATGGTCGACCCATGCGGGTTAAACGTAGTAGATAGCCCGCTTTCGTGGCGCAGCTAATCGGAAGGTGACAAAGGGGCTGTCCCTTTGCCGCATTGCCTAGTCTAGGCGGACCGGATCGTGGGGGTAGGCGTTGAGAATCTCGACGCCGGTCTCGGTCACCAGGGCCAAGTCCTCGATGCGGACGCCGGTGTGGCCGGGGAGGTAGATGCCCGGCTCGATGGAAAACGTCATGCCCGGCTCGACAACCTGCTCGTTGACGAGCGAGACGTCGCCAGGCTCGTGATCCTGCAGGCCAATCGAATGTCCCAGGCGGTGCGTAAAGTACCGCCCGTAGCCTGCGTCTTCAATCACATCGCGCGCGGCACGATCCAGGTCGCACATGCGCACGCCCGGTGCGATGAGCGCTTCGGCGGCCTCGTTGGCGCGGCGCACGATATCGTAGATGCGCGCCGTCTCCTCGTCCGGCTCGCCCCAAAAGAACATGCGCGTCATGTCCGAGCAGTAGTTGCAGCGGCGTCCGCCAATGTCGAACAGTACTACATCGCCACGCTTGAGCACGGTGTCGTCGGGCTCGTGGTGCGGGTCGCCGGCGTTGGCGCCAAAGCTCACGATGGGCGGAAAGCTAAAGCCCTCGCAGCCGTGCTTGCGATACAAGCCGAGCATCTGGTCGGCAATCTCGCGTTCCGTCCCGCCCTCGTGGACGAGCTTGATGGCATCGGCCATCACGGCGTCGTTAGCAGCTGAGGACACGCGCATGAGCTCCTGCTCGGCGGCATCCTTGTGGGTGCGCGCGGCGGTGACGGCAAAGTCGCCCAGGAAAAACTCACTCGCAGCATGGCGCTCCATGAGCGGCATCAAAAAGCCGGAGCGCATGACGGTGTCGATGCCGAGCGGTTTGGTCGGATCGATCTCGCGCGCGATGGCGTCGGCCACGATGTCGGTATCGGTGTGATAGGCGACGCGGGAATTGTCATACTTGGGTAGCTGATGCAGGGCGTTGACCAAGATCACGGGCTCGCTGCCGCGCGCGAGCAGCACACCGCAAAAACGCTCGAACATATCGGCATAAAAGCCGGTCAGGTAATAAATCGACCACGGGTCGTTTACAAGTAGCTGCGCGCCGGGGTGCTGAGCCTCGAGCGCATCGAGCACGCGCGCCACGCGCCGTTCATCGACATGTGCCATGAAACATCCTTTCGCTAGGGTGCCACCATGGTATCCCCAATGCCAGGGTAGTCAATTTGCGACGGGGCTATTTTAGCTGTGTCCAACATGCAGAATGATCGGGCAAAAGTAGTCATAAGAGGGCCGTTCCAAATGGGCTGGTTTCAAAAGTATGGCGGATTACGGGGCTGGACCTGCATTACTTGACCATGGGAAAAATCGCGAAATTAAAACCGCAGGTAGATGGCTTATCAAAAATCGAAAATTGCCGGTATGGATGGGGTTCTCCGAATCAGCCCCGTAATCCGGCATAGTTTTGAATTGGCACTAAAGTAGGCACAAGCTAAATACCGATTCCAAGGATAGTTGCGGTGGAATAGTTCCTGGATGCCGTGGTTTTGGCGGAAATCAGGAACTATTCCACCGCAATTGAGGGAGGGCGGGGTGGATGGCGGGGTAGCTAAAAGAGGCCCGTCCCAAATTGGTTGCTTAGGCTGGGTCGATGTCCATGCTGGTGATAAGGTCGATGTTCATGCTGGTGATAAGGTCGATGCCCGTGTTGAGGAGGTTGGGGAGCACGACGTCGCCCATGCGGATGGGGGCTTTGACGATTAGGCCTCGGATGAGGTCCATGGCTTGGGCGTGGAGGGTCAGCGGGATGGCTTCGGATGTGCGCACGGGGAGCAGGGCTTCGTCGCCGCCGGAGACGGCCACGGTGGTGGTGAGCACGCGCATGGGGCAGGTGAGCTCCTGATGTGCGAACTTATCGCCGCGCGGGCAGTTGTTGCCGGTTACGGAGCGCACTTCTACCACGGCGCCGTCTTCGTCACGCTCTACCTCTACGGTCAGGAGGCACTCAGATGGGCAGGTTGTGCAGTTGAACTGCAACGTTTCGATCGCGTTTATGCTCATGGTCTTACGCCTCCTCGATGGGATCGACGGACAGGACAATTTCGCTAGCACCTAGGTCGAGTGCGCGCTGAATCACCTTTGGCGGCAGCGGGAGGCTCTCCATGACGCTCGGTTTAAACGGGCGGACCTTGCCTGTAAGTAGTTCCTCGTCGCCTGCTAGAATACGCACGCGGGCGGCATCGACCGGTCGGCGCACACGGAAGTTGAGTCTGGTGAGTGTCACAGTCGTAATGCGTCCCGGCAGCGCGTAGCCCGCGATGCCGGCAGGGGAGACCGTGAGCTCCCAGTCCGGAACGGTGCCCGCGCCGGTCCCCAGCGCGTACGCCGCTGCAGCTGCGCCAGCCCTCTCGGACTCGGTCGTTACGTTGTCGGCCAGGTCGTGCACGTGCAGCACGTTGCCGCAGGCAAAGATACCCGGCACGCCCGTTTGCAGGCTCTGGTCCACCACGGCGCCGCGCGTTCGCGGGTCAAGCTCTACGCCAGCGGCAACCGAAAGCTCGTTCTCGGGAATCAAGCCCACCGAAAGCAGCAGTGTGTCGCACGGAACGATGCGCTCGGTCCCCGGAATGGGCGCCAGGCGCTCGTCGACTTGGCTTACCTCGACGGCTTCCACGCGGTCGTGCCCGATCACGCGTGTGACGGTGGTGGACAGGTGCAGCGGAATGCCAAAGTCGTTCAGGCAGTTCTTCACATTGCGGCGCAGGCCGTTAGCGTACGGCATGAGCTCGTACACGCCCTCGACCGAAATCCCCTCGAGCGTGCAGCGGCGCGCCATGATAAGCCCGATGTCGCCTGAGCCCAAGATGACGGCACGCGAGCCGGGTTTGAGGTTTTCGATATTGATGTATCGCTGCGCCAGGCCGGCCGTAAACACGCCGGCGGGACGACTGCCGGGAATCTTGATCTCGCTGCGCGTGCGCTCGCGACAACCCATGGCAAGGATGACCGCGCGCCCGGTGAGCCGTAGCATGCTGGCGGGGCTCATGAGCGTGACGGTATGGACCGCGGCGTCTTCCGTAGGCTCGCCCGAATCAATCCCAATCACCATGCAGTCCAGGAACAGCGTAATGTCGGTTGCGCGCACCTGGTCGATAAAGCGCTGTGCGTATTCGGGACCGGTGAGTTCCTGTTTAAAGTGCGACAGGCCAAAGCCGGGGTGGATGCACTGGCGGAGGATGCCGCCCAGGTGCTGCTCGCGCTCCACGATGGCCACGCGTGCGCCGGCCTTATGCGCGGCCAGCGCGGCCGCCATGCCTGCAGGCCCGCCGCCGATAACGACCACGTCGAAGGCTTGCGTTTGTACGGCTTCTACGACGCCGCAATCAATCGCACTCGATTTGAACTCCTCCATCCTAGCGCACCCCTTCAAAGGTCCCTCGACCAACCAGGAGCCGGCGTCCTCCAGTAATACCTCGCTAGGGTTGCAGCCCAACTCGCGCGTCAGAATCGCCACCACGCGGCTCTGGCAAAAGCCGCTCTGACACCGGCCCATACCGGCACGGCAGCGGCGCTTGACGCCCTCGACCGAAACCGCGCCCGGCTGGCGTCGGATCGCGGCCACGATCTCGGCTTCGGGCACCGTCTCGCAGCGGCAGACAATCTGGCCCCACGCGGGATCGGACTCGATCAGCTCCTCCTTGCGCGCCAGTGGTGCGCGGTCAAAGTCGTCCGGCGCGCGGCGAATTGGGTTCCAGTCATCCCGTTCGCGCAAAACCACACCCGCGTCGCGCATAACCTGCTCCATGCGCTCGGCAATGGCCGGCGCGCTCGCCACGCCCGGCGACTGAATGCCTGCCGCCTGGAACAGTCCCGGCACCACGGCCGACTGCCCAATAAAGAAGTCGTTCGTTCCCTGAATGACCGGACGCCCGCCGGCAAATGCGCGCACCACGCGGCGCGTATCCAGATCGGGCACCAGCTTGCGCGCGCCGGTCAGCAGCGCGTTAACGTCGCCGGCGTAGGTCTGCGTGTCGCCCGGATCGCGCACGGCGGCGGTCGCGGTGATCACCGTGTTGCCGTGGACGGTGCCTGTAACGATGACGCCCTTGGAAACCGGCGTGGGAACGGGGTAGAGCGGCATGAGCGCACGTGGCTCCTTGTCCAGCACCACGATGTTGCCCTGGCGCCAGACCATCTGGAACTCCTCGGCGCCCGCCATATGCGAGATGTTTGCGGCGCCGTTGCCCGCGGCATTAATCAAATAGCGGCAACGCACATCACCGGTCGGTGTCACCAGCGTAAAGCGAGCGGTCCCGTCACCGCTCCCGTCGCCAGCGCCGGGAGCTACCTCGATCGCTTCCACCGATGCGGAGCGCATAAACGTCACCCCGTTGGCCACGGCGTTCTCCAGCGCGGCGATGGCAGCCTCAAACGGGTCGACAAACCCAGTCGAGGGGCACCACAACGCGCACGTTGCATCGGCACTGGCGCGCGGCTCTAATTCGTGGATGCGGTCGGGTCCGACGATCGACAGCTCGGGCACGCCGTTGATATGGCCGTTGCACTGCAGCTGCTCCAGATGCGTGCGGTCCTCGTCGTTAAAGCCCAGCACCATCGACCCGGTGCGGCAGAACAGAAAGCCCAGCTCCTGCGCCCACGCACCGTACAACTCGCAACCACGAGCGTTGACCTGCGCCTTTACCGTGCCCGGCGCCGGATCGTAGCCAGCGTGCACCAGGCCACCGTTGGCCTTCGAGGCGCCCAGCGCGATGTCGTTGGCCGCCTCGATCACGCAAATGGTAAGGTCAAATCTCGCGAGCTGACGCGCGATGGCGCATCCGGTGATGCCCGCGCCGACAATCGCGATATCAAACGTTTCTGCCACGGTGCCTCCAAGACAAGTTGACAGGCTGTCAATAAGACCATCCTACGGTCTGCGTGCCCTCGGCGCGGCGGCAATGCGGCGAACAGCCCCGCAACACCCGCCAACGGCAGGCGCGGGCCGGCCCAGCACGGATGCTGGCCACGTTAGACCGCGAGATCTTCCCACCAAACATCGCGGTCGTCGCCGTTACCTGTTACAGATTGAGATGCTGCGTCCACAGGCGCACGTTCATCTCGATTTGTAACGATAGGCGGGGAATTGCGGTCCTACGTGTTACAGATCGAGACGGTAGCCCGTCGGGTTACTCGTATGTCTCGATCTGTAACAGCTGGCAGGGTTTTTGGTTCCTTTCTGTTACAGGTCGAGACAATCTTTCCGACGGATTCTGGTTGTCTCGATCTGTAACAGTAAGAACTGTTTTTGGGTTCTAGATGTTACAGATCGAGGTTTAAGTCGGGGAGAGAAGGGTTTGTCTAAATCTGTAACGTCTGGGACTGTTTTAGCCGAGTAACTGTTACAGATTGAGATGTTTGTGTCCGCGCCAGCCCCGTACCCAGCCGTAGTCCCATATAAACAAACCCCGTGGTAAACTTGACCGAACTGTTAATATTCCGAAAGGTACCCGTAATGTCCAAGTACATCTCCGAGCTCATGTCGCCGCAGCTTATGGGCGTCGTCTATGCCTTTGTTGGCTTTATCATCGCCCTGTATGTGCTGTCGGTCGTCTATGTGTTTATCGACGCTCGCCGCCGCGGCGCCAGCGCCTACGTGGCTTGGGGCATCATCGCCCTCATCCCGTTTGTGGGCCTCATCGCCTACCTGGTCCTGCGCCCGCATTCCTACGCGGCCGACCGCGAGGAGCAGGAGCTGGATATGGCCCTGCGCGAGCGCCAGCTTGCCCAGTACGGCACTTGCCCCCAGTGCGGCGCGCCCATCGAGAAGGACTTTGTCGTCTGCCCGGTGTGCGATACCCAGGTTCGTAACGTGTGCCCCAGCTGCCATCGCCCGCTCGATGCGCACTGGAAGGTCTGCCCCTACTGCCGAACTCGCATCCAGTAACGCATCCATCGACTGGCCGGCTGCAAGCTACGGGCGCCGCGCGCCCCGCAGCCCCGCCCCACACGATGAAGCATGCGTAGAAAATCGCCCGCCGTGCCATTAAGGTGCGGCGGGCGCTTGTATACCAAGGCAACCTGCCTATAATGATGCAAGTCAAAAACGCCGAGCGCATCGCACGCACTTGCATTAGGCATCCGAGAGGAGAAAACATACCCATGAAGGCACTCTACAATGACGGTTCGGTGGCCGAGCTCCCGCAGGACGAGGTCACGCACGTCATCCGCCACTCTGCCGCGCACATCATGGCGCAGGCCATCAAGCGCCTCTATCCCGAGGCCGACTTTGCCTACGGTCCCGCGACCGACAACGGTTTTTACTACGACGTCGACCTGCCCGAGGGCGTCAAGATCAGCGAGGACGACTTCCCCGCGATCGAGGCCGAGATGAAGAAGATCGTCAAGGAGAACCTCAAGTTCTCCGTGTACGAGAAGCCCCGCGCCGAGGCCATCGCCCTTATGGAGGAGCGCGGCGAGAAGTACAAGGTCGAGCACATCGGCGACCTGGACGACGACGCCCGCATCACCTTCTACCAGCAGGGCGACTACATCGACATGTGCGTCGGCCCCCACATCTGCTACACCAAGGCCCTCAAGGCCTTTAAGCTCACCGGCGTCTCGGGCGCCTACTGGAAGGGCGACAAGGACAACAAGATGCTCACCCGCATCAACGGCGTCGCCTTTGCCACCAAGGAAGAGCTCGACGAGCACATGCACATGCTGGAGGAGGCCAAGAAGCGCGACCACCGCAAGATCGGCCGCGAGATGGACCTCTTTATGATGCGCGACGAGGCCCCCGGCTTCCCGTTCTTCCTGCCCAACGGCATGATCCTTAAGAACACGCTGCTGGACTATTGGCGCGAGATCCACCACAAGGCCGGCTACGTGGAGATCTCCACGCCGCTCATCATGAACAAGCAGCTGTGGAAGACCTCGGGCCACTGGGACCACTACAAGGACAACATGTACTCCACCGTCATCGACGACGAAGAGTACTGCATTAAGCCCATGAACTGCCCGGGCGGCGTGCTGGTGTACGCCTCCAAGCCGCACTCCTACCGCGAGCTGCCCATTCGTGCCGGCGAGATTGGCCTGGTGCACCGCCACGAGCTGCGCGGCGCCCTGCACGGTCTGTTCCGCGTGCGCTGCTTTAACCAGGACGACGCCCACCTGTTTGTGCGTCCCGACCAGCTGACCGACGAGATCGTGGGTGTGGTCAACCTTATCGACTCCGTGTACCAGAAGTTTGGCTTTAAGTACCACGTTGAGCTTTCCACCCGCCCCGAGGACTCCATGGGTTCCGACGAGGACTGGGCTCGCGCCGAGGAGGGTCTGCGCACCGCTCTGGAGCAGCTGCATATGGAATACGAGGTCAACGAGGGCGACGGCGCCTTCTACGGCCCCAAGATCGACTTCCACCTGGAGGACTCGCTCGGCCGTACCTGGCAGTGCGGTACCGTCCAGCTCGACTTCCAGATGCCGCTCAACTTTGACCTGGAGTACGTGGACGCCGACGGCACCAAGAAGCGCCCCATCATGCTGCATCGCGTGTGCTTTGGCTCCATCGAGCGCTTCATCGGTATTCTGATTGAGCACTTTGCAGGCAAGTTCCCCACCTGGCTGGCCCCCGTGCAGGTCAAGGCACTTCCCGTTTCCGAGAAGAGCCGCGACTACGCCCACGAGGTATGCGCCAAGCTGGAGGAGGCCGGCATCCGCGTGGTCTGCGACGACCGCGACGAGAAGATCGGCTACAAGATCCGCGAGGCCCGCAGCATCGACCGCGTGCCCTACATGCTCATCCTAGGCGAGAAGGAGGTCGAGGCCGGCAACATCTCCGTCCGCGATCGCTCCAACGAGACCGTTCAGATGAGCGTCGACGAGTTCGTTGCCAAGGTGACTGAGGAGATCAAGACCCGCGCCTAAGGCGAACTGCACAACAACTAAAGGCGACCGTCCACAAAGGGCGGTCGCCTTTTTTAATGCCCAAACGAGAAAAAGCCGCTGGATGAGCGGCTTTTTTGTTGCACAAAAAGGTACAGGTTTCTGTAGAGGCGTATGGAGATGTATCTACCAGCAGTACATTTTGCGTAATCTGGGCAAACGTTAATAAATTGCTCGTATAATGGCCTATGTCGAAAGATACAAAAACCTGTACTTTTGCGACTGCGCCTAGCTGCGAGCGAGAAGCCTGTTCTTAACGCCCCTGCATTCGCGTGCGTCGTGGATGCAAGTTAAGGGGGCGAGAGATGGAACAGACAATGCGGCGTCAAGAGCAGCTGCCGGGCGCATTTAACGGCGCTACCACCAACAGTCAGCATGGCCGCGTCCGCTGGTATCTGGTCCACACCCCCAATGGAAAAGAGCGCGAGACCTGCGAAAAGGTCCGCCGTATTATCCCGCACGAGCTGATGCAGGACGCTTTTGTGATGCAAAAGGAGTTCTGGTTTAAGCGGGACGGCGCCTGGTTGCTCCAAATCAAACCCATGTACGAGGAATATTTCTTCGTCGCCACGCGCGATGCCGCCCTGCTCGATAGGGCTTTGGCCCAGTTGAGCTTTGGCTGCCGTATTGCCGGCAGCAGGGAGCGGGCCTATGCGCCCATGCCAGACGATGCGCAGGACTGGTACCGCAGCGTGCTCGACGACGACGGCGTGGTGCGCAACAGCGTCGCCCGCATAGAAGACGGCGTGCTGCACATAGAGCAGGGGCCCTTGGTGGGGCAAGAGGCCCGTGTAAAGAAGATTGACCGTCATAAGCGCTGGTGCCTGGTAGACGTGGGCGAAGGCGACTCTGCTTTTAGGGAGCTGCTTCCGTTGGACGTGCCCAGTAAGACGTAAGGGGACGTTGCACTGGCAATTCATTCGCAATCTGAATTCATCGAGGGGGGGGGTCCCTGGGGACAGGGACGTGGATTTGAACTTGACTAGTAAAGAAGTGACAGGGAAAAACGCGCCGGCGGGGGCCGCGCTGGTTGCCCAGGCAATGAGTGGCGGTGACGTGAGCGTGCACTACAAGACCAAGCAGGCCGTGAAGGACTGGGATCGCACGCGCCTGGGCTACAGGGCCGTAAAACGCGCGTTCGACATTGTGTTCAGCGGCTGCGTGCTTGCCGTCATCGCCATACCGAGCCTGGTGCTGGCTGCGGCCATCCGCCTGGAGAGCGAGGGCAGCCCGTTCTACAGCCAGATCCGCGTGGGCCAGACCCACCGCGACGGCAGACTGTCTACCTTCCGCATGTGGAAGTTCCGAAGCATGTACAAGGACGCCGACGAGCGCCTCGCCGAGCTCAAGGGGCAGAACGAGATCGCCGGCGCCATGTTCAAGATGAGGGACGACCCGCGCGTAACGAAGATCGGCAAGTTCATCCGCAAGCACTCCATCGACGAGTTCCCGCAGTTCCTCAACGTGTTCCTTGGCCAGATGTCCGTCGTGGGCCCGCGCCCGCCGCTGCCCAACGAGGTGGCGGAGTACACCGAGTACGACCTGCAGCGACTTGCCGTGAAGCCCGGGATCACCGGCTGGTGGCAGGTCACGGACCGGAATGATACCGACTTCGACGGCATGGTTCGCCGCGACCTTGAGTACATCGCCAAACGCGGGGTGGCCACCGACTTGAAGATCGTGGCGCTCACGGTCGTCGAAATGATAACGGGGGGGGGGTGCCTGCTAGAGGCATTTCCCGAGACTTTTCCGTTGGCGGGGTGCTAGCCCATGCCTAGGAAACCTACCGGGACCCTCTTTTACCGCATATGCAAGAGAACGTTCGATATAGCCTTCAGCGCCGGGTGTGCCGCTGTGCTGGCGATTCCCATGGCCTGTGTCTGCGCCGCGATCTGCGTGGAGTCCCCGGGCTGCCCGGTCTACACGCAGGAGCGCGTGGGCAGGGGAGGCCGGGTGATTCGCGTGCTTAAGCTTCGCAGCATGGTCTCTGATGCAGGTGATGTTCAGAAGTACCTGAGCCCCGAGCAGCTGCACCAGTGGGAGGTGGAGCGCAAGGTCGATAACGACCCACGCATCACAAAGGTGGGCCAGTTCATCCGCAAGTGCTCCATCGACGAGGTACCGCAGTTCCTCAACGTGCTCAAGGGCGATCTGTCCGTGATCGGTCCGCGTCCCATCACGCATGACGAGCTGGAACAGCACTTCTCCGAAGAGGAGAAGGAAGAGCTACTGAGCGTCACACCGGGCATTACCGGCCTGTGGCAGGCCACTGACCGCAACGCCGCGACCTTCGAGAGCGGCATGCGGCAGAAGATTGAGCTCCACTATGTACGGAACCGTTGCTTCCGTATGGACTGGAAATGTTTCATGGGCACCTTCGGTGCCATGTTCGGGAAAAGGAGGACCGGGCGATGACGAAGGTTTCCCTTGTGATTCCGACTCTCAATGCTGAGGGCGATATCGAGGGGCTGCTCAATCGCATATATCGCCAGACTCGTCGTCCTGATGAGGTTATTGTCGTCGATTCGAGCTCCTCCGACCGTACGGTCGATATCGTTAAGACGTTTGAGTGGGTTCGCTTGATCAGTATTGAGCGTTCCGAATTCAACCACGGTCTCACTCGCGATATGGCGCTTAGGGAATCCATTGGGGATATCGTCTGCTTTATGACGCAGGATGCCGTACCCGCTGACGAATTCTACATTGAGAACCTTATTGCCCCCATTCTTAACGATTTCCGCGTGGTGGTTTCATCCGGGCGCCAGCTTCCCAAGGATGACGCTCGTAGGTTCGAACAGCTCGTCCGTGAGTTCAACTACGGTCCTGAATCTAACGTTCGCTCTAAGGCCGACGTCGTGACCATGGGAATCAAGGCGTATTTCGCCACCGACGTGTGCTCGGCGTACCGCCGTAGCGCATATATCGAGCTCGGCGGTTTCGGAAAGACGGATATGAGTGAGGACATGCTTATGGCCGCGAAGGCCGTAAACGCCGGATACTCGGTTGCATATGCTGCCGACGCCTGTGTGCATCATTCGCATAACCTCACTCCAGCCGAGCAGTATCGCCGGAACTATGCAATCGGCCGTTTCCTCGAGGCGAACGGGGAAATCGTTGGCTGTAGCTCCGAGGTCGGGGAGGGCGGAAGGCTCGTTAAGTCTGTCTCCCGCCAGCTTCTGCACGAGGGGAATATCCGGGAATTCGCCGCTTTTGGATTCGACTGCTGCGCCCGCCTTCTCGGAAACCGCGCCGGCCGTAGGGCCGCAAGAAAAGAAAGGTTATAGCCAATGAAAGGCATCATCCTCGCCGGCGGGTCCGGCACGCGCCTGTACCCGCTCACGCTCGTGACCTCCAAGCAGCTGCTGCCGGTCTACGACA
>CABSNL010000032.1 GCA_902479095.1 uncultured Collinsella sp. | reverse complement strand
GATCAGCCTCGGTCTCGTGGGCTCGGAGATGTGTATAAGAGACAGGCTTCACGACGTCCTCGTTGTAACCCGGGGAGACGATGAACTCGGCACCGGCGGCGCGGGCCTGCTCAACCTGCTCGACGGTCAGGACGGTGCCGGCACCAACGCACATCTCGGGCTCGGCCTCGGCCATAGCGGCGATGCACTCGGCGGCGCAGGCGGTGCGGAAGGTGACCTCGGCGGACTTCATGCCGGCTGCCATAAGAGCGTGGGCGAGCGGGGCGGCGTCCTCGACCTTGTCGAGCACGACGACCGGCACGATACCCAGGGACTCAAGCGTGGTGTAGAACTGATCGAACATGATGTTCCTTTCGATGTGTGGCGCGCATGGGCGCGTGATTGCCAAATGTGCTGGTCAGGAGCCGATTTTGGATTGGTTATCGGAGGCACTGCTTGGGGTTCAAGCAATTCCAAAACCGGCTGCTCGACCAGTCATGTAGGGAATGCCAGGCAAAACCGGAATGGGACTGGTGGTTTTGCCCGGCCGGAGGAATCGGGGAGCGGGCCGCAGAGGTATGGGATTGGAAAGCCGCGGCCCGCGGAATGGAGACGGATTAGCGCGCGACGCGGGTGCCACCGTCGGCGGCGGATGCCACGGCTGCGATCTCGTCTGCGGTCACCAAGTTGGAATCGCCCTTGATGGTGAGCTTGAGGATCGAGGCCGCAATCGCGTAGTTGACGGCATCCTGCGGGTCAAAGTCGTTGATGAGGGCATGGACGAGGCCGGCGTTGAAAGCGTCGCCGGCGGCAACGCCCTCGAGCACGTGCACGTCGTGAGCAGGGGAGAACCAGTGCTCGCCGCTCTCGGCGTCAAAGAGCATGCCCATCCAGATGGAGCGCTCGACGCAGGAGATGTTGCGGACGACCGAGGCGACCTTCTTGCAGCCGTACTCGGCGCAGATCTGACGGGCCATCTCGACATAGGTGTCACGTTCCTCGATGCCGTGGGCAAGGGAACCAGAGACGCAGGTCATACCGAGGCCGGCAGGCGCATCCTCGTCATTGGCGATGCAGATGTCGACGAGCGGCAGGAGTTCCTTCATGGTGGCCTGCGACTTCTCGGGCGACCACATCTTGCCGCGATAGTTCACGTCGCACACGGTCGTGATGCCCTTAGCGCGGCAGGCGGTGAGGGCATCCTTGCAGGCGGCAGCCATCTCATCGGAGACGGCGGGCGTCACGCCGGAGAAATAGAAGACATCGATGCCCTTGAGGATCTCGTCCCAGTCAAAGACATCGCGCTTGGCCATGTTGATGGCAGAGTACTTACGGTCGTAGACGCAGCCGTTACCGCGCTGCGAGGCACCGACCTCAAACACATAGGAGCCAAGGCGGTCGCCCTGACGCACGACGCGCGTGGTGTCGACGTCGTAGACCTTCAGCGAACGTAGGGCGCACTCGCCCAGACGATTGGCCGGGACAACGGAGACGTAAGCGGCCTTGTCGCCCTGGTAGGCCAGGGAAAGCGCGGTGTTGGCCTCGGCGCCGCCATAGCGGACGTCAAATTCGGTTGCCTGCTCAATGCGCAGATGGTCTTTGGGCGAGAGCCTCATCATGATCTCGCCGAAGGTAAGAACCGTTTTACCCATGGTCGCGCAGCTCCTTTTACTCGTGCGTACACCTTTGATATGGCGTTGGTACGCAGGTGCCAAGACGGTAGGGTGCGTCTTTGCACCTGCGTATCAACGCTTGCCGAAATCGGTTTACGAAATCGGTTTCGTTTCGAGTTGTAGTATACTCACCTACAGCGTTTTGCAACCGAGATTTTTAAAAAAATGCCTAAAATGGTTCAGACCGCCGACAAATGGGAAACGGGGTGCGCTATGGCGCAGATGAGAATCAAGGACATTGCCGCCGAGGCGGGCGTGAGCCCGGCCACGGTCTCGCGTTATCTCAACAACCGCCCCGGGCAAATGACCGAGGAAACCCGTGCTCGCATCGCGGCGGTTATCGAGCGCACCGGCTATCGCCCGCGTGCCGCTGCGCGCAATCTGCGCTCCTCGCGTACGAACCTTATCGGCGTGATTCTGGCCGACATCGCCAACCCGTTCTCGAGCGCCATGCTCGAAGGACTTTCCGCTAGCGCCGCTGCGCGCGGCTGCTCGCTCATGACGGCCATTAGCGGCAGCGACCCCGCCAAGGAGGCAGAGTCGCTCACCAGGCTTATCGATGCCGGCGTGGACGGCCTGGTCGTCAACACCTGTGGCGGCAATGACGAGGCGATCGCCGCGGCAGCGGGACGCCTGCCCGTTGTGCTGCTCGACCGCGACGTTGCCGACGGCGGTGTCGATCTGGTGACATCTAACAACCGTGAGCTGGTCGCTGGCTTGGTAGACGAGCTCGCCGCTGCGAGCTGTGAGCGCCTGTGCATGCTCACCGAGGCAAGCGACGACAGCCCCGTGCGTCGCGAGCGCGCCAAGGCCTTTACTGACGAGCTTTCGCACCGCGGTCTTGCGGGCGAGGTCGTTACCCTGGCCGATGGCGGTGCCACGGGCGTTGGCCGTTTGGACGAGACCATCCGCGGCTATGCAGGCAAAAAGCTCGGCCTCATTGCCGTCAACGGCCTGGTCTTCCTGCGTCTGACCGAGGCACTGGCGCAGCTTGGTCCCTCGCTGCCGGCGGGGCTTAAGATCGCGACGTTTGACGACTACCCCTGGAACCATGTGCTCTTTGGCGGTGTGACCACGGCAGCGCAAGACACCATCACCATTGCCGAGCGCGTAGTCGAGCGCCTGTCCGAGCGCATCGACGTCGTTACCACCACGGTGGGCGAGGCCGCAAAGCTCGCCCCCAAGCGCATCGAGATCCCCGGCCACATCGAATACCGCGCATCGACCTCGCGCTAACCATTCGTTCGTGACTGCCTGTTCGCGCACGTTTTTTGAGCGCTTGATACGCTTTAACCCTGCGGAAACATTTTTCTGCGATAGTATCTGCGATATAGACCAGTCGAAACCCGCCCGAAAGAAAGGGGAGCGACATGAACCAGCAGAACATCGATTACGTACTCCGTTCCGTAGAGCAGCGTGACATCCGCTTTGTGCGTCTGTGGTTTGTCGACATTCTCGGCCGCCTCAAGAACTTTGCCATTAGCCCCGAGGACCTCGAGGTCGCTTTTGAGGAGGGTATTGGCTTTGACGGCTCCGCCATCGAGGGCTTTGCCACGCCCGAGGAAGCTGACATGCTGGCGTTTCCCGATGCTTCGACCTTCCAGATTTTGCCGTGGCGCCCGAGCCACAACGGCGTCGCCCGCGTGTTCTGCGACGTGTGCACTCCCGATCGCAAGCCGTTTGCCGGCGACCCGCGCGATGCCCTGCGCCGCATGTTCCGCAAGGCCGAGAAAGCTGGGTATCTGCTCAACGTGGGCGCTGAGCTGGAGTATTACTACTTCCCCGACGAACACACCCCCGAGCCGCTCGACAACGTGGGCTACTTCGATCTTTCGGTGAGCGATGCCGCCCGCGACCTGCGCCGCAACACGGTCCTCACGCTCGAGAAGATGTCCGTGCCCGTGGAGTACACCTTCCACGCCGCCGGCCGCTCGCAGCACGGCATGAGCCTGCGCCACGCCGAGGCCCTGAGCATGTCCGACGCCATCACCACGGCCAAACTCATCATTAAGCAGCAGGCCTACGAGAGCGGTTGCCACGCCTCCTTTATGCCCAAGCCGTTGGCGGGCGAGGACGGCAGCGCTATGTTCCTGTGCCAGTCGCTATTCGACCACGACGGCAACAACGTCTTTTGGGGCGAGGACGACGAGAAGTACCATCTTTCCGACGTCGCCAAGCACTACATGGCCGGCATCCTGGCGCATGCCCGCGAGATTAGCGCCATCACCAACCCCACGGTCAACTCGTACAAGCGCATCACCACGGGCGGCGACTCCGTGCCGCAGTACGCCACGTGGGGCCTGCGCAACCGCGCGAGTATGGTCCGCATCCCGGTCTACAAGCCCGGCAAGCAGCTGTCCACGCGCATCGAGCTTCGCAGCCCCGACCCCATGGCCAACCCGTACCTGGTCAACGCCGTCACGCTGGCGGCTGGTCTGGACGGCATCGAGCGCAAGCTGGAGCTCCCGCCCGAGGCAACGGCCGAGACGCTCAAGCTCACCGACCGCCAGATGGTCGAGGCCGGCTACACGCCGCTGCCGCGTTCGCTCAAAGAGGCGCTCGACGTGTTTGAGGACTCGCAGTTTATGAAGGATGCCCTCGGCGAGCATATCCATAGCTTCTTCCTCAAAAAGAAGCGCGACGAGTGGCATAAGTTTGAGTCCACGATCACCGAGTGGGAGATCAAGCACTACCTGGCGAACTCCTAATCGCGCTGGCTTGTTCCAGTACGATTGAGCTCATTTCTTTGGAGGCCGATATGTCCGAAAAGAGTGCCCTGTTCATGGCGCGCACGACGCGCTTCCACGAGTTTGCCCGCAGTTTGACGACCACCCTGGGTGTCGAGGTGAGCCTGGCTACGCCCGATTCGCCGACTGCGGCGCACGATTTTGACCTGCTGATCCTCGATTCCGACGGCATCCGCAGCGACCGCATCGATCAGATTGCCAAGTGGCTTGACGATCGCGGCGGTGTCCCCATGCTGGTGATCGTTGACGACGAGGCGCTCGGTACCCTGCGCCTTCCGAATCACGCGCATGCCGACTTTGTATGCCCCACGGCGACGCCCAACGAGCTTAAGGCTCGTGCGCAGCGCCTGATGGGCGAGGAGGAGACCGTCACCGCCGACGATGTGCTCAACATCGATAACCTCGAGATTAACCTGGCAACCTACCAGGTAACGCTCGATAACGAGCCCATCGACCTGACGCTGATGGAGTACTCGCTGCTGAGCTTTTTGGCGACGCACCCCAACCGTGCCTACAGCCGCGAGGTGCTGCTACACCGCGTGTGGGGCTTTGAGTACTGCGGCGGCACGCGCACCGTCGACGTGCACATCCGACGCATCCGCTCCAAGGTGGGCCCGCAGATCGCGGCACACATCACCACCGTCCGCGGCGTGGGCTATCTGTTTAAGGACTAGATTTCCACCACAAAGGGGACAGGCACCTTTGTGGTGGTTTTGCTGTAGGCCGGGTCCTTTTGGGTCTGCAGCAGAACTTAAGCCTTCCTAAAAGATTGCGTTCTCATACACGTTCGCCCGCATATTGGGGTACAACTCAACGTGAACAATGATGGCCCGCCACATGTTTGGCGGGCCTTTGGTTATTTGACGAAAGGATCGCAGCTATGAGCGAGAACGATTCCCAGCGCCCCCAGGATGCGGACCACGCCGGCGAGACTCAGCAGCAGCCGCGCGTGCAGGTTGAGTCGACGCCTGCCGACGGCAACATTCCCTACGTGCAGGCCTACGACACGCAGACCGGCAAGCCGCTGGGCAGCCAGCAGGTTGTAAACAAGCACACAGTGGTCAAGACCAAGACCAAAAAGCTGCCGATCTTTATTACGGCACTCGCCGGCTGTGCCTGCGGCGCCCTGCTGGTCATTGCGCTCATTATGAGCGGCACGCTCAATATCGGTGGCGGCAAGAATGCCGTGACGGCGGGTGCTTCGGGTTCATCGACGCAAAAGATTACGATTGATTCCGAGGACACCACGCTGGCCGAGGCCGTTTCTGCCAAGGCCCTGCCCTCCGTCGTTTCCATCACTGCCACTTCGAGCGGCAGCCAGAATGGCTCGCTTTCGCAGTCTGCTGACGAGTCGGATGGCTCGGGCAGCGTCGGTTCGGGCGTCGTGCTCGATACCGAGGGCCACATCCTCACCAACAACCACGTGGTCGACGGCTACGACCAGTACGTGGTCACCATGGACGACGGCACCACCTACGAGGCCGAGTTCGTGGGCAACGACGCCTCGAGCGACCTGGCCGTCATCAAGCTCAAGGACGCCGACGCCTCCAAGCTCACGCCAATCGAGATTGGTGACTCCTCCAAGCTCAACGTGGGCGAGTGGGTCATGGCGATCGGCTCGCCCTTCGGCAACGAGCAGTCTGTCTCCACCGGTATCGTTTCGGCGCTCTACCGCTCCACGGCTATGAGTTCTACCAGCGGTAACACCATCTATGCCAACATGATTCAGACCGATGCCGCCATCAACCCGGGCAACTCCGGCGGCGCGCTCGTCAATGACAACGGCGAGCTCGTGGGCATCAACTCGCTCATCGAGAGCTACTCGGGCTCCAGCTCGGGCGTGGGCTTTGCTATTCCCGTTAACTACGCCAAGAACATTGCCGACCAGATTATCGACGGCAAGACGCCGGTGCATCCGTACATGGGCGCTACGCTTTCGAGCGTCAATGCGCTCAACGCCCGCACCAACAAGCTGAGCACCGATAGCGGCGCGTATGTGGCGAGCGTCGTTGAGGATGGCCCTGCTGCCAAGGCTGGCATCCAAGAGGGCGATGTCATTACCAAGCTGGGTGACGATGAGATTACGAGTGCCGATGGCCTGATCATTGCGCTGCGCAGCCACGAGGTGGGCGAGAAAGTCGAGATCACGCTTATGCGCGGCAAGGACGAGAAGAAGGTCACCGTCGAGCTGGGCTCCGACGAGGAGCTGCAGAACCAGCAGCAGGACGACAGTTCGACCGACACCGGCAACGGCGGTATTACCGACGAGCAGCTGCGCCAGTACCTGGAGGAGCTGTTAGGCCAGCGGGGCCAGGGTCAGGGCTACGGCCAGGGCTACTAGCGAGCCGTTTCGCTCATACCGATGCCAGAGGGGCTGTCCCACCAACGCGGGACAGCCCCTCTTTTCTTATTGATCCGTTGGGGACGGAGGAAAACGGATCACTTGGGGCTGACAAGAGGCCTGGTTCGTAATGGTCTGGACAGTTAGTTCAGATACGTATAAATCTGGGGCAGCTTGGGATGCGTTTTGAGCAATTTTTGATTGGGATGGGGCTCGAATGGGTGTTTGGAAGGGAGAGCGGGACGTTTACATGGTCTCGAGGAGCCAAAATTAGTTGAAACAGGGGTGTTCGTGCCTGATTCAGCTCTAGGATTTATACGTATCTGAACTAACTGTCCACCCCAGTCTGGCGGCTGCCGATTCGGTGCGGTTCGAAAGGGCTATTCGGCCCCGTTGCGACCGGTGGTACTCTTGTATCCGTTTGAAATCGAGCGAAGGAGTGCCGCTATGGAGCAATCGAGCCTGTTTGGTGACGGCGTGGACATCGATACCGAAACGCCCACGAGCATGGATACCGCTGCACCGGACGATGCCCGTGCCCAGGCGGCAGCGCGTGCGGCCGAGCTGCGCCACGAGCTCGATTACCACGCCTATCGCTACTACATGCTCGATGCGCCCGAGATCACGGACGCCGCCTTCGACAAAATGCTCGTTGAGCTGCAGGAAATCGAGGCGGCCTATCCCGATCTGGTGACGCCCGACAGCTATACCCAGCGCGTGGGCGGCTACGTGAGCGAGCAGTTTACGCCGGTCACGCACATGGCACGCATGTATTCCATGGATGATGCCATGGATCTGGACGAACTCGACGCGTGGCTCCAGCGCGCCGAGGATGCGCTCGGTGCCGGCAGCGTCACCTATACCTGCGAGCTTAAGATCGACGGTCTGGGCGTGGCCCTTACCTACCAAAACGGCACCTTCGTACGTGCGGCCACACGTGGCGATGGCACCACGGGCGAGGATGTGTCGCTCAACGTGCGCACCATCAAGGATGTGCCCATGCACCTGTCCGAGCCGGCGCTCGCTCACATGGGCGCCGACCGCGAGCGCACCATTGAGGTGCGCGGCGAGGTCTACATGCCTAAGGGCAGCTTTGTTCGTCTGAACGACGAGGCCGATGCCGAGGGTCGCGACCCCTTCGCCAACCCGCGCAACGCTGCCGCCGGCAGCCTGCGCCAAAAGGACCCCAAGATCACGGCACGCCGCGATCTTGCCACCTTTATCTATGCCATCGCCGATACCGATCCGCTGCACGTCCACAGCCAGCGCGAGTTCCTCGACTGGCTGCGCAACGCTGGCTTTAGCGTCAACCCTAACGTTGCCCGTTGCGCCACGCCCGCCGAGGTCCACGAGTTCTGTGCCCAGGCGCTTGAGCACCGCGGTGATCTGGACTACGACATCGACGGCGTGGTCGTAAAGGTCGACAGCTTCCAGCAGCAGCTCGACCTGGGCTTTACTGCCCGCGCGCCGCGCTGGGCCATTGCCTTTAAGTTTCCGCCCGAGGAAAAGCAGACCATCCTGCGCGAAATCCGCATCCAGGTGGGCCGCACCGGTGTGCTCACGCCGGTCGCCGAGTTCGACCCGGTGACGGTTGCCGGCTCCACCATCGCGCGCGCCACGCTGCACAATATCGACGAGATCCGTCGCAAAAACGTGCGCGAGGGCGACACCATCATCGTGCACAAGGCGGGTGACGTGATCCCGGAGGTCGTGGGCCCGGTACTCGACAAGCGCCCGGCCGATTCGGTCGACTGGCACATGCCCGAGGTCTGCCCCGTGTGCGGCAGCCCCGTGGTCCACGAGGACGGCGAGGTCGCTTACCGCTGCGTCTCCGTCGACTGTCCCGCGCAGCTCAAGGAGCGACTGCTTCACTGGGTGAGCCGCGGCTGCATGGACGTCGACGGCCTAGGCGACGAGATTGTCGACAAGATGATCGCCGCCGGGCTGATTCACGACGTCGCAGACTTCTACCAGCTCACGGTCGACGACATCGCCGGCTTGGACACGGGGCGCACCTATGCCAGCTCCAACAGCAAAAAGGGCGTCAAGAAGGGCGACCCCATTCCGGTGGGCCTCAAGACGGCCGAGAAAATCATCGCCGAGCTCAACAAGTCCAAGAGCCAGCCGCTCGGTCGCGTGCTGTTTGCCCTGGGCATCCGCCACGTGGGCAAGAGCGTGGGCGAGGTCATCGCCGAGCGATTCCTGTCGATTGACAAGCTCATCTTGGCGAGCGAAGAGGATATTGCCGAGTGCGAGGGTATCGGTCCCAAGATTGCGGCGAGCGTCAAGCAGTTCCTTGCCGTGCCCGAGAACCTTGCCGTGCTGGAGCGCCTGCGTCAGGCGGGTCTGTCACTCGAGGTCGACCTGGGCGCCGCGCATGCGCAAGCCGCAGCCGACGCTGGCGTGGCGGGCGAGCTCGCCGACGCACAGCCGCTCGCGGGTCTGACCTTCGTGCTGACCGGTACGCTCGTCAACCGCACCCGCGACGAGGCAGGTGCGGCGCTCAAGGTGCTCGGCGCCAAGGTTTCGGGCAGTGTGTCGAAGAAGACGAGCTATCTGGTCGCCGGCCCCAAAGCGGGCTCCAAGCTCACCAAGGCCGAGCAGCTGGGCGTGCCCGTGCTGGACGAGGACGCACTCGAGCAGATCTTGGCTACTGGTCAGGTGCCGGAGGCGTAATGGATATAGAGAATCGCAATTGCTCGCAGGCGGAAGGGCGCACGAAGCACGCCCAAGGGCAGGCAAAAGAGCACCTGATGGCGCGAATTCGCATTGCGGAACGTGAGCGCTTGGCAGGTGCGTCTCGCGATGCTTTTGAGGCGTTGACCGAGCTAGAGACGAGGTTCGGTCTAGCCTAGCGATACGGGCACCGTGATCTGCGTCACGTAGGTCGCGGGGTCGTCGCTGATGATGTCGTCGACGAGGGCAATCTCGCGCGAGGGCCCGGCGGGTGCTAGGTTGTGTTCGTGTATATAGCCGAGTAGTTGCTCATAGCGCGAGCCCGCCTGCCCGTGCGTGCCGCGGAAGCTTATGGTCAGGCAGCGCGCGGCGGGTCGCACCTCGACGTCGCCCAAGTACTCATCGGTGTCATCGAGCAGCAGGAAGACCTCGTCGTAGCCATCAAAGTCGCCGGCGGCGAGACGCTCGGCGCTAATCCCGACGCCCAAGTTGCCCAGAAAGACAAAGGTCTCGTGCTGGCCCTTCTGCAGTTGACGAATTTGCCACTCCAGCGCATAGGCGTCGGTAGGGTTGACGCGTTCGTGCAACACGGCGCAGCGAAGCTCGGGCGCATCGACTGTGCAAATGGTGTCAAGCTCGGTGCTCAGGGCATCGTGCAGCAGGGCAAGCCGGTTGTCAATCTTGCGCGACACGCGTTCGAGCTCGCGGCGCTTGCGCTCGATGAGCTCCTGCTGCTGGGCAAGCTGGCGCTGCATGAGTTCCACATCGCGCGTGGTTACAAACTCACGGATCTGCGCGAGCGGCAGGTCGAGAACACGCAGGTGACTGATAGTGTTTAGGGTGGAGAGCTGCCGCGATCCGTAGTAGCGGTATCCACTCGCCGGATCGATGTGCGCCGGGTCCAGCAATCCCATCTGTTCGTAATGGCGTAGCGTGCCCACGCTCAGGTTAAACAGGCGCGCCACCTCGCCAATGCGGAGCAGACCTTCGGTATGTTCAGGTGGCGTATCGGTCATGGGGCCGCTCCTTTCAACGGGCGGGGGAGGGACACTGAGGTCGTGCGGCGCAGCCGTCGTACGACGCGAACGATCCGCTACGCCATCAGTTTGTCAAAAGCTCCGCGGCGGTTGAGTACGGTAAACGCAATCACGCAAATGACTGCCGACAAAATCGATCCGCACGGCGAAGCGATGCCCATGGGAAACAGCGTGTCGGAATAGGCGTTCGACAGCAGCCACGCGCCCGGCACGCGAATGAGCGCCACCGCCAGCACGTTGTGCGCAAAGCCGATGTAGCTCTTGCCATACGCAGCGAAAAAGCCGCTAAAGCAAATGTGGATGCCGGCAAAAATCGCGTCGAAAATATAGCTGCGCATATAGCCGGTACCCGCCGCGACCACTGCGGCGTCCTTGGCAAAAAAGCCGATAAACGCCGGCGCTACCAGCCACATCAGCACCGTGATCAGGCAGCCGTACACCACCGAGATGGTCATGGCGTCCTTGAGCACCTGACGCGCGCGGTCGCCCTTGCCCGCGCCGGCGTTTTGCGCCGTGAGCGCGCTGACGGTGGCGCCCATGGAGCTCGGCACAATGAACAAAAAGCTGATCATCTTCTCGACTAGGCCCACGGCAGCGGCGTCGACGAGCCCTCGGTGGTTGGCGATGACGGTGATAAACATAAACGCCACCTGGATGCAGCCGTCCTGCACGGCCACAGGCACGCCGATCTTAAGAATGCTGCCGAGCACCTCGGGCTGGGGGCGCAGGTCGCTACGCTTAACGTGGATGTTCGTGCGGCGGCTCTTGAGCCACACAAGCGCGAGGGCAACGCTGGCCGTCTGGGCGGTCACCGTGCCGAGCGCCGCGCCCACGGGGCCGAGCCCCATGTGGCCGATAAACAGAAAATCGAGCGCGATGTTAATGATGCACGCCACGCCGATCACGTACATGGGCGAGCGCGAATCGCCCAGCCCGCGAAAGATGGCCGAAAGAATGTTGTATGCGGCGATAAACGGAATGCCGACAAAGCAGATACGCAGGTAGGCGGCGGTTCCTTCGACTGCCTCGGCCGGCGTGCCAATGAGCGCCACGATTTGCGGGCACAGTGCGAGCAGGATAGCGGCCAGCACCACCGAGACACCCATAAAGAGCGTGATGGTGTTGCCGATGGCGGTCTCGGCGCGGTCGAAGCGGCGCGAGCCCACGGCGTGGCCGACGATGACCGTCGTTCCCATGGCCAGGCCCACGAGCGTCACGGTAATGATATAGAGCGTCTGCGCGCCATTGCCCACGGCGGTGATGCCGGCGGCGCCGCTAAACTGCCCCATCATGTACAGGTCGGCCATGCCGTAGAGCATCTGCAAAAAGTACGAGAGCATATAGGGCAGGGCAAAGACCGCGATGGTCTTAAGGACATTGCCGCGTGTGAGGTCGTGTTCCATGGGCGGGGCACTTTCTGGCTGGGTTTCTTTACGTACCAGTGTAGTGAAAACCCTACAACGATTGTAGAGTCAAGGTTTGTGATGACGCCGGAGCGAAAAAGTCTCGCGCACCATTATTCCGAGTGAATATGGACACACATCACGAGAACTCGCCGCCGGCGCTAACCTTGCAGAAAACGATTTCGGAATACTTGACACCATTATTCGGCGCGCAATAATACGTGCGTTTGCGAACAACGTTTGATGGGGGCTGAACCTGCGTGCGCAATCTCAAAATACTGTTTTCCTATCTAGGGGCATACCGTCGCGATGCCATCCTCGGCGTGTTCTTTGTGTCGGTCGAGACGGTGCTCGAGCTGTTTATCCCGGTCATCATGGCCAACATCATCGATGTGGGCGTGCCTGCGGGTGATATCAACTACATGCTGCTGCAGGGCGCGTACATGTTGGTGTGCGCTGCGCTTTCGCTGGTACTGGGCTTGGGTTATGCCCGCACGTCCGCCCGCGTTGCCTCGGGCCTAGGCGCCAACCTGCGCGAAGCCGAGTACAAAAAGATTCAAACGCTCGCTTTTGGCAACCTGGACAACTACGACGCCAGCTCGCTCGTCACCCGCATGACCACGGACATCACCGTTATCCAAAATGCTGTGGGCAACGGCTTTCGCCCTATGGTGCGCGGCCCGGTGACGCTTATCGTCGGCCTTATCTACGCGCTGATGCTGTCGCGCCCGCTCGCCACCGTCTTTGCGATCATCTTGCCCGTGCTGGCAATCGTACTGGGCGCCATCACCTATCGCGTCAGTCCGCTCTACCGCCAACTCCAGACCTCGATGGACCACCTCAACGGCGTGGTACAGGAAGACCTCACCGCCGTGCGTGCCGTCAAGGCCTACGTTCGTACCGAGCACGAGGAGGCCAAGTTCGACACCGTCAATACCGAGCTCGCCGGCACTGCGACGAAGACCTTTGGCAACGCGGTGCTCAACCTGCCGGTGTTTCAGCTGTCGATGTACGTGGCTGCGCTCTCCATCCTGTGGATTGGCGGCCACATGATTCTCGCCGGCAAGCTGGGCGTGGGCTCGCTCACGGGCTTTATGAGCTACGTGCTGCTGATCATGAATTCGCTCATGATGATTTCCAACGTGTTTTTGCTGCTCACGCGCGCTCTTACGAGTGTGGGCCGTATCGCAGAGGTGCTCGATGAGGAGCCCTTTATCGCCAACCCTGCGGGAGACCTCGCGACTGCGGTGCCAGCGGACGGCAGTATCGAGTTTCGCGACGTTTCCTTTAAATACCGCGCGGATGCAGCCGAGGATGTGCTCGAGCATATCGACCTTCGCATCGAGAGCGGCTCGACGGTGGGCATCCTCGGCGGCACGGGCTCGGGCAAGAGCTCACTTGTGCAGCTGATTGCGCGCCTGTACGACGCCACCGAAGGCGCCGTGCTTGTGGGCGGACGCGACGTGCGCGACTACGACCTCGCCGCCTTGCGCGACGCTGTGGGCATTGTGCTGCAAAAGAATGTGCTGTTCACGGGCACCGTGCGCGAGAACCTGCAGTGGGGCAATCCGCAGGCGTCGGACGATGAGCTCCTCGCGGCTTGCCGCGCGGCGTGCGTGGACGAGTTCCTTGATCGCATCGGCGGGCTGGACGGCGAGTTGGGCCAAGGCGGCGCCGGTGTCTCGGGTGGCCAGAAGCAACGCCTGTGCATCGCGCGCACGCTGCTCAAGCATCCGCGCGTGCTCATTTTTGACGACTCCACCAGCGCGGTCGATATGGCGACCGACGCTAAGATTCGCGAGCACATCGCCCGGATTTCCGATACGACCGTGCTCATCATCGCCCAGCGCATCGCGAGTGTCATGGATGCCGATCGCATTGTGGTGTTGGACGACGGTCGTGTCCACGGCGTGGGCACGCACGAGGAGCTGCTGACGGGCGACAACATCTACCAGGAGATTTACGCCTCGCAGATGGAGTTTGTGGGGAACGTGGACGCCGGCGCCGGCAGCGACGATGGCTGCGCGAATGATCCGTTTTCCTCCGTCCCTGGCGGATCGCCCTTGGAAGGGGGTGAGCGCCATGCCTAAGACCGCAGCCCAAGCACGCCCGGCCGACCTCAAGCGCACTGTGCGCCGCCTGCTCTCCTACATGGGGCATGCCAAGTTCTCGTTGCTCGCGGTGGGCGTGCTCGCCTCCGTCGCCGCCATCGCGAGCCTCGCCGGCACCTACATGGTGCGCCCCATCGTTAACGGCTTGGCTACGGGCGGGGAGGAACTGCTCGCCAAGCAGGTCATCCTGACGGCGGTCATCTACGCCGCGGGCGTGCTCTCGGCCCTGGGCTACTCGCAGATTATGGTGCGCGCGGCCCAACGCGTGGTGTCCGATATTCGCCGCGATCTGTTCGCGCACATCCAGACGCTGCCGCTCAGTTATTTTGACAGCACGCGCTCGGGCGACATCATGAGCTTTTTCACCAACGATGTCGACACCGTCTCCGAGGCGCTCAACAACAGCTTTGCCAACGTGATTCAGGCCGCCATTCAGGTTGTGGGCACCACGGCCATGCTCATCATCCTTAACTGGCAGCTCACGATTATCACACTCGTGTGCGATGCGGCCATTGTGCTGTATGCGCGCTACTCGGGCGCGCGCTCTAAGCGTTTCTTTGCTGCCCAGCAGGCATCGCTTGGCGACCTGGACGGATATATCGAAGAGATGGTCTCGGGCCAAAAGGTCATCAAGGTCTTTAACCGTGAGGCGGCGAATGTCGCCGGCTTTGCCTGCCGCAACGACGAGCTTCGCCGCACCGGCACCGCCGCCGTGAGCTATGCCAACTCCATGGTGCCCATGACCGTCGTGATTGGCTACGTCAACTATGCCATCGTCGCCGTGGCGGGCGGCATGCTCTGCATCAAGGGACTCGCCGATGTGGGCGCACTTGCAAGCTACCTGGTCTTTGTGCGCCAGGCCGCCATGCCCATCAACCAGTTTACGCAGCTCGGCAACTTCTTGCTCAACGCGTTGGCCGGTGCCGAGCGCCTGTTTGCGGCTATGGACCTTGAGCCCGAGGTGGACGAGGGCTGCGTGGAGCTGGTGCAGACGGGCGATGCCGCGTGGGCGTGGAAAATTCCCGAGGGCCAGGGCGTGGGCGTCTACGGGCATTTGCATGACGTGGCAGCCGTTGATGAGTCGGGCCGCGCGGTGGCCGCCGACGGCATCGAGCTCACGTGCGGCTTGGTCCCGCTTGCCGGCGACGTGCGCTTCCATGCCGTGGACTTTTCCTACGTGCCGGGCGCCCGCGTGCTCACGGACCTCAACCTGTTTGCCAAGCCGGGGCAAAAGATTGCGTTTGTGGGCTCCACGGGCGCCGGCAAGACGACCATTACCAACCTCATCAACCGCTTCTACGAGGTCGATGACGGCGAGATCACGTACGACGGCATCGACGTCAAGCACATTGCCAAGGCCAGCCTGCGCGGGTCGCTCGGCATTGTGCTGCAGGACACGCACCTGTTTAGCGGCACCATTGCGCAGAACATCCGCTTTGGCAAGCTCGACGCGACCGACGAGGAGGTGCGCGCCGCTGCCGAGGCCGCCTGCGCCGACTCGTTTATCCGCCGCCTGCCGCGGGGCTACGACACACCGGTCACGGCCGACGGCGCCAACCTGTCGCAGGGTCAGCGTCAGCTGCTCGCCATCGCGCGCGTGGCCGTCGCCGATCCGCCGGTGCTCATCCTGGACGAGGCC
Source organism: uncultured Collinsella sp. (assembly GCA_902479095.1). Taxonomy (GTDB): domain Bacteria; phylum Actinomycetota; class Coriobacteriia; order Coriobacteriales; family Coriobacteriaceae; genus Collinsella. The sequence goes on along the minus strand of CABSNL010000032.1, from coordinate 6,730 downwards.
ACGAGCTCCATTGACACGCGTACCGAAAAGCTCATCGAGCGCGGTATGGACCGCATCATGCGCGGTCGCACCACGTTTATGATCGCGCACCGCCTGTCCACTGTCCGCGACGCCGACGCCATCATGGTCCTCGAACACGGCCGCATCATCGAGCGCGGCACGCACGAAGAGTTGCTCGCCCAGCACGGCGAGTACTGGCAGCTGGCGCATGGCTTAAAAGAGCTGGATTAACCCGTTCGAGCACGATGCTTTGATCTCTCCGCGCCCCTCACCTTGCCTCAAACCATCACAACATTCGACGTTTTTTGCCAAAATCGGGAAAAGCATCGAATGTTGTGATGGTTTTTCTGCCACTCGACCGGGTGGAATCGCTTTCTTGCGCACGAAGGTGTGCGAACCCGTGGGCAGGGGAATAAGGTTGGTTATCCGACTCCATTGGAGGGCTCATGGACCTGCCGATCGTCCTGTCCCATAAGACTGCCTGGCTGTACCACAACGTGGCGCGCCCGTCCGAGCCGCTCTCGCGAGCAAGCAGCCTATACGATGAGGACTCGCTTGCCAACGAGGCGGAGCCGACCGCGAACCTGCCCAAATTGGGACTCGATGCCAAGGGGCTGAGGGCTTCAACGGCAGTTGGGATTGTTATCGACTATCTGGTCTCGATCGGTATTCCACGAGAAGAGCTCGATCATATCGACACACTCGTCAACTTCGATTTTGAGCGCTCGACGCCGGCTGGATTTAGGTGCCACGTGTTTGGGGCGCCGATACCTCCAGGCCATCTTATCGAGGTGGCAGAGGGCCTTCTAGTGGTTGATGAGGCCATCTGCTTTGTCCAAGCGGGTTCGTGGATGAGTGAGCCCGAGCAGCTGGAATATGGCTACGAAATCTGCGCCCGTTACCATTTGAATCATCTGTCGACAGGCGATTATATCGAGATGGGGCAGAGGTATACCGTTGCCGACTTGACCGCTTATTGCAATGAGAACCGATCTCGTCAGGGGGCTATACGCGCGGCCGCCGCGCTCAAGCGCGTGCACGATGGCGCGCGGTCGCCCATGGAGACGGCCACCGCAATCATGGTCGTAGCAAAGCGTTCCCAGGGAGGGTTGGGATACGCCAAGGTTGAGCTCAACCATCGGGTCGATGTTCCCAACGAGTTCAAATATCTCGCAAAGGCCGGGTATTTCGAGATCGACGTATATGCGCCTGCGAGCGGTACGGGGATCGAATACAACGGCTCGGACCATCTTGATAAACAGCGCAGCGCGTCGGATGCGGAGCGTATGACCGTGCTGAGCGCGCTGGGCTTTAGGATGATCGTCCTCACCGGGACTCAGTTTGCCCACCAGCTGCAATTGCACCGGGCGATGAACGCCATCGCGCTCGCTATGGGTCTCAAGTGCGACCGAAGCGAAGCGTTCCAGAAGCGGCAAAACGACCTGCGAGAATTCGTGATTCGACACTGGGATGGCGGCCTTTAGGGGCGCTTTGGTCCTTCTACGGGGCGCTGAGGGCAGGCAAACCATCACAACATTCGACGTTTTTTGCCAAAAACGGGAAAAGCGACGAATGTTGTGATGGTTTGTATGCTGAGGATGGGCTTGGAAAGTCCGTTTTGCTCGAAGCAACCTGTCCTGTCGTACGGGTGTCGGCATGATTCTCTCGTGGGGTATTATGTTTTCTGAAGAATAAAACGCCGCGTGAGGGGAGGGCTGCGTGGACGGGCTCGTGCAACATGATGGCTTTGGCCGCGATATCAACTACCTGCGCATTGCCGTTACCGACAAGTGCAATTTCCGCTGCATCTATTGCATGCCGGCCGATGGCGTGGCGCCCCGCGCGCACGACGAGCTGCTCAGCGCCGAGGAAATCGCCCGCTTTGTGCGCCTGGTGGCGGGGGAGGGCATTCGCCGCGTACGCCTGACGGGTGGCGAGCCGCTGGTCAGCCGCCGTATCATCCCGCTCATTCGCGACATCCGCGCGATTCCGCAGATCGAGGACATCTCGCTCACCACCAACGGCGCCCTGCTGCCCAAGCTGGCGCCGCAGCTCAAAGATGCCGGGCTTAACCGCGTCAACATCTCGCTCGACACGCTCGACCCTACGCTCTTTGGAAAGATCACGCGTCTGGGTCGGCTCGAGCAGACCATGGCGGGCATCGACGCGGCGCTGGCTTGGGGCTTTGAGCCCGTTAAGGTCAACTGCGTTGTTGTGCGCCGGCTCAACCAGGATGTGGCTGCCCTCGCGCGCTTGACCGTCGACCGCCCCATCCACCTGCGCTTTATCGAATACATGCCCATCGGCGACGAGCGTACGAGCTCGCATTGCGCTGTGGACCCGCATGCGCCCGCGCTCAATCCCGAGCTGTGGGACGCGAGCGACACCGTGCCGAGTGACGAGCTGCGGGCACGCATCAATGCCGGGGCCACCGCGGCGGGACTGGGCGAGCTCGAGCCGCTCGACATCAACGACGCTCCTGCCGGCGCGGGTCCTGCGCGCTACTGGCACTTTCCGGGTGCGGCGGGAACGGTTGGCTTTATTAGCGCCATGTCCAATCATTTTTGCGCGAGCTGCAACCGTCTGCGCCTGACGGCCGATGGCAACGTACGCCCGTGCCTGTTCAGTGATGCCGAGTATTCGGTGCGCGACGCCCTGCGCCGTGGTGATGATATGCAGGTACTTTCGATTTGGCGCGATGCCGTGGCCCACAAACCGCAGGAACACGCGATAATTGAGGGCACGCAACGATTTATGTCCCAAATCGGAGGATGATCATATGGCCAAGAGCAGGTACGCCGATGCTACCAAGGCCGCTCGCAGGGCCGCGATGTCTGCCCACAAAGTCACGGCTGCGGCGAATGCTGGCAACGCCGACGCGTCCGCGCAGCCGACTGCCAGCGCTGCCACCGAGCCCGCCCGCGACGCCCGTCGCGACGAGCTGACGCACGTGGACGCCAAGGGCGAGGTACGCATGGTCGACGTGTCCGACAAGGCCGAGACCCATCGCATCGCTATCGCCGAGGGCACCATCCTCATGCACCCCGAGACGCAGGCCATGGTGCTGCAGGATCGCGCAAAAAAGGGCGACGTGCTTGCCTGCGCGCGCGTGGCGGGCATCATGGCCATCAAGCGCACGAGCGACATCATTCCCATGTGCCATCCGCTGCTCATTACCAAGAGCAAGTGCGACATTGCGCCCATCGCTCCGGCGGGGATGCTTGTCGATGACATGCCCGAGGGCTGGGCGCCGGCGCGCGCGGACGGGCAGGTTGGCTTTCACGTGCTGGTCACGGCGGGCGTGACGGGCAAGACCGGCATTGAGATGGAGGCGCTGACCGGCGCGAGTGCCGCGTGTCTGACCATCTACGACATGTGCAAGGCCGCCGATCGCGGCATGGAGATCGTCGACGTGCGCCTGCTGCACAAGGAGGGCGGCCGCTCGGGCGTGTGGGATCGCGCAGAGCGTCAGGCCGCTGCTGTTGAGGCAGTGGGAGCCGCGGGCGACGTACCCACAAGCGCACCCGTCGCCGTCGCGCCCGCAGCCCCGACGCCGGCCGTCCCCGCGATCGCGTTTATCGGCTACCAAAACTCGGGCAAGACCACGCTCGTCGAGAAGGTTATCGCCGAGCTCACCCGCCGCGGCCTGCGCGTGGGTTCACTCAAGCATCACGGGCACCACGGCTTTGATATCGACGTGCCCGCTAAGGACACCTGGCGCCATCACCAGGCCGGCTCCAAACACGTGGGTCTCATCTGCGCCACGCGCTGGGCGGAGTACGCCGACACGCGCGAGGAGGACGAGATGCCCGCGCGCGAGCTGCTGTCGCGCTACAACGATGTCGACGTGGTGATCATCGAGGGCTACAAGACCGAGGGCTTCGACAACATCGTGGTCGCGCGCTCCGGTGTCGACCGTCTGCGCGGCAAGAGCTCGCTCGACCTAGTCGACGGTCACACGCTGGCCCTTGCCTGCAACGAGGCCCTGGCGCGCCAGGCCTTCGACGCCGGTTTTGCGACCCGAGCCATCAACATCAACGACGCCCGAGCCATCTGCGACCTCATCCAAGACCACCTTTAAGGGCCGGCTCGCTGCGCTGCCATAACCTGCCAAATAGGGACAGGTTTATTTTGGCAGGTTTTATCTGGGCAAACGTCACTTCCAACACAAAGGGGCCAGGCACCTTTGTGGTGGATTTTGCTTTAGTAGATGTGTGGGACATGCCTTACAATCTACCAAGTAGTTCGTGCTGGCAAAAACGGAGAGAAGGGGCTTGATGCGTCCTTAATGTTTCATACGGATGGATTGATTTGACGGACGGTGGCGAATGCCCGCCGTCCGCATTCGTATGAAACAAGGAGTCTCCATGCTCGCCTCCCTTTTCTCAAAGCCTCAATCGTCGCTGTCCGTGCAGGCCAAGCGCCTGGTGGCGATGCGCTTTCTCATCTACACCGGTTTTCAGACCAGCTACTTTATCGGCGTCATCGGAACGCTCACCTATGCAGACGATGCCTCGGTCGTGGCGACATCGCTAGCCGTCCTTTTTATGAACGTATTTGTGATCTTGGGATCCTTTGCGGGTGGCGCGGCGCTTGACGCCTGGGGCCCGCGCCGGCATTTCTTGTTGAGCATCGTGGGCACGCTGGCAACCGGCGCGGCGATCATTGCCTTTGGCAGCGCGACCGGCATCGTCCTGCTCGGCGCGGTGCTCCTGGGCTTTGTGATGGGGTTCGCCCAGCCCATCGCCACATCCTACTCAGCCTACCTCACTGACGACCCCGTCGAGCTCAAAGACATCAACTCCGCCATAACCATGTTCTCCAACGTGAGCATTATCGTCGGCCCCACACTGGGCGGCTTTGTCGCGGCGGCTGCGTCGTCGCGCGCGGTGTTCGTGCTCATGATGCTCTTTACCGTACTGGCGCTCGTCGCCGGTTGGGGCTTTAGGCCAAGTGCGGGTCAGGCCGCCACGCACGAAGGCAAACCCGCGATCGGCGACATCACATCGGATAAGGCCAGCCAAGGCCCCGACCCCAACACATCTTCCCGCGCCACCTTCGCGACCAGCATCAAGACAGTCTTTACCAATAGCGTCCTCGCCCTGCTGTTCTGCATCATTTTTCTTTCGAACTTTGGCTATGGAGCCTTCGATCCGTTCGAGTCGTTTTTCTATCGCGATGTCCTGCACGTCGGTGTTGAGTGGATGGGCTGGCTCTCGTCGGCATCCGGCGTGGGTGCGGTGCTGGGCGCCGTGGTCGCGCTCCGCTTGCCGCCGCGCTTCGTCAGCCTCAAAACGCTGCTCGTGGCACTTATGTCCGTGGGCCTGGGAAGTTTGCTCTATGTGGGGACACCGTACGTGGGCGTGGCCCTTGTCGGCCAGATTGTACTGGGCGTGGCCTGGGGCGTCGTCAACCCGCTCCACAACACGATCGTGCAAACGACGGCCCCGCTCGAGCAGCTCGGTCGCGTGAACTCGGTCATGGGCTTTGGCAATATGTTTGCCGGCGTGGCGCCGCTGGCGATTGCCCCGTGGCTGGCAGCGACGTTTGGCGTGCAGCAGACGCTCGTAGGGGCGGGCATGGTCGTGACGGCGGTTCCCGCGGCGTTGCTGCTGTTTGGCCACTGGCATTTTGATCGTGCCGCAAAGCAGTAAAAACCATCACAGCATTCGATGAAAATCGCGATTTTGCCAAAAAACGTCGAATGTTGTGATGCTTTGCGCCCCGGGCCAGGCCACCCTTCGGGTCCGGCCACCACAGAGGGGCCAGGCACCTTTGTGGAGATCGGGTCCCAACGGCCTGCGCCTTGGTATACCATGTACACCACTTCCGACCACGCTCCACACCGCCTCACAACCCAGAAAGGCCCCCATGGACACCACCTTCAGCCACATCAAAGCCGTGTTCTGCGATATCGACGGCACGCTGCTCACGAGTCAGCACACGGTGTCCCCGCGCACCGTGGCGGCGATCCGCGCCCTGCGCGAGCGCGGCGTGCTCTTTGGCCTGTGCACTGGGCGCGACGCCCACGCGACCGAGGCCATGTACGAGCTCTGGGGCATCGAAGGCCTAGTAGACGTGATGGTGGGCTGCGGTGGCGCCGAGGTCATCGACCGCGCGCACGACATCAACGAGCTGAGCTATCCGCTGCCGGGCGAGACCATCGCGCGCATCTGCAAGCACATGGCGGACCTTCCGGCAACGCCCGTCTGCCCCCGAGACGGCGTGTTCTACGTGCCCGAGAGCAACGCGTGCGTCGAGCACCTGTCGCGCGTCGACGGCGTGCCCTACAAGGTGGTCGATTTTGCCGAGTTCTTGCGCGAGCCGCAGCCCAAGGTGATGTTTACCATGGCGCCCGAGGTAATGCCGCGGGTGATTGAGCGGGCGTCGACGTTTGCCGATGACACTGTTAAGGCGGCGGCTCTGCAAACCACGCAGCGGCTCTACGAGTTCATGGATCCGCGCGTGTCCAAGACGCGCGGCCTTGTGCGCGTGGCGGAGCTCAACGACATGGAGCTCCAGGACATCTGCGTGTTTGGCGATGCGGACAACGACGCCTGCATGGTGGCTGACGCCGGCGTGGGCGTGGCCATGGCAAACGGCAGCGACGCCACCCGTGCCGCCGCCGACTTTGTGACCGCGAGCAACGACAAAGACGGCATCGCGATCTTTATCGAGGAGCATCTGCTGTAGCGCCGGGGGGGGGACCACCGCAAAGGGGGCAGGCTCC
>CABSNL010000031.1 GCA_902479095.1 uncultured Collinsella sp. | reverse complement strand
GGGGTCAGCCCGTGGGAGGCCAGGGCGCCGCTGACCGGTGGACGGCACCGAGCCGTACGCTTGAACTGAGAAGGGGGAGGCCTCGCGGCCTCCCCCTTTTTTGCGTTTACGGGCTTTTGTCTCACATAGTAGCTGTGTTTTATAACCCTCGTTTGTCGCATCTTCTGTGAACGGGCTACAATAACTTAGTCTGTGCGATATGGAGGTGAACATGGCTGAAGCTGGTATCGGCGTTGATATCGTCGAGATTTCCCGCATGAAATCAATTCTTGAAAAGACGCCGTCGTTTGCTCGGCGTGTGTTTACCGAAGAAGAGCGTGCGTATTGCGATGCATCATCGCGTCCCGCTGCTCACTATGCGAGCCGCTTTGCTTCGCGCGAGGCGGTGCTTAAAGCTCTCGGCACGGGTTTTAGTCAAGGCGTTGGTCGCAAGGATGTTTCGGTAACGCGTGATAAACTCGGCAAACCGAAGGCGCTGCTTTCGGGCCGTGCACTCGAGATCGCTCATGAGCTTGGTGTTGTTGAGGTCGCTCTTTCCATTACGCTTACAGGAGACTTAGCCGTTGCGAATGCCATCGCGATTACCGAAGATGCTCGGCCTAAGCCAAAAGATGAAAAGGTGAGCACCAAGAAACGCGTTGCGCAGACATTTAAAGAGGCTCGCTCTGTTTTAGATGAGCTTGAGCAGCTGCAGAATTCAGCATTGACGGAGCACCTGGGCGATGCTTCGCAAGATACGCTAGGAGCATAGATGAAACCGGTTTTGAGTACCGAAGAAGTCGTTCGTCTCGAGGATATCATCGAACGCGAAGGGACTTCGAAGGCCGAGCTTATGGAGCTAGCGGGTGAGTTTGCCGCCAACGAGGTCTTGAAGCTCAATCCCGATCGGGTTCTCGTTCTGGTCGGTTTTGGTAATAATGGCGGCGACGGTTGGGTTGCCGCCGATATCCTGAGCCATAAGGGTGTGGACGTGGATATCGTTTCTCCGGTTGAACCGGATGAGATTCCTGCTGCTCTGGCACGTCATGTTGCTCGTCGTACTGCCGGCCGCGATGTGCACGTTTGCGTCGGCCCCTCGCGTGATGAACTCGAGGTTTTGATCGATAAGGCCGATGTTGTTGTCGATGCCATTTTTGGTACCGGTTTTCACGGGAATCTGCGTGCGCCGTTCTCCATCTGGATTCCTACGGTCAATGAATGCGCCGACTGTGTCGTATCCATTGATGTCCCCTCGGGCCTGAATGCCGAGACGGGCGTTGTTGATGACGACTGCATTCGTGCCGAGCATACGGTGACAATGATTGCGCCCAAGATTGGTTTGTATAGCGCCGATGGCCCTGAGTATGCTGGCGATTTGATCTGCGGCAATCTTTACGACCGTCTTGACGAGGTCATCGATGATGTCGACCACGCCGCCGAGATTGTCGAGCCCGGTGACTTAGTTGATTACTTTGCTCCACTACCTACGAATATCGATAAGTATTCCCGTGGCTCTGTGCTTATTGTCGCCGGATCTGCGCAATATCCTGGTGCTGCCATTATGGCGGCCAAGTCTGCAGCTCGCGCGGGTGCTGGTTACGTGGCAGTCGCGGCTCCTGACGCCTGCGCCAATCTTATTCGCATGGCACTTCCTTCGATTCCCGTCTTTGCTATTCCGTCTGATTCCCGCGGCTCCTTTGGCGCCGCTGCGCGCATGACGGTGTGCGAGATTGCAAAGAAGTACAGCTGCGTACTGTGCGGTCCCGGTATGACGACATCTGCCGGCGCTATGCAGGTGGTTTCGGGCTTGCTCGAGCTTGATGTGCCGCTTATTTTGGACGCCGATGCACTCAACTGCCTTGCTAAGATTGCCATTGACGGTATTGATAGTAATCCCGAGATGTATCGTCGCGAGCAGCCGTTGGTTATGACGCCGCACTATCGTGAGCTTTCGCGTCTGGTTGCCGGTGACGAGGTGAACGACCTTGGTACCGCGATTGCGGCCGCGCAGAAGGTTGTCTGGGCTGCAGGCTCCGACAATCTGGTGGTCATTGCCAAGGGGCCGACGACGGCTATCTGTGGCGTTGAGCGTGTGTTGCTGCCGCTCTCGGGTCCGGCTTCTCTAGCAACTGCCGGTTCGGGTGATGTTCTCGCGGGTATTTTGGCCGGCACGCTTGCCACCATGCGCGACGAGATGGATCGTTGGGAGTTGCTGTATTCGTACGCCGTCGCACTTCACAGCTACGCCGGTTTTGCCGCGGCGATGGAGTATGGTGAGAAGAGCGTTATCGCGACCGATCTTATCGACTTGATCGGTCCTGCCATGGAGCTGGCGGCAAAGGATGCGCTCGAAGATCTGGGAATCATGGACGAAGGGTCGGATGACTAATCATGAATAAAGCCGATTTGACGCGCTGGTCCTGGGTCGAGATCGACCGTGGGGCGCTCCGTCGTAACACGAGGGCCTACAAGAACTTGCTGAATCCACGTCAGCGCCTGTGCTGCGTGGTCAAGGCCGATGCTTATGGCCATGGAGCTGTTGAGTGCGCCAAGATCATGTATTCGGCCGGTGCCGACATGTTTGCCGTGGCGACGGTTAACGAGGGCGTTGAGCTCCGACAGGGCGGGATTACGAAACCCATCCTCATCCTAAGCGAGCCGCCTATCGAGGCCATTCCGACGTTGCTCGAGTTTGATATCATGCCCTCGGTCTATACGTCTGACTTTGCTCTTGCGTATGGCGAATGTGCCGTCGCGGCGGGCAAAGTGGGCAAGTATCATCTCGCCATCGAGACGGGCATGAATCGTATCGGCGTTCACTACACGCAGGTGCTCGACTTTGTCCGCGGTATTAATTTCCATCGCGGTATTCAGTGCGACGGCGTATTTACGCACTTTGCCACGGCCGATGAGCCTTCGGGTTGGGACTACAAGCTGCAGTGTCAGCGCTTTACCGAGGCCGTTCAGGCCATTAAGGATGCGGGTTTTGAGTGCGGTATCGTGCACTGCGCCAACACACCGTCCTCGATGCTCGACCCCTCGATGCATTTTGATATGATTCGCGCCGGCGTTGGCTTGTATGGCATGCAGCCGTGCGAGCTGAGTGGCCGCGTGATGCAGCTTGATCCCGTTATGAGCGTCCATGCGCGTGTGACGCGCGTGGCACACCCTGCGATGGGTGAGGGCGTGGGCTACGGTTTTACCTACCGCGTACCGCGTACGCGCGTTCAGATCTGCACGCTGCCGATCGGTTATGCCGATGGCCTATCGCGTACGCTTTCCAATCGTATGGATGTGCTGTATCGCGGCGAGCGCCTGCATCAGGTTGGCAATATCTGCATGGACCAGTTTATGGTCGCCATTCAGTCCAACCCGGCACACGAGATTCCCGAGGCCGAGTATGGTGACGAGATGATCATTGTCGGCCGCGATGGCGATGCCGAGATCACTATGGACGAGATGGCCCGACTGCGCGGAACGATTAACTACGAGGTCGCCTGCGGCTTTGGCATGCGTCTCGACAAAGTCTACGTGTAGGAGCCGCTATGGGCGTCATGCACATCCCCGGCCATACCCATCAGGCGCCACGTGAGGTCGCACTCGAGGAAATTGAGGCCGTTCTGGGCGATTGTCACCTCTGCCAGCTCTACCAGTCGCGTCACAATATCGTGTTTGGCGTGGGAAACCCCCGCGCTCGTGTGATGTTTATTGGCGAGGCGCCGGGCCGCAATGAGGATTTGCAGGGCGAGCCCTTTGTGGGGGCGGCAGGCGAGGACCTCAACGGCATTTTGTCGCTGGCGGGGCTCAAACGCGAAGACGTCTACATTGCCAACGTGCTTAAGTGCCGCCCGCCGGGAAACCGCAATCCACGTCCCGAGGAAGTGCTGGCTTGCTCGCCGTTTTTGCGTGAGCAGATTCGAAGCATCTGGCCCGATATTATCGTGACGCTCGGCAACCCCGCGACGCACTTTGTGCTTAAGACCGAGATTGGCATTACTAAGCTGCGCGGCAGGTTCCACCAGATGGGGCATTTTGTAGTAATGCCCACGTTCCATCCGGCAGCAGCGCTACGCAATCCGGCGTGGCAGGAACTGCTGGAGGAAGACTTTAAGATGCTGGGCGACTATCTGGAGCGACATCCCGCACCAGAGGACGCCTCGGAATAATAAGGAGCATATATGTCCCTGGAGCGCCTGGGGGTAGGTACTTACAAAACGACTTGCGCTGCCGATACGGAGTACTTTGGCGAGCTAATTGCACCGTGCCTTGAGGACGGCGATGTGCTCATCCTGACCGGTGGCCTGGGAGTGGGCAAAACTCACTTTACCAAGGGCGTCTCGCGCGGGCTGGGCGATGGGCATATGGTTACGAGCCCTACGTTTGCGCTCATGGCCGTTCACGATCAAGGCCGTATTCCGCTGTTTCACTTTGATCTATACCGCCTGGAGCATGCCTACGAGCTCGAGGATACGGGCATTTTCGATGTGCTGGGCTATGAGGGTGCTTGCCTGCTGGAATGGGGCGAACAATTCCAGGACGAGCTGACGGATGAGTATCTTTCGGTGACGCTCAAGCGTGATGAGGGCGACAGCGATGTGCGAACGATAACGCTCGAGGCGCACGGTGACCGCGCAATGGAGCTTTCCCATTTGATTGATAAGGCTGTACAAGATGAGCTTGCATAACGACAACGCGCTGGTGGTGGCGCTCGATACTTCGACCGACATGCTTGCCTGCGCGGCAAGCTGGATTGATGGGCAGACGGGCGAGACGAAGCTCGTGAGTGGCGACCATATGTGTCGCCGTCACGCCAACGTTGAACTCGTGAATACTGTTGATGGCGTGCTGGCTCAAGCCGGTCTGGATCGCAGCGATGTTGGTTGCTACGTGGTCGGCCGCGGCCCGGGGTCGTTTACGGGTGTGCGCATCGGCATCTCCACTGCCAAGGGCCTCGCGCGCGGTGCCAATGTTCCGCTGCTGGGCGTGTCGACGCTCGACGCTTGCGCTTGGACGGCGTGGAAGGCTGGCGTGCGCGGCAAGCTTGGTATCTTGGCCGATGCTATGCGCGGCGAGGTATATCCGGCGCTGTATATGCTGGTCGATGAGGGTCCCGAGCGTCAATTTGAGCGCGAACACGTGGTCAAGGCCGCCGTGGCGCTCGATGAGTGGCGCCAAGCGGCGGACTGGGACCAGGTTCAGCTGACCGGTGACGGTCTCGTGCGCTATGGCAAGCTGCTGGGTGAGGACGAGGCCGCCCGCTGCATGGAGCGCGACCTGTGGTGGCCTTCGGGCGAGGGCTTGCTGCTCGCACACGCTGCGGGTGACGGCGATCCGGCCCGCGTCTTGCCGATTTACACGCGCCTTTCGGATGCCGAGGAAAACGAGCGCAAGCGTCTTGGTCTTGCCGAGAGTGCGCAGAGTGAAATTACGGGCGTTGCCGATGAACTCGCCGGTCGCCATCTGCAGTTCCGTCCCATGGGCGCGGCGGATGCCGAGGGCGCGAGCGCGCTGGAGGCTGTCTGCTTTGAAGGCGCCGGACACGAGGCGTGGACGCCGGGCATGTTCCTGTCCGAACTGGGCGAGGACGTCGCTGCGCCGCGTAGTTGGTGGGTGGCACACGACGACGGCAAGCTGCTGGGCCTTGCCGGCGGTATGGTCGTGGACGGTGATGTGCAGATTCTGGATGTCGCCGTCGACCCGGCACATCGCCGTGAGGGCATTGCCCGCAAGCTGCTGTCGCATGTGAGCTATGATGCCCAGATGCTCGGCTGCACCACGGCTTCGCTCGAGGTCGAGGACGGTAACGAGGGAGCGATTGCGCTTTATAACGCTCTGGGCTTTACCGAGGCTGGCCGTCGCCGCGGTTACTACGGTGTTGGCAAAGATGCCATCGTCATGACGGCGGCGCTGCCCTTGGTGCTCCCGGTCGACAACGCTTCGCCCGAGCCGACGGCGGCTGAGCAGCGTGTATGGCCGCTGCCTGCGCCCGAGCGAACCGTTGAGGAGCGCGCTGAAATTGAGCGCCGTCGCCTAGTGCTCGCTATCGAGAGTTCCTGTGACGAGACGGCCGTGGCGATTATCGATGCGGATGGCAATATGCTGGCCAACCAGGTGTCGACACAGATTGATTTTCACGCCCGCTTTGGCGGCGTGGTGCCCGAGATCGCCTCGCGCAAGCACGTTGAGGTGATTGTGAGTGTCGTAGATGCGGCGCTCGAGGATGCCGCGGCATCGCTTGGCCTTGAGGGTGGGGCGATTGCGCCAAGTGAGCTTGCCGCCGTGGGCGTGACGCAAGGTCCGGGCCTGGTGGGTGCTCTGGTGGTGGGTGTCGCCTTTGCCAAGGGCTTTGCGTATGCTGCCGGCAAGCCGCTCGTGTGCGTCAATCATCTGGAGGGCCACTTGTTCGCCAACCTGTTGGCGCAGCCCGACCTCAAGCCTCCGTTTATCTTTACGCTTGTCTCGGGCGGGCACACCATGCTCGTGCACGTAAAGGCATGGGGCGACTACGAGGTGCTCGGTGAGACGCTCGACGACGCCGTGGGCGAGGCCTTCGACAAGGTGGCCAAGGCGCTGGGCCTGGGCTATCCCGGTGGCCCCATCATTTCCAAGCTGGCCGAGACGGGCAATCCCCGCGCGATCGATTTCCCCCGTGCGCTTAACAGCAGGGGAGACTATCGTTTCTCGCTTTCGGGTCTTAAAACGGCCGTGACGCTCTACATCGAGCAGGAGACCAAGGCCGGGCGCACGATTCACCTGCCCGATCTGGCGGCTTCGTTTGAGGCAGCTGTCTTTGACGTGCAGTACAAGAAGGCCAAAAACGCATTGCACGCTACCGGATGCAAGGAATACTGCATCGGCGGCGGCGTCTCGGCCAACCCGCATCTGCGCGAGATGATGATCAAGAAGCTTGGACGTCAGGGGATTCGCGTAACGGTGCCGCCCTTGTCTGCCTGCACCGATAACGCCGCCATGATCGCGGAGGTCGCCCGCCGTAAATTCGACCGAGGCGAAATCTCGCCGTTCGACGTCGACGCCGATCCAAACATGACGCTGTAGTCGTACGGATGCGGTCCCCGACGCTGCCCGGGCGCCAGCGGCCGCATATGAACTTTCCTGCTCTACAGTCCTGCTCACGACGGAGGCCACATTAAGTGGCCTCCTGTTCGTGCGGAACTCGCGATAAAGTTCATATGCGGCCGCTGGCGCCCGGGCAGCGCCGGGGACCTTTCTGTATCGATGCGGCTTCTGAGCCGGATTGGCGTCGACAACGTCCGGCAAGGTTAGCCAGCTGCGTCGAATTTCCGGCGTGCTTTAGCTGAAAGAAAAAGATGGTGTGCGGAGCTTTGCTCCGCATTTGGGATGGGAGCCCCTCGGGAGCGGGCGGGCGTATACAAGGTTTATCGCGAGTTCCGCACGAGCCGGAGAGCACTTAATGTGCTCTCCGTCTTGCGCAGGACTGTAGAGCAGGAAAGTTCATATGCGCCGCCCGGCTCCCGCGGCTCTCAGGGGCATCTCTCATGCAAAAACTGTCGTGGGGTAAAGTCCGAGGCCAATGGCGTTTTATAACGAGAAATCCAAAAAAGTTGAAAATTCATTACAAATTTGCGTTGACTTTAGGTAACTAAAGTTTCATACTCCTTTTCAACCACTGGGGGATGTGAACACGCACGGATCGTTCGCATCATGATTGAAGAGGATTTCTTAGACATGTTCACGCATCAGCTAAACATTATCAGCGTAGTAATTATCTGATGCGGGTTAGCACATACAGCTAGCCCGTACGATAACGGGCGGCTGATGAAGATGAGGGCCGTCGAGCGCAACCGACGGCCCTCATTTTTTATGTCTAGGAAGTTCTTTTTAGAGGAGGAAATGTAATGAACGGAGTTTTGCTCATGGTTGTGGCCGCGGCGGTGCTCGCCTGCGGCTATCTGGGCTATGGCCGCTGGCTGGCCAACAAGTGGGGCGTTGACAAGGATGCCCTCACGCCGGCCAAGCGCATGAAGGACGGCAACAGCTTCTCGCCCGTCTCCGCCTTCACCGCGTTCTCGCACCAGTTCAGCTCGATCTGCGGTGCTGGCCCTGTCACGGGTACGATCGTCGCCATGGCCTTTGGCTGGCTGCCCGTCGTGCTCTGGGTCCTCGTCGGCGGCATCTTCTTTGGTGCCGTCCACGACTTTGGTGCCCTGTACGCCTCGATGAAGAACAACGGCAAGTCGCTCGCTCAGCTCATCGAGAAGTACATCGGCAAGACCGGCCGTCGCCTGTTCCTGCTGTTCTGCTGGCTGTTCTGCATCATCGTCATCGCCGCTTTCACCGACATGGTCTGCAAGACGTTCATGTTTACCCCGGCTGTTGACGCTTCTGGTGCTGCTACCGGTGCCATCGACTTCACCAAGTCCTATGCCGCCGGCTGCGCTGGTACCATCTCCATCCTGTTCACCTTCGTCGCTATCGCCTTTGGTTGGGCCCAGAAGAAGTTCAACCTCACCGGTGCTGCCGAGTTCGTCACCGGCGTGGTCCTCATGGTTCTCATGTTCGCCGTCGGTATGCAGTTCCCGGTCTGCCTGGATAAGTTCCAGTGGTTCGCCGTCGTCATGGTCTACCTGGTCTTCGCTGGCGCTATGCCCATCCAGATGCTCAAGACCCCGCGTGACTACCTCACTTCCATCATGATGATCGTCATGATCGTCTGCGCTGTCCTCGGCATCGTCGTCCTGGGCGTCAACGGTCAGGCCACTATCACCGCTCCGGTCTTCACCGGCTTCTCCACTGCCTCCGGCA
This sequence comes from uncultured Collinsella sp., assembly GCA_902479095.1. Taxonomy (GTDB): domain Bacteria; phylum Actinomycetota; class Coriobacteriia; order Coriobacteriales; family Coriobacteriaceae; genus Collinsella. The sequence goes on along the minus strand of CABSNL010000031.1, from coordinate 13,827 downwards.
TGATGTTCCCGGTCCTGTTCGTCTCCGTCGCTTGCGGTGCTCTCTCCGGTTTCCACAGCCTCGTATCTTCGGGCACCTCTTCTAAGCAGGTCGAGAAGGAGCAGGACGCCGTCAAGGTCGGTTACGGCGCCATGATCGTCGAGTCCTTCGTCGGCATCCTTGCCATCATCGTCGCCGGCATCATGTTCTCCGATATGAACACCGCCGGTACTGGCGCTCTCAACGCCGGTGTCGCTTCCACCCCGTTCCAGATCTTCGCCGCCGGCATCTCCCGCGGTATGCAGGCCTTCGGTGTTGACGGCACGCTCGCTACCGTCTTCATGACCATGAACGTCTCCGCTCTGGCTCTGACCTCGCTCGACGCCGTCGCCCGCATCGCCCGCACCTCGTTCTCCGAGTTCTTTGCCCAGACCAACGATGCCCTGGCCATCGAGTCCAAGGCCGGCTACATGAAGGTCCTCGGCAACCCCTGGTTCGCCACGGTCGTCACCCTGCTTCCTGGTCTCGCCCTCGCTTTTGGTGGCTATGCCAACATCTGGCCGCTCTTTGGTGCTTCCAACCAGCTGCTCGGCGGCATGACCATGATCACCCTCGCCGTGTTCTGCAAGTGCACCGGCCGCAAGGGCTGGATGCTCTACGTGCCCGTCGTCTTCCTGCTCTGCTGCACCTTCACCTCGCTGGTCCAGAGCGCCATGGGCTGCATGACCGCCGTCCAGGCCTACGGCTTCTTCGGCACCATCCCGGCTACCGCCACCACGGCCGCCGTTTCCGTCGCCGCCACCAAGGGCCTGCAGCTCGTCTTTGCCGTCCTGCTGATGGTCCTGGGCCTCATCGTCGCCGTCAACTGCCTCAAGGAGTTCTTCGGCAAGGAGGCTGGCTCCATGCCTGATGAGGAGCCCGAGTGGTCCGAGATGGGCAAGGCCGAGTACGGTCGCGCCGCTGCCGCCGAGGCTCCCGCTGACGCCGAGGCCGCCAAGGCCTAGTCGGTCGGACGGGTTGAATCTCTCATCCATATGACTCGGAAAGACCGGGTCCGCAATCAAGCGGACTCGGTCTTTTTTCTTGCGAGAACGGGTGATGTAAGGGCGTTCTCGCAGATGTTTTGCGTGGATAGGCTCGCGCGTTGTACCATATGGGCGTATATGTGTGCATATGAAAGGGGCCCCGTGGCCAAGACGGTATATTCCGATAACCAACAAAATGTCGATGCTTTGGCTGAGCGCCTGAGCAGCCAGACGTCGCTTTCTGCTGAGCGTGCCAAGCTGGTTGCCTACGACCTGCTTTGCCGCAAGGCGCTCAAGATTAAGTCGAGTGCGCTGGCGCAGATTTTCCGCTCCGTCGATAAAGAGTGCGACACCAAGGCGATGCGCGATGAGCTTATCGCGGCAAATATCGTGACCAAGATCGAGGGTAGCGGCATTAACGGGCGCCCGGCGTTCTATACCATCAATGCCGAGATCCGCGATGTCCAGGAGCAGCCTGCCGAGTCCGTCGAAGATTTTGTCGTCGAGGATTTCGCTGACGTGCCTGCTGTGGAAGAAGTTGCTCCGCGTGGGCATGTCGATACCGATGAGTTGCTCGATGAGAACGTCGTGCGTGCCTTTACGGCCAAGGCAGGACGCGGCGGTTTTGGCGGGGGTGGCAAGCGCGATGCACAGCGCCGCGCCCAGCAGGAGCGCTTCCGTCGCGCCGTTGCTCGAAAGCGCGAGATGGATGCCGAGGCTGTTGAGACCGAGGTTGCTGCCGAGTCGCAGAAGCCCACGAAGGATCAAAAGCCCGTGGAGGCCCAAGAGCCCAAGCGCCGTCGCGGTGCTCACTTTAAGGCTGCACAGCAGGATGCCGCGCGTGAGGTTGAAGAGTCTTCTGAGGTTGCAAACGATGTTGAGGAGTCTGCCAAGAAGGCCCCGGGTTCGTGTCGTCCTGGTCGCGGTTTTGCGGGACGCGCGTATCCCGTAAAGCGTCAGGAGAAGGGCGAGTCGGTTTCGACCACCCAGGACGAAAAGGCCGTTGAGCCGGCGGCTCGCGAGCAGAAGCCTGTTGAGCCGCAGCTTGAGGTTGATGCCGAGGCCAAGGGCCAGCAGCCTACTGATGGGCGGACGGAGCAGGGCGCGTCGAGCAAGCCTCGCCGCCGTCGCCATCGTGGGGGCCGCAGTTCCCATGCCGAGACTGCAACCGAGAAGACCACGCCGCAGAACGAGGATGCGAAGGCCGAGGTTTCTTCGGGGCAGCCTAAGCGCCAGCCGGCGAAGGAGAGCAAGTCCGTTCGTCCGCAGAAGCAGGCGTCTATGCCGAAGCACGAGCGCAATTCCCAAGGCGATTCTAAGCGCAAGTCTCAGAAGAAGCCGGAGTCTGCCGCAGCAGATACTGCTGCCCAGCAGCCCAAGTCGTCCGTCCACGGCGAGGTCTCGACGTTTGCCCTTGCCCGCGTTTTAGGCAGGCAGCTGCTCAAGGTTGTCCCTACGCCTACGGCGCTCTCTAAGATCAAGGAGCAGCAGACACAGATCGTAAAGGTCGAGGGCAAGGACGGCAAAAAGGCTCCGCAGCGCACTCAGCATAACGAGATGTCCAACCGCAAGATTGCCGAGGAAATCGCAATCATCCAGGCTTGGATCGAACAGAACCGAGGTGCCGATACGCCGGTTGCCTCGCGCCGCCAGCGTGCCTACCAGATCTTTAACGACGAGAAGGCTTTTGACGGCAAGCACGGTGAGCGCTTGATCAGGCGTATGACCGAAAAGGGCATCAGCATGCAGGCGATCAAGGTCGCCCCCAATCGCCCCGTGCACTTTACGGGCTTCTTTACGCTGGGAGCCGACAAGCCGTTCATTATGGTCGAGAACCTGGACACTTACGACGAGATCGTCAAGCTGCTGCGTGGCCGCAAGCACGCCAAGCTCTTTGGCATCAAGGTGGGCGGCGTGATTTTTGGCGGCGGATGCAAGGCGAGCGTCTCGCATGCCCTGGACGATTATCTGGCCGAGATTGGCTATCGCTTTAACTACGTCTACTACGTGGGCGATATCGATCGCGAGGGCGCGCGCATCGTCGAGCAGACTCGCAATGCCAATGTGGTTGAGATTCGCCTGCATGCCGGCATGTATCGCGCTATGCTCGCCGAGCATAAGCGTCGCGTGAAGGCCGGCGGAGAGTGCGAACCCGCGGCTGCCAACCAGGGTGTGCCGCAGAACCTGGCAGCGACGATCAAGGATCTGCCCATGGTTACGCGCGTACAGTTTCGCAACGTGCTACGTGAAGGTGGGCGCATTCCGCAGGAGATTCTGATGACCGCAGACTATCGGGATGGCGACTCGGGAAGCTTCGACCGCATGCTGAACAATTAGCTCCGCCGTTCTACCGAACGGCGGTCTTCTTGACGCTGCGAGGGGCCCTGGCACGGCAATCTGACGTTCAACTTCGGCGGCGCGACCAGAAGGTCAGCGCCGCCTTGTTTCACGTCACCTTGCCATACCAGGGCCCCTCTCGCTGTCACGTCCAAAACATCGAGGTTAAGTGGCCTCCTGTTCGTGCGGAACTCGCGATAAACCTAAGCCGGTGTCCCCGCTCTCCCGGGGCCTGTGGTTACCTGGTTGTTGCATGCGGTTCGCTTTTCGGAACTGGGCTGATATTTTCTTGATGTTAGGCGCTCTTGGTCCTAATGGGCTTGGGGCGCCTTCGCGTTTCCTCGGCTTCGCACCCTTGCGGGTTCGAATCCCTCCGCTTGCCCACAAGAAAGCGCCCTGGGCCGTTATGGGCTCAGGGCGCTCAATTTTAATGGCTGGGACGGAGGGATTCGAACCCCCAACAGCCGGCACCAAAAACCGGAGTTCTACCGTTGAACTACGTCCCAATGTGTGGTGTTGCCCAAAAGCAACTCGTTTAGTTTACCTAATCTGCGAGGGCATCGCAAACGCCATCGAGCAGGCGTACGGCGAGTGTCTGCGCGTCGCTGGCCGTGAAGGTGCCGTTGTAGCGCGTCATGCCCGTGAGCTCAATGCGAATGCGTGCCGGCTTCTGCTGTGCGGCGACATTGGCAGTGCGGATGCGCTGGGCCAGGTTGTGGCACTCGGCGAGGGCAATCGTGGCGCGCGGTGCGGCGTCGGCGGGCAGCTCGTCGCTTGCGATCTCGAGCACCAGGTCAACGTCGGTTGGGACCTCGGAGTCGCAGAGCATCATGCCGCTGTTGTCGGTCGTTGCCGTGGCGATATTCCACATGCGCGACGCAACACTGCGTGCGATGGGGTCCTCGCCGATAACGGCAATCTGGAAGCGCTCGAGCACGTTGGCGGCGCGAGCAAAACCGATGCGGGACTCGGCTTCGGTGACCGAGGGCTTGCCCTCCCACACATGGTGCAGGCGGTTGATGTAGGCGTAGGTGTCCTGGAAGGCCATGCCGTCGGCAAACAGGCCGACATTTTCCTGGAACTGCTGCAGGGCGGCCTCGGTATGCGGACCAAAGTAGCCGTCGTCTTCGCCACAGGCAAAGCCCAAAACGTTGAGAGCGCGCTGCAGGGCCTGCACATCGGCGCCATGGAAATTGGGCATGCGCAGATAGAGGGTGCGGTCGCCCAGCTTATACGAAGCGTCTACAAGGGCGCTCCAACAGGGGATATCGACGGCATGACCGGCAGCAAGGCCGCTGTCGAGTCTGAAGGTGCTGACGGCCTGCTCAGTGGTGGCCCCAAAGTACTTGTCGGTGACTTCGGCGGCATCAATCGTGTAGCCGAGCTGCAGGAGACGAGACTGCACGTCCTCGACGGCTGCTCCTTGCATGCCCGTTGTAATAGGTTCCATGAACGAACCCCTTTCGGCGTACCATTCGTACTATTTGAGCGTCTGTCGGATAGACAACGCAAAGGGATGCATAAACATGCACTCAACAGTGTAGCAAGTTGTGCCTAAATACGCTGCTGACAGGTTTTATAACCCCCGTTAGTTAAGGCGCTCCACAAAGAAATCTGCCATGGAGAGGAACAGCTCGCGTGCGTGCGGATCAAGCTCAACGTTCTCGATGGCCGCTTTGGCCTTAGCGGTCAGGTCGAGCGCGTAAGTGTGGGCGTAATCGATGGAGCCGGTCTTCTGGAAGATCTCCACGGCGCGTGCGAGCTGCGCGGGATCATCGGTGCCCGAGGAAAGAATCGCCTCGACCTCGTCGTGGTGGCGCTCATCAGAGAGGGCGTGTACGGCGACAAGCGTGCGCTTGCCTTCGGTGATGTCGGTGCGGAAGTCCTTGTTGGCGGCTTCCTTAGTGCCGACAAGGTTTAGCAGGTCGTCCTGAATCTGAAAGGCAAGGCCCGTGTGCAGGCCAAAGGCGCGCAGCGCTTCGATTTGCTCATCGCTGCCGCCGCCGATAATGGCTCCGGTGGCAAGCGGCGTGGCTCCGCTGTAAAACGCGGTCTTGTGCGTCGCCATGTCCAGGTAGTCATCAACCGAAATATCAAAGCGCCCGTCACGGACCCAACCCAGGTCGAGCGCTTGACCCTCGATGGTGCGGACGATCATCTCGGTAAGCTCGTGGAGCACGCGCAGCTTCACGTCGGACTCCAGCGTGGGGTCGTCGAGAACCGTTTTGGTGACCATGGTGAGCGCCAGGTCGCCACAATTGATAGCAAGGCCCGTGCCCTCGGTAAGGTGCATGCAGGGCTTGCCTCGACGAAGCTGTCCGTTGTCGGCGATGTCGTCGTGGATCAACGCGCCCGACTGGAAATGTTCGATGGCTGCCGCGGCACTGCGGGCGCTCTCAAAGCTACCGCCCACTGCGGTTGCGGCGAGCATGCAGATAAGCGGGCGGTGGCGCTTGCCGGCGTTGGCCGTAAAAGCCGAGAGCGGCGCGTACAGGTAGCGCTCGATATCGGTAGAGGTCGCCTGTCCGTCAAAGAACGTGGCCAGATAGTCGTTAATCTGGTCAAAGTGCTGGGCTAAAAAGCTGGTAAACGGACTGGACACGGGTTCTCGCATTCTTTCTGAGGTTGCGTTGATGCAATATGCAGACAACATATTGCCACATTAAGGCGTTTGGCGCGGCAGTTTTGGCGATTTGGGACAACGGGCGTGCGTTTGATGGAGCGCGCCTAAATCAGCCCAAAATGCTCGAGCGCCGCAACGACACCGTCGTGATCGACGGTGTCGGTCACGTAATCGGCCTTATCCTTGAGATAGTCCGGCGCATTGCCCATGGCGATACCGACATCGACGGCGTTCATCAGCGAGACGTCATTGCTGGCGTCGCCAATGCCGTATACGGTTCCGTGGTGGGGGTCGAGGGCGTCGAGTACAGACTGGATGCCCCCGCGCTTCGTGCATTCGCGGGGCGAGATTTCGGTTACCTCGAGTTCGAGCTCGTTAAAGCACAGCAGCGGCTCAAGTGCCTTATCTTGAGCGATGTGGTTGGCGAGCGATGTAGACATCAAGATCTTGTAGACACTGTAATGTTGCAGCTGCGTGACTGCGTCGCCCAGGGTGCGCGCGTATCCGGGAGCATCGGGCGCATCGGCACTCATGCGCACGACGCCGTTGAGGCCCTCAAAGCGGATGACCTCGCCCGATTGCTCAAGGTAGGGGGCAAGACGCTGCAGCATACTGGGCGTCATCGACAGATCGCGAATTGCGTGTCCGTTGATCTCGGCGTAACCGCCCGCAAGACAGACGATGCCGGTCCAAGGCAGCTCAAGAAGTTTGGGGTGGATGCAGCTGAGGGTACGTCCCGTGCAGATAAAGGCCATGTTGCCGTTGGCGACAAACTCGCGGATTGCCTGCGAAACCGCCTCGCTGGGATAGGGGGAGAGGTCCCGCTCGTCTTCGGGAAGGTCTTGGGCGAGCCTGGGGTCTTGCAAGGCGAGCGTTCCGTCGATATCGAAGAAGCAAATATCGCCGCGCTTATGGGCTGCGATGGCGGCAGGGGAGGCCGAGGTGGTGGGCACAAATTCCGGCTCGAGGCCCATGATCTGGTCAAAATGCTCTTTAACGCGGGGAACGGAGATGCCGATGACCACCTGGGCGGTCTTGCCCGTAATGATGAGGCCCTTGGCGCCCACCGCGACAAACGACGCGTTATCTGCAACGATGGAAGGGTCTGCGACCTCGACGCGCAGGCGCGTGGCGCAGTTGGTTGCGCCCACGATATTGCCAACGCCACCTAAAAGCTGAATTACCCGCTCAGCGAGGACGTGATCTTGATCGGATCGACTATCGACCTCGTCATTGGGGGATTGCTCTTTGGCAAAGTCGCTTCCCGTTAAACAATCGATTGCCGCGCGATTGGCGACATGATCCTCGCGGCCCGGTGTCTTAAGGTCATAGACCAAGATGAGTGCTCGAAAACTAACAAAAAAGATGAGGCTAAAGGCAAGGCCGATACCGAGCGCCAAAAGATAGGCACCGGCATGCGTGCGCATGAGCGGAATAAAGTTGAAGGCTGCCATCTCCATGAGGCCGCCCGAGAAGATGCCGACGATGCCAAAGAGATTCATGGTTGTGGCAAGGCAAGACGATAAGACGGCGTAGAGCAAAAAGAGCCCGGGGTGGGTGAACATAAAGAGAAACTCGAGTGGCTCGGTAACGCCGCAAACCACCGAGGCGATGATGGCGGGAGCAAGGATGACCCTGAGGCCGGCGCGGCGCTCGGGTTTTGCGGTGGAGTAGAACGCAGCTGCGATGGCAGGAAGGCCAAAGAGCTTGACCCAGCCGGTGGCGGTAAAACCGGCCCACGGCGCAAGTTCATTAAGGGGGCGCGTGCTATGGGAGAGGATGGGGAGCAAACTGCTCCACGTGGCGTAGATGCCGTCGTTAATGACCAGGTTGTCGTAGTAGATCGGCATGTAGAGCAGGTGGTGCAGGCCAAAGGGCTCGAGTGCTCGTTCTAAAAAGACAAAGATGCCTACGCCAAAGGGACCAATGCCCGCAAGCGCGTGACGCAGCGTATCAGTTACATCGTATACGTAGGGCACGATGGCGGCCGAGATAGCGGCAAGGGCAAACACGGCAAAAAAGCTGATGAGGTAGACCAGCGAGGAGCCCGAGAAGGTGCCGAGCCAATCGGGAACCTTGGCATCGTAGAAGCGGTCATGGATGGCGACGACGGTTGCCGATACCGCCAGCGGGCCGATAATGCCGGTGTCGAGCGTCTTGATGCCGTCGATGACGGTGATACCGCTGGCGGAGGTCAAAGATGACGGGTACTCAAGTCCAAGGTTGTCTCCGCTCAGCTTAATGATCTCGCTCAAAAAGAAGCAGTAGGCAAAATAGGCGACGAGAGCCTCGAGGCAGCAACGAGCCGGTTGTTTTTGGGCAAGACCGATGGGCAGCGCTACGGCAAAAAGGAGCGGGAGGCGTTTAAAGACCGTCCACGAGCCGCGCTGGATGATAGCCCAGAAAACGTACCAAGGGGTTCCGTATACGGCGAGATCGCCGACGATGTCCGCAGTCGTTGCGAGAGCGGAGACGCCGACCATGAGGCCTGATATAGAAAACAGCATGGCGGGCGCGAACATTGCCCCGCCAAAGCGTTGGATTTTTTGCAGCATGTTCTGCCTTCCGAATATCGAGGCGCGTTGCGCGTGGGGAAACGTTTAAACAATGGATTCATTGTAGAGGACCAGACGATTGTCGTACCGGCAGTTTTGAGCGAAACCGATTTGGGCATGACAGAAACCGTCAACGGTTAAATCCTGTCGCTTTACCGATATTCGGTTTAAACAACTTTAAGAAATGCTATCGTGCCTAGCCGGAAATGAATAATGTAGAGGTGAAACAATGCCAAAAGCGATATACGAAGGAATCTACCGAGAAATACGCTCGCGCATCATTAATGGGACCTATGCGTTTCAGGAGATGCTGCCAACCGAAGCCGAACTGACCGCGGAGTTCGGATGCACTCGCAATACCGTCCGTCGCGCCTTGGGTATGCTGGCCGACGGGATGTTTGTGCAGCCCATACACGGCAAGGGCGTGCGCGTTATTTGGCTTAAGGGCGAAACCGACATGTTGGGCGCACTCGAAGAGGTTGAGTCGTTTGGCGAGTTTGCAAAGCGCAACAATGCCGTTGCATCGACGGACGTTAAGTCTTTCGAACATCTGGTTTGCACCGAGCAACTCTCTCGTCACCTGGGCTTTAAGGTGGGCGAGGAGTTGATTCGCGTAGTGCGTGTCCGAAGCCTCAACGGCAACGCGCGCCAAGTGGACCATGGCTATTTATTGGCGTCGATCGCCAAGGGCCTGACTCCCGAGATCGCGGCAGATTCTATTTACGGCTATCTGGAGCACAAGCGCGGTGTCAAAGTGATGGCGAGCCGTCGTACGGTGAGTGTCGAGCTCGCCAACGATGAGGACTGCAGCTATCTTGACCTCGGCAAATACAACTGCGTTGCCGTCATGGAGAGTCAGTCGTACACCTCGGATGGCATCTTGTTTGAGGTGACGCACACTCGCACACACCCCGAGATCTTCCATTACCGCGTCAATTCCAAGCGATAGCCGGCTAGCTCGCAGCCTGACGAGACTCATGGCCTCAAAGAGAAAACGCCCGGTCAAACCGACGGTACATCGGCTTGACCGGGCGTTTTCTCTGCATTAGATAACAAATAATTGTTTATACAAAACTTGTCAAGTATCAAGTTGAAATTACCGTTCACCGAAGTTTTTCTACCGCTCTAGTAATACTTGTTCAAACAACTAGCCAAATAGCGTATCGTTCAAATCAGCAAAAGGGGCAAAGTCCCCGAGCCAATCTCCGAAGGCGGCGGCAAAGGGTGCCGCCACGGTGTGAAAGGGTGGATTGTAATGAAGAACGAAATGAGCAGAAGGCAGTTCCTGGGCTTTGCTGGTTCCGCGGCTGCAGTTCTTGGTCTGGGCCTCGTGGGTTGCGGTGGTTCTGCCGGCTCCGGCTCCTCTGCTTCTGGTGACGCTGCCGAGGTCTACTTCCTCCAATTCAAGCCCGAGGTCGACAAGGAGTGGAAGGAGATCGCCAAGGCCTATAAGAAGGAGAAGGGCGTCGAGGTCAAGATCGTGACCGCCGCTTCCAACACCTACGAGGAGAAGCTTAAGTCCGAGATGTCCAAGAGCTCCGCTCCGACCCTGTTCCAGGTCAACGGCCCCACCGGTCTTAAGAACTGGAAGGATTACTGCGCCGACCTGTCCGATACCAAGCTCCGCGGTGAGCTCATTGACGACTCCCTGGCTCTGCAGTCCGACGGCAAGGATGTGTGCATCGACTGGGTCCAGGAGAGCTTCGGCATCATCTACAACAAGCAGCTGCTCGAGAAGGCTGGCTACAAGGCCGAGGACATCAACTCCTTCGACAAGCTGAAGGCTTGTGCCGACGACATCCAGGCCCGCAAGGACGAGCTTGGTGTCGAGGGTGCCTTCACTTCCGCCGGCATGGACGACTCCTCCAGCTGGCGCTACACCACCCACCTTGCCAACATGCCGCTCTACTACGAGTTTGAGAAGGAGCACAACCAGGAGGACGACGAGATCAAGGGTGAGTTCCTCGACAACTACAAGCAGATCTTCGACCTGTACATCACCGACTCCACCTGCGATCCTTCGCAGCTTGCTTCCAAGACCGGCGACGACGCCACCAACGAGTTCGCAACCGGCAAGGCCGTCTTCTACCAGAACGGCTCTTGGGCCTACTCTGACCTCGTCAAGGCCGGCATGACCGACGATCAGATTGGCATGATGCCCATCTACATCGGTGTTGACGGCGAGGAGAACCAGGGCCTGTGCTCCGGCGGCGAGAACTACTGGTGCGTCAGTTCCCAGGCTTCCGAGGATGCCCAGAAGGCCACCGAGGACTTCATGTATTGGTGCGTCACCGCTGACACCCCGACCAGCATCATCGCCGACAAGATGGGTCTGACCGCTCCGTTCAAGAGCGCCAAGGAGACCACCAACGTCTTCTCGCAGCAGGCCGTTGCCATGGCCAAGGACGGCAAGAAGACCGTCGCTTGGGACTTCGTCTACATTCCCTCCGAGGAGTGGAAGAAGAACCTCAAGCAGGCTCTGATTGCCTACGCTGCCGATAACAGCAAGTGGGACGGCGTCAAGAACGCCTTCGTCGATGGCTGGAAGACCGAGAAGGCCGCTTCCGAGTAAGCAGTTGCTGCCCAAGCTATCTGATTAGCGACAGGGGGCGGGCAGACGTTGGTTTGCCCGCCCCCTGCATATTGAAAGGACCCTTTTATGGGCAAAGCACTCAAGCGCTGGTGGCCGCTCTTTATGCTGCCCACGTGTCTGGCGTTTATGATCGGGTTCGTGATCCCTTTTATCCAGGGCTTCTATCTCTCGTTCTGCCAGTTTATTATCATTAGTAACGCGCACTTTGTCGGTATCGAGAACTACGTACGCGCGCTGTCCGATCCGCAGTTTGCCACGTCGTTCTTCTTTACGGTGGCGTTTGCCTTCCTGTCGACGGTGCTCATCAACGTGATCGCCCTCGCCATCGCGCAGGCGCTCACCCGCAAGGCACTCAAGGGCACCAACATCTTCCGTACGATCTTCTTTATGCCGAACCTGATCGGCGGCATCGTGCTGGGCTACATTTGGCAGATTCTGATCAACTGCCTGCTCTCCAACATCGGCGCCGACCTTATCGCCCTTAACTCTGCTGCTGGCTTCTGGGGCCTTATCATCCTGACCCTGTGGCAGCAGGTCGGCTACATGATGATCATCTACATCGCTGGTCTGCAGTCCATTCCGTCCGACTACATCGAGGCCGCCAAGGTCGACGGCGCCACGGCATGGCAGACGTTTTGGAAGGTTAAGATCCCCAATCTGATGCCGACGATCACCATCTGCCTGTTCCTGTCCATCACCAACGGCTTTAAGCTGTTCGACCAGAACCTCGCCCTTACCGGCGGCGCCCCTGCGCACTCCACCGAGATGCTCGCCCTGAACATCTACAACACGTTCTATTCGCGTGCCGGTATCGCATGGCAGGGCATCGGTCAGGCCAAGGCGGTTATCTTCTGCATCCTGGTCGTAGCAATCTCCATGATCCAACTTAAGGCCACGAGGTCCAAGGAGGTGCAGCAGTAATGAAACGCGATAAGGCTATTAACCGCGCGCTCTCGATTTTCTTTACGATTCTGTCGCTCGCGTGGATCTACCCCGTGTTCATGATTGCGCTCAATTCCTTTAAAAAGGGAACTGCAATCAGCACCACCACGGCGTTCGATTTGCTTACGCCTGAGACGTTCAACGGCCTTGCAAACTACGTGCACGCTCTTAACGAGCAGGGCTTTGCCTCGGCGTTTATGTACTCGCTCATCATCACGGTCACGTCGGTCGTTCTGATTTTGGTGTGCTGCTCCATGTGCGCTTGGTACGTAGTGCGCGTCAACAGCAAGATTTCGAACTTCTTCTATTACCTGTTCGTGTTCTCGATGGTCGTGCCCTTCCAGATGCTCATGTTCACGCTGTCCAATTTGGCGGACCGCATCGGCTTCAACACGCCGTTCAACATCTGCTTTATCTACCTTGGCTTTGGCGCGGGCCTGGCGGTCTTTATGTTCGCCGGCTTTGTAAAGAACATCCCGCTCGAGATCGAAGAGGCGGCCATGATTGATGGCTGCAACCCGGTCCAGGTGTTCTTTAAGATCGTCCTCCCCATCATGAAGCCCACCTATCTTTCGGTCGGCATCCTCGAGACCATGTGGGTCTGGAACGACTACCTGCTGCCCTACCTCACCCTCGACTCCACCAAGTACAAGACCATTCCTATCTTGATCCAGTACTTCCGCGGCGGCTATGGCCACGTCGAGCTCGGCCCCATGATGGCCTGCATCATGATGGTCGTTATCCCCATCGTCGTCATGTATATCCTTTGCCAGAAGTACATCATCGACGGCGTGGTGGCAGGTGCCGTCAAGGGCTGATGCCGTAACTGTTTTGCAAGTTTCTGCGGCGCCCTCAACATGGTGCCGCATATCGAAAGGTAAAGACATGGCCGAGATCGTTCTCAAACATGTTCAGAAGGTGTATCCCAACACCGAGTCCAAAAAGAAGGGCTTCTTTGGCAAAAAGAAGAAGACCGAGGAGAAGAAGCACAACCTCAAGGTTACCGAGGATGGCGTGCTCGCTGTTGAGGACTTTAACCTCACCGTTCACGACCAGGAGTTCGTCGTCCTCGTTGGCCCGTCTGGCTGCGGTAAGTCCACGACGATGCGCATGGTTGCTGGCCTGGAGGACATCACCTCGGGTGACGTGTTCATCGACGGCAAGCGCGTCAACGACGTCGCTCCCAAGGACCGCGACATCGCCATGGTGTTCCAGAGCTACGCTCTGTACCCCAACATGACGGTGTACGAGAACATGGCGTTTACGCTTGAGCTCAAGAAGGTCCCCAAGGACGAGATCGACCGCAAGGTTCGCTCCGCTGCCGAGATCTTGGGTATCACCGAGTACCTCGACCGTAAGCCCAAGGCGCTTTCGGGCGGCCAGCGTCAGCGTGTCGCTATCGGCCGCGCCATCGTGCGTGATCCTAAGGTCTTCCTGATGGACGAGCCGCTGTCCAACCTGGACGCCAAGCTGCGTAACCAGATGCGTGCCGAGCTCATCAAGCTGCGCCATGAGATCAAGGGCACGTTCATCTACGTCACCCACGACCAGACCGAGGCCATGACCCTCGGCGATCGCATTGTGGTCATGAAGGACGGCGTCGTCCAGCAGATCGCCACCCCGCAGGAGGTCTTCAACCATCCCGCGAACATCTTCGTCGCCGGTTTTATCGGCGTGCCGCAGATGAACTTCTTCGATGCCCAGCTGGTGCGCTCGGGCAACGGCTTCACCGTCAAGACCGAGGATATGAACGTGGCGCTCGCCCCCGAGACC
>CABSNL010000030.1 GCA_902479095.1 uncultured Collinsella sp. | reverse complement strand
AGAGACAGATGACTTCAGTACGCCGGTGACGGCCGATCTGACGCTGTATGCCAAGTGGACCAAGAATGCTGTTAACCCTGGCGGCAATGGCGGTTCTGGCTCCAATGGCGGCAATGGTGGCGCTGGCAACGGTTCCGGTGCTGGCGCTGGCACGGGCACGGGTTCCGGCTCCGGCACGAAGGGCCAGCAGGCTGGCGGCGCTGTCGCTCCGGGTCATAAGCCGATGACCAAGACGACGGTGTCGACCAAGACCGAGACCAAGGACAACAAGCCCAACAAGAAGGACTCCGATAAGTCCGATAAGAAGGACGAGAAGAAGTCTGACAAGAAGTCTGACAAGAAGGACAGCAAGTCCGACAAGAAGTCCGATTCCAAGTCCGATACGGGTGCTGCTTCTACGACCACTGCTAAGAAGCCCTCTAGTGCTTCCGAGCAGGAGACTGGCGCCAACCCGCTCGCCATTGTTGGCGTTGCCGCCGGCGTCATCGGTCTCGCCATCGTCGGCGTGTTCGTGTTCACCAAACGTCGGTAGGTGAGGGCTGTGTCCAATAAATCCAAGGACGCTGACCCCAAGCAACCAAATTCCTCGTTCATTCAGTTCGACGATGCAAAGCAACAGGGCGCCGCTTCGGCGGCGTCCGCCCCTCGACGGAAGGCGCTTACTGGCGTCCTGACCGCCGCGTGCGTTGCGCTAATTGTCATATCGCTGGGCTTCGTCCATCCTTCCGAGAGCGGCGCCTGGTCCATTGACTGGATCGTTCAGACCGTGACGGGGGAGAGCGTCGTCGCGAAGGACGCCAAGGGGTCTGACTCGACCGTCGCTTCGGGTAAAGCTGGCTCCAAGGATTCCAAATCTTCGGATGGTGCGAACGACGAGTCTAAGGGTTCGGATAAATCTGACTCTAAGAAGGAGTCCGAGTCTTCGGACAAGGAATCAAACAAGGGCTCGGATAGCAAAAAGTCCGAAGACAAGGATGGCAAGAAGTCTGGAGAGAAGAACAGCAATAAAAAGACCGACGGCAATCAGTCGACTTCTCAGAACTCGACTTCTTCTGGCGGGGCCGGCTCTACGCCTGGCGCCTCCTCCTCATCCAGCGGGGCATCTTCTGCCCCCGATAACGGCAACGCCTCTACTGGCGACCAGGGCAGCTCGCAGCAGCCTAGCTACGTTACGGTGACGGTTTCGGTCACATCGAGCTCTGTGGGCAATCCTGTGTCCTCTGGTGGCACCTTTACCTTTAACGAAGGCGCTACCGTCTACGATGCCCTGTGCGCGCTGGGCCTTTCTGTCAACGCACATGGCTCGTCGTACGGTACGTATGTCTCCGCGATTGGTGGTTTGGCCGAGAAACAGTACGGCGGCACGAGCGGCTGGATGTACTCCGTCAACGGCACAACGCCCATGACGGCCTGCAGTAACTACGTTCTCTCCAATGGCGACAACGTTGTTTGGTATTACGTAACGGGCTAGAGGCCTCGACATAGCGCGCCAGACGGGCGGTTCGGACCAACATCCGGACCGCCCGTTTTTCATGCGAATGAGACTGGGTCTCCGGGTCTCTCTGCAAACAAAAAAACCGGTTGGAACGGGAATTCCAACCGGTTATACATTCAAGCAAATAGTGAATCGACTATGACCGTGCGCCCTCGAGGAAGAAGCGGCGGCTGAAGTAGTTGTACCAGGTGACGAGGAACGTGGCGATGGCCTTCATGGCCTGGTAGCCGATGCTCAAAAACGTGACGCCCACAAACATGTACAGGTCGTTGAGGCCCAGGCCGATCACCGACAGGATGGTGAAGATCGTGAACTCGCGCTTGCGGCTCATGCCTTCGCGGTGGTCGAACACGTACTTCATGCTGAGCCAGTAGTTGACCACGACGGACGTGATAAACGAAACCGTGGTGCTCATCAAAAAGTCGAGGTGGAACAGCTCGACGAGCGCAATGAGCATGCCCCAGTCGATGCCAAAGGAGATAAGACCCACGACAGCAAACTTGAGGAACTGCTTGGTATGAGGTTGTGCCAGCGCCTTGCGCACGTAATCACATCCAATGCGTTGATGAATCGAGCAGAGGATACTTTAGAGCTTTTACAAGGGAAACGTAAGGTCTTTGCCAAGAACTATATGAACTCGCCAAATTTTCAAGAGCTAATCCGCAAACGTTGAAAATTTGCCCGTAAACGAGCGACACCCACGGACGATACTGCGCTGAGTGCGCGTCGTCCGTGGGCGCCGTAATGCTGCAGGGGTTTCGAGCTATTTTGTCTCGTCGCCCTCCAGGAAGATTTTTCGGGTCACAAAGTTGTAGACCATGACAAGCGCGGTGGCGCAGATCTTGGCGATATTGGCCTCGAGTCCCAGGCCGGCGTTGAGCGCCAGCACGATGCCGTCGTTGAGCACCAAACCGATCACGGACAGCACGACAAAGATGATGAACTCGCGGCGGCGGCTCATGCCTTCCTTGTGCGCAAACACGTACTTCATGCTTGCGAGGTAGTTAAAGATGAGTGAGATGATAAAGCCGCTGGTGTTGGCGATTAGGATGTTGAGGCCCAGACCGTAGTGAAGCAGATTCATAATGCCAAAGTCGATAACCGTGGCAATGACACCGACGACGCCAAATTTCATGATCTGCGCAAGGAGCTTTTGCATGGTACCTGCCTTAAGCTGGCGCCGAAGCGCCGCGGGGATGACTAACTCAGCAAGTTTAGCCAATCCCCGCGGGTGGTGCTAGGCGCGCTCCTCGATAGCACCGTTTCTATATGCATCGAGCAGCTGGCGCAGGTCCTGGATTTGGCTGCGGATCTTGGCGCCAGTATCGGTGTCGCTCACCATGCGGCGACGGTCCGCTTGGTCAAAACGGTTGGTCTCGCTTTCGATGTCCACGTTGCGCGTGAGTGCCTCGGCAACCGTCGTAAAGGCCCGGTGCGACTTGAGGCGGCAGCCGCGCGAGCTCGAGATAAGCGTATAGCCGGCGATGCCCGTCTTGGGATGGTAAACGCGGCAGAAGCCGCCGTCGATGACCAGCAGCTTGCCCTCGGCGCGGATGGGCTGCTCGCCCTTGGTGGTTTTAACGGGCGTGTGGCCGTTGATGATGTGGCCGGTCGGCGAGCATGCCATGGGCGCGACGCCAAACTCGCGCATGATATCATCGCAGACCGAGGGCGACTTGGTAAGCGTAAAGTACGGGTCCATCGGCTCGACCCAGGTGCTCTTATCGGCGATATAAGCGCGTTCAAAGGTACGCACCAGGCGCCCGCTGGCGGGTGAGTTAAAGCCGATCCACAGGTACCACATCCAGTCGAGGGCGTCGCGGTCGCCCACGCGCCAGGCGCGGCGGGCGATATGGTCGCAAAAATCGAGATAATCGCGGCCTGCGTGCCAGGTGCCCAGGCAGTTCATGCTGCTAAAGGTACCATCCTCGTTGAGCGGCACGCAGCCATGGAACAGCAGATTGCCGTTGGTGACCTTGTACATCGAGCCGTGGGTGTAGAGGAAATCGATATGGCGATGCAGGTGGTCGGCGGTGACAAACTCGGACACGAGCTTGTCGATGATGTGTTGCTCCTGGGGCGTGAGCATGTAGGGGTCCGTCGGGTCGACGGTGGGGAAGTCGTTGGTCGTGAGCGGCCACACGCTGCCGTCGGCGAGCGTGACCGTGCCGGTGTCGTGGTCGATCTTGTCGAGCAGCAGGCGGTCGGTCATGTCGAACTCGGGGTGACGCTGGATAATCTGGCCCTCGAGTTTAAAGAGCAGCACGTTGATGGCCTTGATCAGCGGGGTGATGGACTCGCCGGCGGAATAGGTGGCATCGGCAAAGGCGACGAGCTCACGCAGTGAGATGCCGTAGTCGTTCTCGAGGATCTCGTAATTGTCGTAGCGCAGGTTGTTGCGCAGCACCGTGGCGATGCAGGCAGGCTCACCGGCAGCGGCGCCCATCCACAGCAGGTCGTGGTTGCCCCACTGGATGTCGAGCGAATGGTAGGTGAGCAGACGGTCCATAATCTTGGCCGCGCCGCCGCCGCGGTCGAAGATGTCGCCCACCAGGTGCAGGTGGTCGACGGCCAGGCGCTTGATGAGCGAGGCGAGCGACTCAATAAAGTCGTCGGCGCTGGCGGTCTCCAGGATGGACTCCACGATGCGCTCGTGATAGCGCACGCGATAGTTGTTCTCGTCCGGGTGCGTGTGCAACAACTCGTCGATGATATAGGCGTAATCGCGCGGGATGGCCTTACGCACCTTGGAGCGCGTGTAGCGGCTTGAAAGTGAGCGAGCGACCATGATGAGCTGGTCAAGCATCGTCTTGTACCAGGTGGGCGAGTCCTCGCGCTGACTGCGGACCAGGTCGATCTTCTCGCGCGGGTAGTAGATGAGCGTACACAGCTCGCCCTTTTCGTCAAAGGAGAGCGTGTCGCCAAAGATCTCGTCGACATGTTCGCGCACGACGCCCGAGCAGTTGTTGAGGATGTGCATAAAGGCTTCGTACTCACCATGCACGTCGCTCATAAAATGCTCGGTGCCCTTGGGTAGGTTAAGGATGGCCGAGAGGTTGATAATTTCGGTAAATGCGGATTGTTCGGTGGGAAACTGTCTCGACAGCAGGCGCAGATACTTGAAGTCTTGCGGGTTGCGATCGAATGCGACCATGAAACACCTTCCGATGGGGCTGGTAAAACTGATAAACAGCATCAAACGTTTATCAGTATGCGCCGCTTTTGTTTCGATTTTGCGCCAGCGGCTGAATTGTCGGCTGAACGGTTTGGTAAATCGATTTAGTGAAGGTAGATGTGTCGGTTGGGTGGAGACGACAGAGGGTGTTTTCTCAGATAT
Source organism: uncultured Collinsella sp. (assembly GCA_902479095.1). Taxonomy (GTDB): domain Bacteria; phylum Actinomycetota; class Coriobacteriia; order Coriobacteriales; family Coriobacteriaceae; genus Collinsella. Next base: position 17,951 of record CABSNL010000030.1, on the reverse strand, counting down.
TTATGCATGGGGCCGGTGGAGACGATGGTGGTAAAGATGTTCACTATATTTGGTTCGATTTGGTAAATAGTGGACATATGTACCGCATGTAGGCTCACTGTGCGATAATTTGCGCAGCAATGAGTAAGGAGCCTCATATGAGTGATTTTGTCCTGACCTGTGAATCCGCCGCCGACCGAACCCGTGAGTTCTTTGCGTCGCGCAATATCCCTGTCGTGTGTTTTCATTACGAGATCGACGATGTTGTCTATACGGACGATTTGTATCAGTCGATTACGCCGGACAAGTTTTTTGCCCAGATTGCCGCGGGCGCCATGCCCAAGACGTCTCAGGTGAGCGTGGGTGAGTACGAGGAGTTTTGGGAGCCGTTTGTTGCCGAGGGTAAAGACGTGCTGCACCTGACGTTGTCGTCGGGTATTTCGGGCACGTATGGATCGGCCTGCGTTGCGGCGCAGATGCTCGCGGATCGCTATCCCCAGGGCGGCAAGGTGCGCGTTATCGATTCGCTGGGGGGCGTCTTCGGGCTTTGGTCTGTTGCTGGAATATGCCGCCGACGTGCGCGATAGTGGGGCTTCACTCGACGAGACGGCCGCTTGGATTGAGGAGCATAAACTCAACCTGCACCACTGGTTCTTCTCGACCGATCTGTCGAGCTACCTACGCGGTGGTCGCATTTCGGCTGCGAGCGCGATCATCGGCACGGCGCTTAAGATTTGCCCGCTTATGACGGTCGATTGCGAAGGTAAGCTGTCGCCACGTGAGAAGATTCGCACTAAGAAGCGAGCGATTTCCGAGATGGCTAAGACCATGATGGCACACGTGCAGGGCGGTGCGGATTATTCGGGTAAGTGCATCATGTCGCACTCGGCGTGCCGCGAGGATGCCGAGGCAGTTGCGGCGCTGATTGAGGAACAGGTTCCGCAGCTTAAAGGCAAGATTGAGATCAATGACATCGGTACTCTGATTGGCTCGCATACCGGACCTGGTACGGTGGCGCTCTTCTTTATGGGCGACAAGCGCGTGGATTAATTTGCCCCATCACATCGCTGCATGATTGTTCAAACGAAAACGGCCCGCCTCACGTTTGTCGGGCAGGCCTTGCTGTTGCGGCTAGCGTTTCTTTCCGCGGAAGAAGAAGCCGTGCAGTGATGGCTTGAGGCCGCGGTTGGCGCGATGCTCTTCTACGCGCTCGTGGATCGAAGCAACGCGCTCGATGACTTCGTCGGGAATCGGCACGTCGGGATTCATGTTCTCGACCTGCCTGACCTCGGCGGCGGCGACCTGGTCGATAATGGGCACATCGTCGCGCGAGATGACAGGTGTGGCGTCTTCCTTCATCTTGCGATAACGCTGCATCATGTCGGTCTGTAGCTGCTGGGCCGAAGGCGGCGTCCAGATGATGGCGTTGGCGCCGGCGGCGATGGTCTCGCGAATGCTCTCGGGCGTCTTGCCGCCCGGCGCGATAAGCGGCAGGTTGGGATAGTGCTCGCGCAGCTCGCGTAGGACCTGGGGCGTGTTCTTGCCGGCGGCGATGTTGAGAATCTTGGCGCCGGCGCGCACCTTGGCGTGGGCATCGTCGTCGCAGCGAACGACCGTGGCGATGACGGGGATGTCGGCGATGTTGGTGATGTGCTCTACCATCTCGGCAGTAGCGGGGGAGTTGACCACGCAGCCTGCCGCGCCCTGCATCTCGGAGACGGCTGCCATCTGCACGGAGCGCTTACCGGTCGTAGTTCCGCCGCCCACGCCTACAAAGACCGGGCACTCGGCGACGGTCAACAGTGCCTGCGTAATGGCGGGCTGCGGCGTGAAAGGGTAGACCGCAAAGACGGCGTCGGCGTTGGAGTTGCGGATAACCGCGACATCGGTGGTGTAGATGAGCGATTTGATACGACGGCCGAAGAGCGTAAAGCCGCTGGCCTCCTCGATCTCGTCGGGCATGCGAAGGGCCGCCTTGCGCAAACGCCCGTCGATGGGCAGCGGCTCCATGGGGAGCAGTCCGTTGGGGGTCACGGCTACCTGGGGCTCGGTGAACTCGTCTGCGAGCTCGACCTCGGAGAAATCGACCGAGGCGACGATGTCCTCGTGAACCTCGGCGGGTACATCGATGGGAGCTTGGTCGTTTGCCGCGGCAGGCGTGTCGAAGGAGCTGGTGCCGACGAAGGCGTCGACGCGCTCATTTAGATCGTTGAGGGTATCCATGGACACTCGATTCTATGTGATGACGGCCGGCGCGATGCAGCCGGAATTGCGAATGCTAAATCGTTTGACGAGTTGATTTTTCCCCGCCGCGCCATCCGTTAGACCGAAGGGCAGGCGAACGTGAAGGAGCTGTGGTGGCGGGGATCGAGGTGCTATCTTGAAAGTCCCGTTTAAAAGAGAGGTGACGCGGTATGGAATTGACAGCAATGTTTGGCTCGATTGGCCTGTGTGTGGGCGCAATCGTTGCCGCCGCGGTCATCTACTTTGTGGTCACGGCCATTAAGGGCAAAAGGGCCGAACGCAAGGAGCGCACGATGCTTAAACAGCATCGCGACCAGCAGGGCAAACGCGCACGGAGATAGCTTGTTGAGTTTTGGATCCGTGCGCTAGCTGCGTTTTCGGATCAGGGCAATGTAGAAGCCCTCAAAGTCGCGGCTAGGCGGAATGGTCAGCGTGCCGGGCATACCGTTGGCGACGGATGAGACGTGGCCGGCGGCGATGGCCTCGGTGAGGACGTTGCTCTCGACGCGTGGCTCTTCGCCAGCTTCCTGGGCGCGGCGCGTTTCACTTTCGCTCGGCGTGCCATCGAGGGGGATGAGCTCGCAGTCCATGTGCTTGTCGAGGGCCTCTTGCAGGGCGTCCTCGTTTTCTTGCGGCAAGATCGAACAAGTCGAATAGGCGAGCGTGCCGCCCGGTTTGAGGGCACCCATGGCGCGGTCCAGAAGTGCTCGCTGCGAGCGGGCGCACTTGCCGAGCAACTGCTCGGTGAGGCCGCGCAGACTCTTCTCGTTGCCGCTGATGACGGTGCCCGTGCCGGTGCAGGGAGCGTCGAGCAGGATGCGGTCAAAGCGGAAGAACTCGTCGAGCTCGCGTGCGTCGATGCGCATGACGGGCACATTTTTTGCGCCTTGGCGGTGGAGGTTAGCTTCGAGCTTTTCGGCGCGGGGAATGCTCATCTCGCAGGCCGTGAGGTGCGCCTGTCCCTGCGTGAGGGCGGCGATCTGCGTCGTCTTGCCACCGGGGGCCGCGCACATATCCAGGATGTCCTCGCCGGTCTGAGCGCCCAGGACCAACGGCGGCATCATGGACGACAGGCTCTGCAGATAGATTTTGCCGTCGCGGTAGATGTCGAGATCCCACAAATCGGATACCTGAGCCTCGGGCAGGATGAAAGCGTCCGGATACCAGGTAACGGTTTGGTGCGCGATGCCAGCCTCGTCGAGTGCGGCGGCGATGTCTTCGGCGGTCGCCTTGAGCGTGTTGGCACGCAGTGTGACTGGGCGTGTGGCCGCGGCGCCAAAGCCTTCGATCATGAGCTCGGCATCGGTGGGGGCATAGGCGCCGGCAACCGTGTCGACCAAAAAGCGCGGCAGGTCGGCGGCGCAGGGAAGGGCGGCAAGCTGGTCGGAAAGCTCGGTAGCGGCAAACTGCCTAAGCTTGAGCTCGGCCTTGACCTGCTTTTTCTGCTTACGACGACGCGGCTTGGACATCCGTCTTTCCTTCCCATTCCATTACATGTCGAGTGTTGTTTTAGTACTGGCTCTCGTGCTTGCTGAAGAAGTCGAAGCGCGGGGGCAGCGGCTTTACGCGGTGCTCGCCGGGCTTCTCGCCCAGGCTCTCCACAAACTCGTCCGTGGAGGCAAAGATGTTATCCCAGCTAAAGAAGGCGACCGGATCGACGTCGAAGTACTCGCAGATGAGCTCGCAGCCGGCCGGGACGATGCCGTGCATAAGCACGGTCGCCACGCGCAGTTCGGTAAAGGCGTCGACGAGGGCCTGCGTCATTGCGGCGTTTGCCGGCTCGCCCTCGAGCTTGTTGGCGGCCTTGGAGGCATCGCTCCAGCGCTTGTTGGCGGCACGCAGGTAGTCGTCGCACACGGCGAGTGCGCGGTGCGTCTCGAACTTGTACATGGCCTGCTCAAAGGCGAGGGCTGCCTGCTCGGCGGCTTCGACCACGGTGGTGGAGGCAGCACCGGCGGGGATGCAGCCGTTGCGGTAGGGGCTCTCGTCGCCCTCCTTGACGGCGACGCCGTAGAAGCAGCTGCGGGCCAGACGGTTGAACACGCCGGTCAGCAGCGCGCTCTCCTTAAGGGCCGGATCGATGACGCGCTTGTCGTCGCAGGCGTGCACCTCGTTGCCGTCCTTGTCCTTGCCGGTCACGCGGGTGTCGTATGCCTTGGGGCTAAAGCTCACCGGCTTCTCGGACAGGCCGAGCGACAGCCAGTGCGCGCGCATCTGCTCGCAGGTGTAGTGGTTGAGCAGGTCGTCTGCCGGCGGGGGAGGCGTCTGCGAGGACGAGCTTGCCTTTTTGCCCATGTAGAGCAGGTGGTAGCAGGCGCTGACGGTGCTCTGCGTGAGGTTCCAACCCAGGGCCTCCCACATGGCGGTCTGCGCGATGCAATAGAAGTAGATGTTGTCCTGACCGATGAACTGGTAGATCTGAGCGTCGTCAGAGCACCACCAGTCGCGCCAGTCGAGCGAGCTGTGCTGGTAGGTGGGCGCGGGGACCTGCGTGGAGTCGGCAGCGGGCTCGCCCATGAGTGCGGCATCCTGGGCAGCGACGCCCTCGGTCACGCCGGCGGCCTTGGCATCGCGCGCGAGCACGGTACGCGTATAGCTGATGGGCGCCCACAGGCTCTCGGGCCAGCACCAGCAGGTGACGTCGGAGACGCCATCGACCTCGGGCACCGGAACGCCCCAGTCGATGTTACCGGTGATGCGGAAGGGCACGAGCGCCTTGCCGCTGCGGAAGCGCACGCCGCCGTTGGCGAGCACCGCGTGGGCGTCGTCGCGCTCCTTCCAGCTGGGGAAGGTGACGGTAAAGCTGCTCTTGTTGCCCTCGGGCTCCAGCACGGTGTGCTCGGGAAGCTGATCCTCGACGGCATCGAAGGCCTCGCGGAACTTGTTCTGGATATAGAGCTGAGCCGGCAGCAGCCACTCCTCCATAGTCTTGGAGACCACGGAACGAACCTGCGGGTTCTGGGCGAGCTTGGCGGTATAGGTCTTCATAAAGTCGAGGTAGGCCGGCAGGTCAAAGTAGAGGTTGTCGACCGGGCGCAGCTCGGGCACCTCGCCGGTGAGCTGGCTCTTGGGCGCGATGAGCTCCTCGGGCTCAAACTGGTGACCCAGGTCGCACTCGTCGGCATAGGCCTTCTCGGACTTGCAGCCCTGGATGGGGCAGCGGCCGATCACCTGGCGGCCGTTGAGAAACGTGCCGGCCTTGGCGTCGTAGAACTGCAGCGTGGAGCGCTTGGAGATGGTGCCCTGCTCGTGCAGACGCTCGATAATCTCGGCGGTAACCTCGTTGTGAATCTGCGCAGCCGGCTCAAGGCCCGAGCCGCCGTAGATATCACAGCTGATGTTGTAGTTGTTGAGGGTCGCGGCCTGGCGGGAGTGATTGGACTCGACATACTCGCTAATGGACTTGTCGTAGCCCTCGTTCTCCTTGAGCTTGCGGTAGCTCTCCATGATGGGCGAGCCATAGCAGTCGGTGCCCGAGGTGAAGATGACGTTCTCGCGGCCCAGACGGTCGCGCAGGAAGCGGGCGAAGAAGTCGGCCGGGACAAAGACGCCGCCAACGTGGCCAAAGTGAAGGCCCTTGTTGCCGTAGGGCTCGCCGGCGGTAACGATGGCGCGGCGAGGCCAGCTGGGACGGTCGTTCATGGAGTATTTGGATGCCATGGGACTCCTTCGCATATGGTGAGAGCGCGGCCGGGCGCAAGGCTCGGCGGCGCGGTGGTCAATTCGTGCATATCGTTCGACATTATCGCACATGCGGACGGGTACGTGGCAGGGGCGCTATCCTAAGATGCTATGAATGAGATTTCCAACATACATGCGTTTGAGGACGAGAATTTTCTGCACGCCTGCTTTGTGTGGGGGATGGTCGTCGTCGGCGTGTTTGCCGTGTGCCTGGTGCCGGTGTTTATGCTGCTGGGCGGGCCTGCAGACTTGGATGTGGCTGACGCGGGCGGCTGGATGGTTGTCGTGGGCTGGATAGTCGGCTTGGCTGCGGTTTTGGCGGCTTCATTTGCCGTGCACGAGCTGGTGCACGGTGTGTTTTTTAAGCTGCTGGCGCCTGCGGGCGCGCAGGTGACCTTTGGGGCGAATCGCGAGACGGCGATGATCTATGCCTGCGCCGAGGGCGTTGTGTATTCGCGCCGGCGGTACATGGCGGTTTGCCTGGCGCCGACGGTTGTTGTGACGACAACGCTTGCCCTGGGGTTTGCGTTTTCGGGCTATCCGCTGCTGTGCTATCTGGCTGCCGGCTTGCATTTGTCGGGCTGTGTAGGCGACTGGTATTACGTGCGGACCATTTTGCGCGACCGCCGCATTGTCGCCTGCGAGGATACGTCCTTTGGCGTGCGCTTTTTTGGGTGAGGAGATGTCGATGAAGTCGTTGTTGCTGCATGCGTGCTGTGCACCATGCTCGCTTGAGCCGGTTCGCCTGCTGCGCGAGGAGGGGTTTGAGCCCACAATCTGCTGGACCAACCCCAATATTCAACCGCGCGATGAATGGCAGCGCCGCTTGGACGAGCTGCGCCGGTGGTGTGTCGATGGCGACATCGAGCTCATCGAGGCAGGGGAGGACCGCGATCACTGGGAGACCGGCGTGGCACCGCTGGGTGCCGATCGGCCTCGTCGCTGTCGCGCGTGCTATGCCCTGCGCTTGGCCGAGGCGTGCCGCGTGGCCCAGGAGCGCGGGTTTGAGTTTGTGGGCACGACGCTCGCCGTCTCGCCGTATCAGTTGTTCGAAACCTGCAATGATGTGTTGGAGCGTCTGGCTGCCGCCCGCGGTCTCACTCCGGTGATTCGCGATTTTCGTCCGTATTACCCCGAGGCGACACGCCGTTCGCGCGAGCTGGGCATGTATCGGCAGAACTACTGTGGTTGCCGCTTCTCGGCTGTCGAGGCGGCCATGGACCGCGCCCGCATCCGCGACGAGCGCAAAGCGTCCAAAAAGTAGTTCATTTTGGGCTGGGGCTTTGAGCTGTCTGTGCGGTACGGTCGTTTTTGGGAAAGTCGATTTAATTAAGCGTGTGATCGTGGCTCGCTTGATACCAAACGACGACTCCTATGATTCTAATCCTCCGTTTGTTAAACATCAGATCCGGACTTGCTGTTGCATATGAATGGGACGACAGCACAATCATGTCGTTTCCTTCTGCAAATCGCCTAATTACCGGTGTTTTACCGTCTGCGAGCGCCAATACAGCACAGCCGTTCCAAGGCTTTGCGGTGGTATCGACAAGTAGTAAGCTGCCGGGAGGGTAAATGCGGGACATTTCGTCACCTTTGATTTTAACGAAAACGCTATGTGGGTGACGCTTGGCTACGTCTACAGGCGCGCAAGCATTTTGTTGGCTGTGCGTGATGCGGCGCTTTTGCGATTCGATATCGATGACGGGAAATGCGCCCTCCATTTCGTGGATAGCAGGGTCTTCGTCGGTGACGATTCTTTTATTTGCGAGCTTTACGGCCAAACCGTTTTCCTCGCCAACAAGTTCATCGCGGGTGCAACCGAAGAGCGCTTGTAACTTTTCAATATGGCGCTCACGGGGGGCATACCGACTTTTTTCCCAACGACAAACGGTCTCTTTAGATACCCCCAACATCTCTGCAAGTTGCGCCTGACCAAGATGCTCCATGGTGCGGAGTTTACGAATATTTGCCCCGAAGCCCATGGCTATAGATCCTCTCGCCACAGAGGGAGGCATAGACAGTTTGTGCCACCATAGCCTTTGGTGAGCTCGTCAATGGATAACGGGAATAATTCCATTCCTGCTTTCTCAAGCGCTTCGTTGGTCCAAACGTTTTCTTCATATACGCATAGTTTTCCTGGCGAGAGCGCAAGGATAGACGTTGCGTTGTTCCGGCGCTCTCTTTCGTAGGCGGTTTGATTCCCGCCTCCGCAGTCAATTACTTTTATTGGTTCGCAACAGGCTGCAGAGAGTATTTCCGGAATCGTGCGATCGATAGGAGTGATCGTAAGGCCCTTTCCGGATCGTTTTAGTTGAATGCTGTATGCATCAACGGCATTGCATATCTCACGATCGATGAGGAACGCGTCGTGATCAATTCTACTTATGAACGTATCGAGGTGGATACGCAGCCCGTCAGAGGGGACTCGAATCGCAATTAGCTCGGTAGTCTGGAATTTATTTGAGGTCAGGAGCTCTTTGGCAAGTGACTCGACGGCGGCGGGTTCAGTTCGGTCAGAGATTCCAACTAATAATGTCTTAGCACTGATAACAAGAATGTCTCCGCCTTCGATATGGTAACTACTCCTGTTCAAATCACATACCGGGGTTTCTCCCATGATCTTGTGGTGGGTGAATATCTGCCGGTATAAGGCGACCTCACGATCACGCTCAGGCCAATACATATGATTTAGGATGATGCCGTCTCCGACTACCACAGCAGGATCACGAGTGAAAAAAAGCGTGTTGAGGGGATTGACCAAGAGCGAGGCGGGGTCAAATTGCTCGTGCACGAGCGCCCGTAGTGTTTCCGACTGGTTTGAACATAGCTCAGTGTCTCCAAAGCGAATGCCGTTAAGTACTATATTCACCAATTCCTGGGTGTTCTTAGCGTTCTCAAACAGCTGGGTTATTGTCTCGAGGAACTCTCTGCCTGTTGCCCCACTGCAACGGAGGTAGTCATCAATAAAACATTTAAGTGATTGGGGCTCAGTTTCAAGTGAGTCTTCGAGAAGGTTCCTAATTTCAATGGTTTCTACGCCATGCTTCTCAAGCAATTGAACCATGGAATCGTGCTCATATATTGCTTTGTCGAGGTCAAAACGACCGCTCCATTTTCGCAGGGAGAAAACTTGGCTGAAGTCGGCATCAGGGTAGTTTTGTGTTTCAGTTCCTGGTCGATGGACAAGTACGGCTTTTAAATGACCGATTTCATTTGTTATGTGTACGCCTTGCATGTCTGTCTCCTGTCCTGCTGGTTTTTATATAAGGCTAAGGCAGGTTCCTTGCTGTGTTGCGGAAAAGTTAAAAGACGTATGTAATTGATAAATAACATCAATTTTAAATATCAGATTGATTAATAACGTCACTTTAGCTGCCGTTCATAGGTGAAAAGCGACACGATGGCGATGGTTGGCCGACCACCGCTGAGCAACCTCATACATTTATGGTGCCAGCTGGATAGATGGGAAAAGGAATGAAGGAGGAGATATGGCAGCGGAAAGTTCGAAAGGCATCAAGCAGTTCAAGGTCCCGCACGTATATGCGATCATCTTTGCGCTTATGGTCATCTTCGCTGTTCTCACGTGGATTGTTCCCTCTGGGTCCTATCAGCGTCAGGAGGTGAACGGTCGTGAAGTCACTGTCGCAGGTACGTATGAGCAGAGTGAAAAGACATATATTGACGAGGAAACCGGGGATGAAGTAGATCTCAGACAAGGCGTCTTCGATGTTCTTCAGGCTCCAACGCGCGGTATACAAGAGGCAATTGAGGTCGTTGCATTCATCTTGATTGTGGGCGGTTCGTTTCAGGTTATTACTAAAACGGGCGCTATCACGAGCGGAATGGGTCGTGTCGTTCGCCGCTTTAAGAACAAAGACATTCTAATTATTCCTATTGCGATGGTTCTCTTTGCATTGGGCGGAACGAGCTTTGGCATGGCGGAAGAAACTCTCCCGTTCTTTGCGATCTTCATGCCAATTATGATGGCTATGGGCTTCGACTCGATGACGGCGTTCATGGTCGTGTTCGTTGGAGCGCGCACGGGTTACATCGCCTCAACGATTAATCCGTTTAATGTTCTCATTGCGCAAGGTATTCTTGGTATTCAGGGCAACCCCCAGCTGTGGCTGCGTATGATTGCCTGGGTTGTTTTGACTGCCGTTGCAATTACTTGGGTTGTCCTCTATGCACGAAGGGTAAAGAAGAACCCTGAGTCATCGATCACATTTGAGGATGATATCGCCAAGAAAGTCGAGTTCGCTGCCGATGAATCTGCCCTTGACGCGGAATTTACGGGTCGTCAAAAAGGCGTGCTCGCGGTATTTATCGCTGGTATGTGCCTTATCATCTGGGGACTTGTGACCCAGGGCTGGTATATGAACGAGATTTCTGCGGTCTTTTTGGCCATGGGCCTGTTGGCTGGTGTTATTGCGGGCTTTAGTCAGGACGTCATCGCTCAGGAATTTGTTGCGGGTATCGCTGACTTTGCTTTCTCGGCAATTGTCGTTGGACTTGCGCGTGGCATCCTTGTCATTGCCTCTGACGGCATGATCATCGATACCATCCTCAATGCGCTCGCCACTGGTCTGGGCGGCATCCCGGCGGTTCTCTTTACTACGCTTCTTTATGCGGTTGAGAACCTCCTGGCGATTCTGGTTCCCAGCTCATCTGGCCTTGCAGCACTGACCGCTCCCATTTTTGGACCTTTGACCGAACTCATGGGCCTTAATCCCGAGGCCGCCGTGTGGGCTCTCTCCATGGGTAGCGCGACGATGTCTTTGATCTGTCCTACTAGCGCCATTCTTGTAGCGGGTTTGGGCGTGTGCAAGATCAAGCTTGGCCAGTGGTGGAAGACCGTTTGGAAATTCTTCTTGGTCGTGTCGCTCATCAATATCGTATTCGTAGCAATCTCGGGACTTATTGCCCTGTAGGTTTCATGGCTGAAATGGAGTAACAGGAATGTCTAAAGGACTGAATGTACACAGCGAGATTGGTAAGCTCAAGAAAGTTGTGCTTCACCGCCCCGGTCGTGACCTTGTGAACGTAAAGGCAGAAGAGTTCGATGATGTCTGGATTCACGACTGTTTCTATCTTGATGTGGCTCAAAAGGAGCATGATGCCTTTGCGGATCTTCTGAGGAGCGAAGGTGTTGAGGTTCTCTATATGGAGAAACTCGTTGCTGAAGCGCTGGATGCATGCCCCTCGGCTCGCGCTGAGTTTACCGATACATTTATGGCTGAGAGCGGGATTGTCAATCCTATGCTTGAGCAGGCTGTTCGTGAAAAGCTCGACGCTATTTCAGATTCGTATCAGTTTGTACTTGAGGCTATGGGGGGGTATCGTTATCGTGACCTTGAGCTGCCTCGCGTTTCGACTACGCTTAGTATGATGGATAATGAGGATGCGAAGCCCGATGATTTGGTGTTGAAGCCTCTTCCGAGTTCATATTTCTCTCGCGATCCTCTTGCTTCCGTGGGCAAAGGCGTTCTGCTTCACCATATGTATTGGAAACAGCGAGATCGTGAAGTGCCCTTCTACGAAGCGATTTTCAAATACCATCCCGATTATGCAGGGACTCCGATTTGGTACGACCATAAGAATCCCTGGCATATCGAGGGCGGTGACGTGCTTAACATTAACGCTCATACCTTGGCTATTGGAATTAGCCAGCGAACTGAGGCGGCTGCGATTGAGGAGCTTGCAAAGAATTTGTTCTGGGGATCTGGGAATTCTGAGATCGATACCGTTTACGCTATTAAAATCCCCAACGGCTATGCTTACATGCATCTTGACACCGTTTGCACCATGGTGGATTTCGATAAGTTCACAGTTTATCCCGGTATTTTTGAGACCCTTCGTGTTTATCGTCTGACTCGTGGTGACTCTGAGGGAATGGTCTCTGTTCAAGAGATTGATGACACGCTTGAACATATTCTTGAAATGGCTACTGGCGTGGAGAAGGTGCAGCTTATTGAGTGCGGTGCCGGCGATATGGTTGAGGCATCTCGTGAGCAGTGGAACGACGGGTCGAACACTCTTGCCGTTGCTCCTGGTAAAGTCTGTGTTTACGAGCGCAATGTTGTCACAAATGATGAGCTCTACAAGAACGGTTTGGAACTTTTGGTCGTTCCCTCCGAGGAACTGTCCCGCGGTCGTGGTGGCCCGCGCTGCATGAGCATGCCCTTCTGGCGCGAAGATATTTAGTTGCAAATCCACTGTGATGGGAGATGGCGAATATGGGTGTTAATATCGCTGGGCGCAGTTTTCTGAAGCTGCTTGATTACACGACGGAAGAGATTGAGTATCTGCTTGAGCTTTCTGCTAACTTCAAAAGCATGAAGCGTGCCGGTGTTCCGCATAAATACCTTGAAGGCAAGAATATTGTTTTGCTATTTGAGAAGACTTCCACGCGTACTCGCTGCGCCTTCGAAGTTGGTGCACTTGACCTTGGCATGGGTGTAACTTATTTGGATCCGGGCTCGTCTCAGATGGGCAAAAAGGAGTCGATTGAGGACACGGCTCGCGTCCTTGGCCGCATGTATGACGGAATTGAATACCGCGGCTTTGAACAGGCGAAGGTTGAGGAGCTTGCTGCAAAAGCTGGGGTTCCCGTTTGGAATGGGCTGACTACTGAATTTCACCCGACTCAAGTGCTTGCCGATATTCTGACCATGCGTGAAGAGTTTGGAGAGATTAAGGGCAGGAAACTTACATTTTTTGGTAAGGCGGCCGGAAACGTCGCTGATTCGCTCATGGTCATTTGCGCTAAGCTCGGCATTAACTACTGTTCTTGCGGCCCAATCGGGGGAAATTCGGAGGGGGCTACATCCTATGATCCTGAACTCCTTGCAGAATGTAGTCGTATTGCGGCCGAGCATGGATCGACGATTACCATTACAGAGGATATTGAGGAAGGCGCTCGTGATGCCGATGTAATTTACACGGATGTTTGGGTTGGCATGGGTCAGCCTGCAGAGCTGTGGGAAAGCCGCATTAAGCTCATGTCGCCGTATCGTGTGACCGCTGAGGTGATGTCTATGGCAAAGCCCGAGGCGATTTTCCTCCACTGCCTTCCGAGCTTCCACGATACTAATACTACTGTTGGTGCCGAAATTGCTGAGAAGTTTGGAGTTACCGAAATGGAAGTCACGGACGAGGTTTTTGAGTCCGATAAGTCTCGTGTTTTCCAAGAAGCGGAGAATCGCATGCATACGATTAAGGCGGTGATGTACGCAACGCTTAAGTAGCGGGGCGTTGAGAAAACAGTCGCAAATCTGTTTCCATACTATATTTCTCTCAACAAGCTGATAGGATACAGGGGAGAATGATGCGCGCGTCAGTCGATTTTTTCGACTGACGCGCTTTGTGAAAGAGGCAAAGATGCGTACCGATGATTTTGACTACAACCTTCCTGAGGAACTGATCGCCCAGGCTCCAGCCGAGCCGCGCGACTCCTGCCGCCTGCTGGTGGTGGATCGCAAGGGCTCCCAGGCGGGAACGCCGTTGGAGCACGGCGGTACCGTTGAGCACCGCATCTTCCGTGACATCATCGACTATATCGAGCCGGGCGACGTGCTCGTCATCAATCAGACGCGCGTGATGCCGGCCCGTCTGATCGGTCGTAAAACGGGCTCGGGCGGCGTGGTCGAGACCCTACTGCTCAAGCGCCGCGAGGACGTGGATCCGCTGGGCCATGTTTGGGAGTGCTTGGTCAAGCCGGGCAAGCGCCTGAAGCCCGGTGCTCATATTGAGTATCGCGCCGGTGGCGCCCATGCGCCCGAGGGGGCTCCCGTGGTGCTGACGGCCGAGGTTGTCGACTTTGTCACCGATAGCCGCGGCGGCCGCCTGGTACGCTTTGAGCCGGCCGGTTGCAATGCCGCCGGCGAGCCGCGCACGCTCGACGAGGCCATCCATGCTGCCGGCCACGTGCCGCTGCCGCCCTACATTACCGATTACGAGGGCGATCCCGAGAAGTACCAGACCGTCTACGCCATGAAGGAGGAGCACTCGGCTGCCGCTCCTACGGCGGGTCTGCATTTTACTCCCGAGCTCATGGCCGCTATCGAGGCCAAGGGCGCGAAGTTTGCCGCCGTCGAGCTCGAGGTGGGCATCGATACTTTCCGCTTGGTGGAGGAGGACGACCCTACGCAGCACGTCATGCACACCGAGCGCTACCACGTGTCGCAGGAGGTTGTCGATGCCGTGCACAAGGCCAAGGCCGAGGGTCATCGTGTGATCGCCGTCGGCACCACCGCGGTGCGCTCGCTCGAGAGCGCGTTTGACGCGGACGCGCCGGTGTCCGATCCGGCTGTGACGGCGCGCTATTTTGAGGGCCGCGAGGACGGGGCCGACACGCTCGGCCGCGGCGACATCGTGGTGCGCGAGAACGCGACAACGCAGCTCTACCTCATGCCCGGCTCGACCTATCACGTGGTCGACGCGCTGATCACGAACTTCCACGTGCCGCGCTCCACGCTCATGATGCTCGTGAGCGCGCTTGCCACCCGCGACCAGATCATGGATGCCTACGCCGCCGCCATCGAGGAGCGCTACCGCTTCTTCAGCTTTGGCGACGCGATGCTCATCTTGTAGGTTACGGCGTTTTACAAACGCCGTAACCGGTCGACGCTGCGCGGGCCGCATTTGGACAATCTGACGTTCAACTTCAAGGGCGCGACTGGAAGGTCAGCGCCCTTTCGTTTCACGTCACCTTGTCTCAAATGCGACCCGCTCGCTGACTCTGCCATCACATCGGTGTTGCCGTGGTTGTTGAGTAGTCATTGGGCACTTGGCACTTGGGGACGTTCCTTTTGTGCCGGCACCTGGGGACACTCCTTATGTCAAGAGATTGGTGCAAGAGGGATAGATTGCCTTGCATCAATCTAATAAGTTGCGGTGAGATAGTTCTTGAATTGGCTTTTTGAGGGCTAAACAGGAACTATCTCACCGCAACTGCGTTGAGCGTTTTTTGGCAGCTGGTTTACTTGCTTGCGAACAGCCAGACTAGGATGATCACGAGGACTACGGCGATAATGCAGACGATGGCGCCGGTGAATTTGATGCGTGAGTCGCGGGTACGCTCGCGCACCGCGTCCTCGGTGGCCTCGAGCTGGGCGACTTCGCGCTCGGTCTTGGCGTGTTCGGCTTTGTCTCGGGCCAAGGACCCTGCAAGCGACTCAGTGATCTCTGGATGGTCATGCACCTCGGTCGCCTGCTCGATAATCGACTGCGCATGCGCGGCATCTGCTTGGGCGTTGGCTATGCTCTGCTCTTGGTCGCGGCGTGCCTTGTCCTCGGCAGCGATCTTCTCGCGCAGTTCGCGCTGGCGCGTTGCAGCGGCGGTTTTTGCGGTCTGCAGCTTGTCGCGCGCGGCATCGGCCTCCGCCGTCACGGCCTGATGGGCTCGCTTGGCGTCGGCGATGGGGGCTTGCGCCTGCTCGACGGCCTGCTCGGCTGCGGCAAGCGAGTGTTCAAGGTCGGCGGTGATGCGCGGGACATCTTCTTCGGCTTTACGCAGGGCATCTGCCGTGTCGGAGATCTGCATCGAGAGCTCGCTGGTGCGCACCGTATAGTTGGCGGGATTTGCCGAGGGATTGCGTTGCAGCTCGGCATACTCATGACGCAGTGTCTCGAGCTGGGCGCGCGTGGCGTCGACGGTTTGTTGTGCGGCGGCAATGCCGGCGTCTCGCTCGGCCTGCACCTTGTCGCGGATGCGCTTGGAATCCTCAAGACGGCGAACGAGGCGGTTGCCGGTCTCGCGCGAGCTCGCCTCGCGGGTCTCCACGGCATCGAGCGCGGCCTTCAGGCGGAGCTCGGTCGCGTCATCCTCTGTCTTCATTTGTTCGAGCTGACCCTTGAGCTCTGCTACTTTGGAAGCATGGACATCGCGATTGATTTCGGCTGCCGCAGCGGTCTTTTGCGCTGTGGCGATCGCCTGACGCTGGTCGGCGACGATCTGCTCGTAGCGGCCTGCGATATCCTGGCGCGTCTCGAGTTCCTCGGCCTGATCGGCAATGCGCTGCTCAAGTTCGGCCAGGTGGGCGCGGGCATCGGCAAGTGCCTTTTTCGCGGCGTTCATCTCGCGCATGGCCGAGGCACCCTGGGCGATAAAGGTGCCCACGGCGTTCGCAGTGTTCGAGACGGCGGTCCCCAGATCGCGGCTCGCGGCGGGGGAGTGCGGGGCGGTCGGGCGAGCGGTGTCGGCGGCGTCCGCATCGGCAGCCTGCGGCGCGGCGATATTGCCGGTACCGCCCTCGACCACAGAAAAGCCTGCTGCGTGCGGATCGACCGCATCGGCGCCAATCGTGGGGTGCTCGAGCTGCAGAAACGAGGGCATGGTGCTGCCCTGGTCGGCAACCGGAGTCTCGCCGGGCACAAAGGTCGAGGCCGCCTCGGCGGCCTCCTCTTCCTCGGCATCAATATCGGCATCGGCGACGGCGTCTTTCATCGCTTTGACAGCATCCATCATGGAGTCCATGACGGCATCGAGCTCTTCTTCCGAAGACACCTCGATGGGGCCCGCTGCTTGCGGGGCGTCGTCCTGTACAGGGGCGTCGTCCTGAGCGGGCGCATCGTCGTTTTGCTCATCGACGTTTTCTGATTCGGGGGTTTCCGCCGTAGCGCTTTCGTCCAAGATGGGGTCGTCGATGTCGATACCATCGCAGGTCACAGCGTCAGTATCTGCGGTGACGTCTGCGGGATCATCAATATGCTGTTGAGTCTGGGGGTCCAGCTCGTCTGTCATAGGCATGTGCTCCTCATCGTTGTTTGTCACCCTATGATAAAGTCTTGCGCCGACATCCCGCGCGCCGCAGCAAAGTTTCAAAACGTGTTCGATGGCTCGATCTGATAACAATAACTCGGCCGCTTTATCCAGTTTGTACTTGACAATCCCTTCGCCGAACGACGTGGTGCCGTTCGCCTACCGCGGTCTTTTATTTTTGCTTGAACACGCTAAAGTTGCATCTCAGCTTTTGGCGCGTTTATTTGGATGCGCGCAGTCGGCGGGTTCGCCCGTCGCGATTTGAAAGGACTTTGTATGGGACTTTTCACTGGTAAGACCGTGATCGTCACCGGCGGCGGCAAGGCCACGCTTAAGGACGGCTCCGCTGGCTCCATCGGCTACGGCATCGATATCGCTTTTGCCAAGGAGGGCGCAAACCTCGTCATTACCGGCCGCAACGTTGCCAAGCTCGAGTCTGCCAAGGAATCCCTCGAGGCCGAGTACGGCGTCAAGGTTCTGCCTGTTCAGGCCGATGTCTCGGCCGGTCAGGACAACGAGGCCGTCGTCCAGAACGTCATCGACAAGGCCATTGAGGAGTTCGGCCGCATCGACGCCGTCGTCAACAATGCTCAGGCCAGCGCCTCGGGCGTGACCATCGCCGACCACACCATGGATCAGTTTAACCTGGCCATTTACTCCGGTCTGTATGCTACCTATCTGTACATGCAGAAGGCCTATCCGCACCTGAAGGAGACCAAGGGCTCCGTGGTCAACTTTGCTTCGGGCGCCGGTCTGTTTGGCAACTACGGCCAGTGCAGCTATGCAGCCGCCAAGGAGGGCATCCGCGGTCTGACTCGCGTCGCCGCCAACGAGTGGGGCCCCGACGGCATCAACGTCAACATCGTGTGCCCGCTTGCCTGGACTGCTGCGCTCGAGAACTTCCAGGATGCCTATCCCGAGGCGTTTAAGGCCAACGTCCACATGCCGCCGGCAGGCCACTACGGCGACGTCGAGAAGGAGATCGGCCGCGTGGTCGTTCAGCTCTGCGGCCCCGACTTTAAGTATATGAACGGCGAGACCGTCACCCTCGAGGGTGGCATGGGCCAGCGGCCGTAGGGGTTACGTCTCAGGTTCCGCCGTTCTAACGAACGACGGACCAGCCGACGCTGCGCGGGCCGCATTTGGACAATCTGACGTTCAACTTCAAGGGCGCGACCAGAAGGTCAGCGCCCTTTCGTTTCACGTCACCTTGTCTCAAATGCGGCCCGCTCGCTCATATGACCCAATCCGCTGTCAAGAGCCACAATGGCCCCGCCGACCGCTT
>CABSNL010000029.1 GCA_902479095.1 uncultured Collinsella sp. | reverse complement strand
CGGCAGCGTCAGATGTGTATAAGAGACAGTGCTGGAGCGCGTCGGTCACAGCTTTATCGTGGACAACGCCGAGGAGCACATGAACGCGCACGCCAAGTGGCGCATTCCGAGCAACAACGACGGGGGCGTACTGACGCTCATCGACGCCATCTTGGAGGCTCGGTAGCCGTCCCATCGGGCCTGGCCGGGCGGCACGGGATAACTTTTCGCTCGGTCAGGTCCTGCGCAAGACGAAAGCCACATTAAGTGGCTTTCTTTGCGTGCGGAATCTACGAAAAGTTAACCCGTGCCGCCCGGCCAGGCCCTAGGTTTACTTACCTGCCGCCAAGATGGCGTCTTGGCGCCTAGATACTTGGCTGATTTTTTGGAATGAAGGGGGCTCCTTGTTGGTAAGGAGCCCCCTTCTGCTTTTGGTTACTTTGGGGTTGTTGGTGCGTCTTTATTTGGCATCGGCCCAGGTTATGCCGGTGCTGGCTTCGGCGATCAACGGTACGCGGAGGTCTACTACGTGCTCCATGACGTCGCGGACCATGGCGGTGAGGCGCTCGACTTCGTCGACGGGGCACTCAAAGTCCAGTTCGTCGTGTACCTGCAGAATCATGTGGGCGGCAAAGCCCTCTTCTTCTAGGCGGCGGCTTACGCGGGCCATGGCGATCTTGATGATGTCTGCTGCGGTGCCCTGCATGGGGTGGTTCATGGCCGTGCGTTCGCCAAAGCCGCGAAGCTGCGGATTTTTGGCCTTGAGCTCGGGAATATGGCGTCTGCGGCCATACATGGTCTCGGCGTAGCCCGTCTGCTTGGCACGCGCCACCACGTTGTCGAGGAACGTGCGCACGCCCGGGTAGGCCTCGTAGTAGTGATCGATCATATCGCGCGCCTCGGCCATCGAGATGTGCAGCGACTGCGACAGGCCATAGGCCTGCTGGCCGTACACGATGCCAAAGTTCACGGCCTTGGCGCGGCTGCGCAGGTCGGGTGTCACCTCGGACACCGGCACGCCAAATACACGCGCCGCCGTCTCGGCATGGAAGTCCTCGCCCTCGTTAAAGGCACGCACCAGATGTTCATCACCCGAGAGATGCGCGAGCAGGCGCAGCTCGATCTGCGAGTAGTCCACCGCCAAAAAGACGCTGCCCTCGCCCGCCGAGAACGCCGTCTTGACGGTACGCCCCAGCTCCGAGCGCGTCGGAATGTTCTGCAGGTTCGGGTCGCTCGAGGACAGACGCCCCGTCGCGGTGATGGTCTGGTTGTACGTGGTGTGCACTCGACCGTCACCACGGCGCAACGGACCTAGCGTGTCCAGATAGGTCGACTTAATCTTGGACTTCTCACGCCAGTCCAAAATCAGGCGCACGATCTCGTGGTCGCGGGCAAGGTCGCTCAACACCTTGGCGTTGGTCGAATAGTAGCCGCGCTTGGTCTTCTTGAGGCCCTTGGTCGGAAGCCCCATCACATCAAACAGCACGTGCGAGAGTTGCATGGGGCTGCCGATGTTAAAGGTCTCGTCACCGGCAAGGTCGCGAATGCTTCGCTCGACCTCGGCAATCTGGGTCGCCAGACCCTCGGACAGACTGTGCAGGCGGTCGGGATCCACGAGCATGCCCGCGCGCTCCATCTTGGCAAGCACCGGCACAAGCGGCATCTCGATGCCATCGAACACGTTGACGGCGTTCTCGCGGGCCATGCGGTCGCGCAACGGTGCGACCAGCGCCAGCGTCAAGGCCGCCGTGCGAGCGGCGGGTGCAGGAGCGTCCTCGCCGGCACCCTCTGCACCGCGCGCCGCAGGCAGCGCCATCTGCAGATAGGTATCGGCCAGATACGCCTCATCGAACTCGGAGCGGTCGGAATCCAGCAGGTAGGCGGCGACCACGGTATCGAAGATGCGCGCAGAATCGACTGCCAGCGGATCCATGAGCTCGGGCTCAGAAGAATCGATGGGCGAAAGCTCGTGCAACAGCGTCTTCATATCCGGGCTCGCCACGCGACCCTCCATAAACAGGCGCGCGAGCACGCCAGCGATCATGCCGTGGGCAAAATTGAAGCCCTCGACAGCGGCGGGCGTGCCGCCATCGGCTTCCTCGAGCGCAAAAAGCTCATTTGACGTCGCCAACCACAGCGTGCGCGTCAGTCCAAAGAGCGCGCCCTCTTCCTTGTCGTCGTCCACCACGGCGGCGACCCACTCGCCCGCATCAATCGCACGGGCAACCTCGGCCGCCACGGCGGCAAGTGCCTCAGCATCGCCAGCGGCGGCACGCGAAACCGTGGGCATCTCGAACACGCTGGCAGCAGCCCCGCCCTCGCCACCGATCAGCGCCAAGAAACGGTTCTGCATGGCGGTGATACCAAGCGTGCCCAGCGCCGCGGAAACCTCATCGGCAGAATACGCCGGGAAGGACGTCGCCTCAAAATCGAGCTCAACGGGCGCATCGGTGCGGATGGTCGCGACCTTGCGGCTCAGCAGGGCATCGTCGATGTGCGCACGCAGGTTTTCGCCCATCTTGCCCTTGACCTCGTCGGCATGCGCGATGACCTCGTCCAGGCTACCGTACTGCGCAATGAGCGCGCTCGCCTTTTTGGGGCCGATGCCCGGCACGCCGGGGATGTTATCGGACGTGTCGCCCTTCAGACCATAAAAGTCGGGCACGAGCGCCGGCGTGATGCCGTGATACAGATCGTCCACGCTCTCGGGCGTCATGATCGCCACGTCGGACAGGCCCTTGCGGGTCGAAACCACGTTGACGTGCTCGGTCACGAGCTGATACATGTCGCGGTCACCGGTCACCAGCAGCATGTCACAGCCGGCCTGCTCGCCCAGGCGCGCCATAGTGCCCAGGATGTCATCGCCTTCCCAGCCCTCGGACTGCAAAATCGGCACGTTGAGCGCGGCGAGCAGCTCCTTAATCATGGGAAACTGCGCGTGCAGATCGGGGTCCATGGGCGGGCGCTGGGCCTTGTACTGCGGCAGCATCTCCATGCGCACGCGCGGCTTGCCCTTGTCAAACGCCACGACCACGCCGTCGGGATTAAAGGCGTCAATCATCTTGAGGAACATATTCAAAAAGCCAAAAATCGCGTTGGTGGGACGACCGTCCGGCGCGTTCATGGTCGGCGGCACGGCGTGGAAGGCGCGGTGCATGAGCGAGTTGCCGTCGATGACGGCAAAGGTACGGCGCTTGTCAGACATATTGAATACCTCGCTTTGGGCTGGGCACGGTTTGCTCACACCAGTTTACACGCTCCCCGCCCCGCGGCCACCGCACATCAGGCTTCCCTGCCGCCGTGAGCCCGCGCGTGATACGATGGCTCACGGTACATCAACCAGCACGATCGATCCGAAAGGAGCCTGCGTCATGGAGCGTCCCTGCGCATGGAAAAAGTACACGCCACAGCAGATCGAGGAACTCGAGGAACTTTGCCGCGGCTATAAGCAGTTTTTGAGTGAGAACAAGACCGAGCGCCTGTGCGTCAAGACCGGTATCAAGATGGCCGAGGAGGCGGGCTACGTCGACCTGGAGACCGTGATCGCCGAGGGCCGCGCGCTCAAGGCCGGCGACAAGGTGTACGCCGCCAATCACGGCAAGGACCTCATGCTCGTCAACCTGGGCACCGCCCCGCTCGAGCAGGGCTTTAACATCCTGGGCGCCCACGTGGACTCACCGCGCCTGGACCTTAAGCAGAACCCCGCCTTCGAGGCCGGCGACATGGCTTATCTCGACACGCACTACTATGGCGGCGTCAAGAGCTACCACTGGGTCGCTTCCCCGCTCGCACTCGTAGGCGTCATCTGCAAAAAGGACGGCACCACCGTCGACATCAACATCGGTGACAAGGCGGACGACCCGGTCTTTACCATCTCCGACCTGCTGATCCACCTCTCGAGCGAGCAGATGGCCAAGCCCGCCAAGGATGCCGTCGATGCCGAGATCCTCGACGTAATCGTGGGCGGCCGCCCTGTCAAGTTTGACGAGGACGACAAGGACGCTCCCAAGGAGCCCGTCAAGCAGATGTTCCTGGACATCCTCAAGGAGCAGTATGACGTCGAGGAGGAGGACTTCCTCTCCGCCGAGATCGAGGTCGTGCCCGCCGGTCCCGCCCGCGACATGGGCCTCGACCGCTCCATGATTCTGGGCTATGGCCACGACGACCGTGTCTGCGCCTATCCGTCCATGCTCGCCCAGATCAACGTCGCCAACGTGGAGCGCACGAGCATCACACTCATCGTCGACAAAGAGGAGATCGGTTCCGTGGGTGCCACTGGCATGACAAGCCGCTTCTTCGAGAACACCGTCGCCGAGATCATGACGCTCGCCGGCGAGGATAGCCCGCTGGCCCTGCGCCGCGCGCTCGCCCGCAGCCGCATGCTTTCCTCCGACGTGTCCGCCGGCTTCGACCCGGGCTACGCCGGCAAGTTCGAGACCAAGAACGCAGCCTTCATGGGTCGCGGCCTGTGCTTTAACAAGTACACGGGCAGCCGCGGCAAGGGCGGTTCAAACGACGCCGACGCCGAGTACGTGGCCCTCGTCCGCGACATCATGGACGAGGCCGGCGTGGACTTCCAGACCTGCGAGCTCGGTCGCGTCAACGCGGGCGGCGGCGGCACCATCGCCTACATCATGGCCAAGTACGGCATGAACGTCATCGACTCCGGTGTTGCCGTCCTGTCCATGCACGCCCTGTGGGAGGTCGCCAACAAGGCCGATATCTACGAGGCCTATCGCGGCTACAAGGCCTTCCTCGAGCGCGCCTAACCAACCCTTCATCAGTTGCGGTGAAATACGGACTAAACTGGCCCATAAACGGCCAAAACAGACCGTATTCCACCGCAACTTCCTTTTTAGGCAAAGGAGAGTCCATGCTGCAGGTCATCATTTCGCCCGCCAAGCAGATGCGCGCGGCCCAAGATGCTTTTGAAGTCCTGGGCATTCCACCTTTTGCGCAAGAGACGGCTCGCCTCCACCGCGCACTGCTAGATATCGAGCAGAATGAAGGCAGCGGCGGTCTGCAGGCGCTGTGGAACGTGAGTGACAAACTGCTGGGACCTTGCCTCAACACCCTGCATGAGTTCGGGCCCATCCTGAAAAACGGTGATCTCGACAATCCCGCACTCGCCCGTCACCTCTCCCCTGCCGTCATGTCCTATCACGGCATTCAATACCAGAGCATGGCGCCCGGGGTCATGGATTCCGCGCAGCTCGCATGGCTGCAAGACCATCTATGGATCCTCTCGGGCCTTTACGGGTGCGTACGCCCCTTTCATGCCGTTGAACCGTATCGGCTGGAGATGGGCGCGAAGCTTGCCGTCGACGATACCCGAGACCTCTACGCGTTTTGGGGCGACAAGCTCGCACGGGCCATCGCTCCGGCGGGCTCCAACGCTACGATCGTCAACCTCGCCAGCGCGGAATACGCCAAAGCCGTTCTGCCCCGCCTCACCACCGATGTCACGGTCGTCACGTGCCTCTTTGGCGAAGGCATCCGTAACGGCAAGCCCATCCAGCGCTCGACCGCCAGCAAAAAGGCACGCGGCTCCATGGTGCGCTGGATGGCAGAAAACAAGCTCGAGGATGTAAACGGGCTCACCGCGTTCGACGTTGGTTATCGTCACTTTCCCGAGCTTTCAAATAAAAACACTTTGGTCTTCCTGAACGAACAGACCTTGTAGGACCACCGCTACTTTTGAATGTGCTGCCTAGGCACGGCGTCTATTCCGCCAAGCCGTCGGCTTTGACAATTTCATTTGTCGAGCCGTCCTGATAGGTAATCTTGACATGCTCCACCTCAGACACCTTGACGCCCGACGGGGGCTCCAGGCGCCATTCCGTCAGCGCGATATCCATCGTCGTGGGCACATCCCCTTGATCTTTGAGCTCAACCGACAGCGTCTTAAGCGACGCATCGAAAGCCACGCGCTCGATCTCTTCACCAGGAATGGAGCCACCGCTCAACTGCAACTGGACAAATCTATCGCACGGATACCAATAGTCGCCGGGAGCTGCCACCGTGTTACCGCCAGCGACCTTTACCGTCATGATCGGCAGGGCATCGTCGGCCTCAAACTCCCAGGCAGCGCCGCCGCGACCGCCAAACGTCCAGATACAAAAGGCAATCACCAGCACGGCAAGCACCGCAAAACCAATCGCGACAAGGCCATGGTGCGCGCGGCTTTCCTCGGCCGATACATCCCATTGCGTCTCTCGATATAGATGCTTGTCTTCCATGTTCGCCTCCCCACAGGCACGCTCGTTGGCCCAATCGTACCCATTCAGGCTATACTTGAGCCCATTACATAAACGGGGAGCTTGCAGGACAGGACGGCAGGCTGAGATTGGGCGCGCCCGCCCTGACCCGCAAACCTGATATGGGTAATGCCAACGAAGGGAGCCGTGCCAATGAGCACACAGACCGAGCCCAAGCTCGTCACGCAAATCGACTTCGCCCGCGCCGGGCAGATTACGCCGCAGATGAAGGAAGTCGCCGAGCGCGAGCATCGCGACCCCGAGTACATCCGCGAGCGCGTGGCCGACGGCCGCATCGCCATTCCCGCCAACATCGTGCACATCAAAAAGGGCATGCGCGCCTTTGGTGTCGGCGAGGGCCTGTCCACCAAGGTCAACGTCAACCTGGGCATCTCGGGCGACAAGGCCGACGCCGCAGAGGAATGGAAGAAAGTCAAGATCGCCGAGGACTTTGGCGCCGACGCCATCATGGACCTCTCCAACTCGGGCAAAACACGCCAGTTCCGCCAGCAGCTCATCGACGAGACGCCGCTCATGGTGGGCACCGTCCCCATGTACGACGCCATCGGCTACATGGAAAAGCCGCTGGTCAAGCTTACCAAGGATGACCTGCTCGAGGTCGTGCGCGCGCACGCCGAGGACGGCGTAGACTTTATGACCATCCACTGCGGCATCAACAAGTCGGTCACCAAGACCTTTAAGGAGACCGGCCGCCTTATGAACATCGTCAGCCGCGGCGGCTCGCTGCTGTTTGGATGGATGGAGGTCACCGGCAACGAGAATCCGTTCTACGAGTTCTACGACGAGGTGCTCGAAATCTGCCACGAGTACGACGTGACCATCTCGCTCGGCGATTCCTGCCGCCCGGGCTGCCTCTACGATTCCAACGATGCCACCGAGACCGCCGAGATGATCGAGCTGGGCAAGCTGTGCAAGCGCGCTTGGGCCGCCGGCGTCCAGGTTATGGTCGAGGGGCCGGGCCATATGGCGCTCGACGAGATCGCCGCCAACATGAAGCTGCAGAAGCGCCTGTGCCACAACGCCCCGTTCTATGTGCTGGGGCCGCTCGTGACCGATATCGGTGTGGGCTACGACCACATCACCGCCGCCATCGGTGGCGCCATCTCCGCGAGCTCCGGCGCCGACTTCCTGTGCTACGTGACGCCGGCCGAGCACCTATGCCTGCCTAACGCCCAGGATGTGCTCGACGGCCTCATGGCCACCAAGATTGCCGCACACGCCGCCGACATCGCCAAGAAGGTGCCGCACGCCCGCGACATGGACGACAAGATGGGCCAGGCACGCCGCAAGCTCGACTGGGACGCCATGTGGAAGTGCGCTCTCGACCCGGTCACCGGTAAGAAGCGCTACGAGGAATCCCCCGCCGCCACCGAGGGCACCTGCACCATGTGCGGCAAGATGTGCGCCGTCCGCACCGTCAACAAGGTGTTCGAGGGTACGACGATCGATCTCGGCATGGAGGACTAGCCTTATCGCCGCGATCGCCTATGGGCTCGCCGCAGCACCTGCCAATTGTTAACCTGTGAACATTTGCTTGCATTTGCGTAAAAATTGCATCTCGCGCCCGGGTTCGGCATATCGCCGGCCTGGGCCTCTTTATAATGCGGGGTAAAAGACCCATTTGAATCCGACCAGACAAGGGAGCGAACATGGATTGCAGCAAGGTACCTGCCGTTCTATCCATCGCAGGATCCGATTCCAGCGGTGGCGCCGGCATTCAGGCCGACATCAAGACCATCACGGCGCACCGCCTGTATGCCGAGACGGCCATCACCGCCATCACAGCGCAAAACACACTGGGCGTTACCGCCGTGCAGGATATCTCGCCAGATATCGTAGCCGCGCAAATTGACGCCGTCTTTGACGATATCCGCCCGAGCGCCGTCAAGATCGGCATGGTTTCTTCTGTCGAGATTATCGAGGTTATCGCCGACCGTTTGAGCGCCTGGAACGCAACGAACGTGGTCGTCGACCCCGTCATGGTCGTCACCTCGGGTGCTCGCCTCATTGCCGAGGATGCCGCTGAGGCACTCACCCGCCGCCTGTTCCCGCTGGCGACCGTCATCACGCCCAACATCCCCGAGGCCATGGCACTGCTCGACTACGAGGTCGATTCCGAGCGCACGCAGCAAAACGCTGCCATGCTCCTCACCCGCCGCTTTGGCTGCGCGTCCCTCGTTAAGGGCGGGCATTTTGTCAACGAGGCCAACGATGTGCTAGCAGAGCCCGCGCCGCTCGATGACGAGGGCAACCATCTGGGCGATCCGCTCACCACGTGGTTCCGTCACAAGCGTATCGACACCAATAACACGCACGGCACCGGCTGCACGCTCTCGTCCGCCATCGCCTGCGCGCTGGCCCAGGGCATGGAGCTTGCCGATGCCGTCAACGCCGGTAAGGCCTACTTAACCGGCGCTCTCGCCGCCGGCTTTGACATGGGCAAAGGTTCCGGCCCCGTCAATCACATGTGGCAATACTGACTTGTAGGAACGACAAAAACGAACACGCCGTTTGCCTGCGGGTTTAAGTACGACAACAACGGCACAAGCACGTAAGAACGAGTTAGCGCGCGCACTTGGGATAATTTGGGGATACGAAAGCCGCACGGACGCGCGCTCGAAACATCCCTGTTTATTAACGCAAAGAGGCCCCTCCCCGGAATATGAGCTGCCTCCCATTTCTTGGACATGAGAAATGGGAGGCAGCTCAGGATGGCCTGGTTCAACGTTTTGATCGGGTTTCCCCGTATGTGCAGCAGCGAGATCACTGCCTTATGGCTAGATGCCCAGCTGCTTCTTGATGAGCGCTGAGGCTATAATTGTGAATGTCTGTTTGACGACCGACAGGGACGTCTCGCCGACTGCCTTCGAGATGGCGTCTTTCGCCCTCCCCCACACCTTGGCGGAGCGGATGGCATAGAGATAGTCATACCCATCCCATGTCAGACGCGAGACAGTCTCCCCGAGAGGCTCCTCCCCGAAGCCGTCATAGGACACCTCTGCCTCGACGAGGCCGTACTCCCTCAGAAGTTCGACATGGAAGGCGATCTGGTTAATATCGTACCGGCTAGAGCAGAGAGTGGTTTCATCCACCCCGACCTCGGCGGACTCGGCAGTCATGAGGGTGTACCTCACGATATCGAGGTCGCGCCTCACGTCGCACCGCCGGACGAAAAGGCGTGGGCCATCATGCGTATGCCTCCTCAGGGAGGTTGCCATCGATGGCGGCATAGGGATTGCCGCCATGATCCTCCCAGTTTGCGCAGACGTAGCTGTTGTAGCCTTCGAGTTTCTCGTCCTCTCCGGCCAGCCAAATCGGCTCAAACTCGGAAACCTCGTCGTTTGGGATGGCCCATCCGGACATATCCCAGCAGTGCTTGCCGCCGATGATCTGCTGGCGGACGTCTATCGTGTCGAAAAAGAAACTCATCCCATGCGGCGCAAGCTGCAGGTTGAGGAGGTCAACGGAGTCGATGACGTACTCGCTGTATTCACCGGTCAGGTCACTTGCGTACCTTATTCCAAAGTGAGGTGTAGTAGCCACTGCAGCCCTCCTCGTATTTGAACAGCGAAACACGGACTTTTTTGTCGAGGTTGACAACGGCGATATCTCCGCCATGGAAGTAGACGGCGCAGCGCTGGCCGTTTTGGCCTCTTATGTCATCCACGAACGCGACATCATCCGCCTCGTCGATGACCTCTGACAATATTCTATCGTATTCGTCCTGCCCGGCCTTCGACCTGTAGTCGATTCCGTATTCTGCGGCGTGCTCTTTTGCGTGCCAGTTTCTTCGCTCTCCACTTGACCAGTTACTAGGCCCGTCCCAAACCGCCACAAAGGGGACAGGCACCTTTGTGGCGGTTCCCACAAACATCTCGATATGTAACAGTTAGAGCCCATTTTTCGGCCCACCTGTTACAGATTGAGACATTCAAATTCCGCTGAGAAGAAAATCTCGGTCTGTAACAGTAACTCAGCAAAATCGACCCCAGATGTTACAAATCGAGACAAACGACCGATATCGACCTAGATAATCTCAATCTGTAACATCTAGCCCGTTTTCGGCCTTACAACTGTTACAGATTAAGACAAACCAACGAAACAAGCCGTCGCAAGGGGAACTTTTGTACTGCTTTAGTCCGTGCTACTCACCGAGCATCTCTTTGAGCTTGGCTGCCACGGCATGGCCCAAGCTCTCGTGGCTTTCGGGCATCATGTGCAGATAATCGATATCGCCCGGCTCGGCAAACTCGGCGGCATTCAAAAAGTCGCAGCCAAACTGCTCGGCAACGTGCGCATAGTACTCGCCAAAATGCTCAGATGCCTCAACGGAATGCTCGTCAAAGTCGGTCATGTACACATCGGCGATCTGCGGCTTAATCTTGATAGGCGCCATCAGCAGAATGCGCGGGCAGGACGCGGCTTCGGTCCACGGAAACGCGCGGACGGCGCGAATCAGCGCCATGGCACCACGGGCGATATCGGAAGCCGTCACGTTAAAGACCGTCTTACAGTCGTTGGTGCCCAGCATGATCACAATGGCGTCCAGCGGCTTATGGGCCTCGAGCAGCATCGGCAATGCGCGAATGCCGTTGAGGTTAGTGTCCAGATGGCACATATCGTCGCGCACCGTCGTGCGGCCGTTTAAGCCTTCCTCAATCACGTGCCAGCACTCGCCCAGGTCGCGCTGGACCACGCCGCACCAGCGCACATCGTGCGCATAGCGCACCGCGGTGCCGTCGCGCATACCTGCCGGATCGTAGCCATAGGTATTGCTGTCGCCAAAGCACAGAACGTTTTTCATCGTAAGCCCTTCCTTTAGTAAAAAGCCGGCGGGAGCAGCCCCTCCCGCCGGCTCGACCTATCTGTCGGCACGTACCGATTACAGGTACTTGCGCCAATCGTCATCGTCCTCATCGTCCTCGGCGGCAGCTTGGGCTTGCTCGGCGGCGCGAGCAGCCGCAGCGCGAGCGGCAACCTGGGCATAGGACTCCTCGTTGCGATCGGGGAAGTTTGCCAGCACGTGCTCGAACTTGACAAAGTCCTCGTCCCAGCGCGTAGAGGGCACGGCAAAGAAGACCTGCTTGACCTTAAAGTCGCCCGACGCAAGCTCCTTGCGGAAGAGCTCAGCCACGGCCTCGGCGTCAAAACCGTTGTTGTCGCAGCCCCAAGCACCCAGCACGAGCTTCTCGCGACCCAGCTCATCGCAGATGGCAAGGACAAAGCGGATACGGTCGCGCAGGGCGTCCAGCAGGGCATCGTCACCCACGCGATACTCCTGGCGGGCGCGCTTGGCGTTGGGCGCGGCGGCAACGATCACGTCGGCATATGCATGCACGTGGTTGCGGTCGAAGCGCACCGCAGGCACCACCAGCGCACGGTTGCGGTAAAGCTCGCAGTTGATGTTGCGGCGACGGTTCTCGCCATACCATTTGCGCTGTTTATCGAGCACGTTGTACAGGTACGAATCGGCACAGAGCGTGGCCTCCTGACCCAGATAGCCCTGGATGTAGCCGCCGCCCGGATTGGTAAACGAGGCAAAGGCGAGCACGGCCATGTCGCAGAACTGCGCGTAGCCTCGGCCGTTATCCAGAATGGCCTGCGTGGCAGAGGCGTCAAGCACGGTGACCTCGGGCAGGACCGGAGCGGGCTCCTCGGCGGCAGGCGTGGACTCGGTCTCCGCGGCCTCCTCTGCGGGCGCAGGCTCGGCCACGGCCTTGGTCTCGACGGGCGCAGCCTCAGCGGCCTCGACCTCGGCGGCCTCAGACTCCTTGGCAGCTTGCTCCTCAGCAGCCGCTGCCTTCTGGGCCTTGGCCTTCATCGCCGCGACAAATCCGGCAGGCATACCATCGAACTCGCGCACGCCGGCAAGCGAGCGCTCAATGTCCTTGGCGCAGGCCTCGGACACAGCCGCCACATGGCGCTCGGCGGCCTTAGCACGCGCCTCGCGCTTGGGATTGGGCTGACCCGCTCGATTGGACCTGCGGTTACGGTTCCTGTTGTCGACGTCTGCCATAAGTGGTCACCTTTCTCGGTCTCTGCCGCTATCGGCTTTTCCCATCCATAATACCCCGCCGTGTACAAAAAAGACGGCCCCGAAGGACCGCCTTTCGCATCGAATTGCGTGCGCGGCAAGCACCGCTGCAATTTGGCACTAGTCGCGACGACCAAGGATGTTCAGAATGCGCAGGAACACGTTGATGATGTCCACGAACAGATTGGATGCCATGAGCACGGCGTTGGGCAGCGTGGGCGGCACCGTCGTGGCCACATAGGTGTCGTAGCCGATGAAGCCGGCGAACACCACGATCACGATCAGGTCGGTGATAGTCTGCGAGACGCCCATAAACATCAGCACGATCTCGACCAGAATCGTGGCAAGCAGGATGCCAAAACCAATGCCGTACACACGCTGGAAGAACTTGGGGAAGGTCACGCCCAGCGCGCCAAAGACAAAGGTGATAGCAGCGGTGGCGATAAAAGCGGTGTTGATGGTGGGCAGGTCGTAGTTGGCAAGGCCAAACGACGCGGTCAGGCCAAAGGTGCTCGCAAAGATCACGTAACCCACGAGCGACAGGCCCACAGACTGCTTGCCCGCAGCAGCCGACATCATGACGATACCGACGATGGTCAAAATAAACGAGCCAAAGACCAGCGGCAGGGCGGCGCCGCTCATCATCATGCGCGCAAACGACATGGTGCTCGTAAAGTAGGCGCCGGCGCCCATGGCGCAAAAGCCCAAGAAGATGAGGGCAGACATGGCAAGGTTGTACGCACGCGGCGACATCTCCTTGGCACGGCCTGCGCCGGTCTCGATGGGGCCGTTCTGATAGCCCTGAATATCGTTCATAATTTCGTCCTTTCAAAAAGCGCCACGACAGCGCCGTAGGTGACAAGATTCCTGCCATTGTACCCGAATGCCGCGCGCTCTTACCTGCGACGCTCGCTCTCGAGTGTACGGTCGAACGCCCACACCCACCAACGCATCAGATGAGCCTGCGAGCCATCCGGTCGCTCACGCGCCTGTTCTTCTAGATACAGTTCGGTCGCATGCCCGCCAAAACGTACCTTATAGGTCGCCGTACGAATGCCGTGGACCGTCAGGCCAAAACCGGTGGACGAGACAATCTCGTCAATCGTAAAGCAGCGACCGTCGACCCAGCAGACGGTAACCGGCACGACTTGTCCGCCCGCGAGAATGCGAGCCACGACGTCCACATACTGCTTGTGCACGCGTCGAGTTTTGCCATCTGTCTGTCGATATTCCATGTCCCTATTATCGAACCCATGTTTGCATGTTGTAAAGCGAACAGGCTGTGGTTTTGGGGTGTTGGGGCGCGCACGTGTCCTCATGGCGTGATAGCAAAAAGAACACCCGCGGTCAACAGGGCAAATATTCAATATTAGTGCCAAAAAATTCACTTCTCCCATCAGAACTCGGTAAAGAAACCTGCAGGAGGTGATACGATTTATCATGTTTTTGTAACGTGTCTGCAAACTTCGAGAAAGCCCATATATGGACGTAACGTTCTCAGCCTTCCTCGGCCAACTTGTGTCGAACCCAGTCCTTGCCGTCACCGTGTTCCTCGCGCTCGGCGCTATCTTCGTCAACGGATGGACCGACGCGCCCAACGCCATCGCGACCTGTGTCACCACGCGCTGCATGCCCGCCCGCGCCGCTATTCTCATGAGCGCCGCGTTCAACTTTTTGGGCGTGCTCATCATGACGCATTTTAATGCCAGCGTCGCCAACACCATCTCCCATATCGTCGACTTTGGCGGAAACAGCACCATGGCGCTCGCGTGCCTCTGCGCGGCGCTGTTCTCCATCGTCGTCTACGGCGCCACGGCATCGCGTTTTGGTATCCCTACCTCGCAGAGCCACAGCCTCATCGCCGGCCTGACCGGCGCCGCTATCGCCCTCGGTGGCGCGAGCAGCGTCAACGTCCACGAGTGGATGAAGGTCATCTACGGCCTGGCGCTCTCCATCGGCCTGGGCTTTGTCATGGGCTGGGTCCTGTGTAAGCTCGTCTCGATTCTTTTCGCCGCCGCCAACAGGCGACGTGCCAATGTCTTCTTTAAATACGCTCAGATCGCGAGCGCTGCGGCCATGAGCTTTATGCACGGCGCGCAGGATGGACAGAAGTTCATCGGCGTGCTCTTTTTAGGTGTCGCCTTTGCTAGCGGGCAGACGAGCGTCGGCGACGCCGGCATCCCCATCTGGATTATGCTGCTGTGCTCGGCCACTATGGGCATCGGCACCAGCGTGGGCGGCGAGCGCATCATCAAGTCCGTCGGCCAGAGCATGGTTAAGCTCGAGAAGTACCAGGGCTTCTCTGCCGACCTCGCAGGCGCCGCGAATCTGCTGCTTGCCACCCTTACCGGTATCCCCGTGTCCTCCACCCACATCAAGACCTGCGCCATCATGGGCGTCGGCGCCGTTAAGCGCCTTTCGGCCATCAACTTCGGCGTGGTCAAGGACATGATGTTCACCTGGTTCTTCACCTTCCCCGCCTGCGGACTCATCAGCTTTGTCATGGCCAAGCTGTTCATGATGTTCATCTAGTCAAACCGAGCGTCCATCCGGACCGTAATACCTCGCCAACCCGTCTTCGCCTCGAAAGGACCCACCCATGGCAAAGAAACCCGATTCGTTCTACTTTGACAACTACGTCGCCTGCGCCGACCTTGCCGTCCAAGCCGCAGAGTTGCTCATCAAGATTTTTGAGAACTTTGATCCCGCGCAGATCCACGACATGCTCGATAAGATGCATGCGATTGAGCATGCGGCCGACAAGAAGCACCATGAGCTCGAGGATGCCTTGCTCACTGCCTTTATCACCCCGCTTGAGCGCGAGGATCTGGACCTGATGAGCTGCGCGCTCGACACCGTGCTTGATCGTATCGAGGGCGTCGTGCAACGCGTCTACTTCACCAACATCCAGAGCATCCACCCCGATGCCATCGTCATCGCCCACAAGGTGACCGACGCCTGCCGCGCCATGAAGGACCTGATGGTCGAGCTGCCCAACTACCGCAAGTCCAAGACCCTGCGCGAGCTCGTCATCCAGATCAACACCATCGAGTCCGAGGCCGACGATCTCTACATCAACGCCATGCGCAACCTGCACGTCAACGGCAAGGACCCGCTCGAGGTCATCGCCTGGCGTGACGTCTACGCCTTCCTGGAGTACTGCGCCGACTGCTGCGAGAATGTGGCCGATGTCGTGGATTCGATTGTCATGAAGAACAGTTAATTGGGGGTACGTGTCCCGGCGGTCGCGGGGCCGGCCACTAATAACCTTTTTCACTCCGGCTGCAAGCAGAGTCGTTCAAAAGGTTATTAGTGGCCGGGCCCGCTCCCTTACGTACCACCATTGGGAACTTTGGCTGATAGTTATAGCGCAATGGGGGTTTGGCTGAAGGGACCTTTGGTATCCGTTCGGACACTTTGGCCCTCGATGAGCGTTTGGCTGATTGCTGCTTTGGGTACTGTTTGGGTTACTTTGGGTTTGTTTGATTTTTAATTGTTGGAGGGCTTGTATGTCTTATTTGGATCTGGCTCGGGGTCGGTATTCTTGTCGTGAATTTGAGGCTCGGTCTGTTGAGCAGGCTGTGGTGGATGCCATTGTTGAGGCTGGGCGGATTGCTCCCTCTGCTTGTAATAATCATCCTTCTCGTGTGATGGTGCTGGATACGCCCGAGCTTCTGGAGAAGGCTGCTGCTTGTCAGCCTCGGTTTGCTCGTGATGGGTCTATCTTTGGGGCTCCGCTTGTCTTCCTTATTTGCAGCGTTACCGATGATGCTTGGGTGCGCCCGTATGATCAGATGAATTCCAGCGAAATCGATACGTCCATCGTGTGTGATCAGATGATGATGGAGGCCACCGAGCAGGGCCTGGGAACGTGCTGGGTATGCCATTTTAAGCCTGAGGTGGCACAAGAGCAGTTCAACATGCCCGAGGGCGTCTATCCCTATCACATGCTCGTCTGTGGCTATCCCGCCGACCACATCGCTGATCCCGAGCATCGCGAGGCCCGCACCATTCCCCTCTCCGACTTCCTCCTCAAGTAGATTTTTGGGACATGCCTTAAAACCTACCCTTGACCGCTCACCCGCTCGCCGAGTTCTGCGCCACTATGTGCAGGGCTCGGTTTTTAATGTTACGCACCCCGGCACAGTCATAAAAAAGGACCCGCAAGCTGCGGGTCCTTTCTAGGCACTAAATTGTAGGCCGAATGTTAGTCCAGGTCGTCGGCAGTGAAGTTGTCGATCGGAGCGAAAGGATCGGCCACGGGGACAACCGGATCAGCGACAGGCAGCGGCTCGGCGGCGGGAACGGTCACCGCAGGAGAAGCGGCAGAACCGACCGGCGTGGAGGCCATAAGATCAGCGGGGAAGGAATTCTGGGCATCGTCCATGAAGTGCTGGATGAGCTTGAGGTACTCAGCCTTGAACTCCTCACGGGAAGCCTTCAGACGGTCGATCTCCTCGAGCTCGGCCTGCTTCTCGGTCAGGGCCTGACGGATGACCTCGCGGGCCTTGGCGTCGGCTTCATTGCGGATGCGCTCAGCGTTCTCGTTAGCGTCGTTGACGATGCCCTCGGCGGTCTGCTGGGCAGCGATCAGCGCAGCGGAGATCTGGCGCTCCTGAGCGGAGAAGTCGGGTGCGGGAGCGGCCACAGGAGCGGCGGGAACGGCCTGAGCGGCAGCGTCCTGAGCCTGGGCAAGCTGAGCCTGCGTGTCAGCAAGCTGCTGCTCGGTGGCAGTCAGACGACCCTTAAGATCGACAATCTTGGCAAGCATAGCGTCAACCTCGGAGGACAGCGTCTCCAAAAAGACGTCGACCTCGGCGGGATCGTAGCCGCGCTTGGCCTCAGAGAAAGTCTGAGTCTGGATGTCAGCAGGGGTAATAGCCATAACAAGTTCTCCTTTTTCATCGCCTCGGCGCTGGGCGCCCGACATGAGTTACTGAGCCAGTTCTATACGAGTATACCTATAAGAAGCTGCAGAATCAGCCTCTGCACCAACTGCAACGCAATAATTGCAACGACCGGCGAAAAATCAACGCCACCCATCGGCGGAATAAACCGACGAAACAGGTTGAGCCACGGACCGCAGACGCTATCGAGCACCGCGGCGATATCCTGCAGCAGGCCGCCCTGCTTCATGGGAATCCACGTCATAAAGCAATAGACCACAATGAGCGTGGAGTAGAAGTTGAACAGCGTGTTGACCAGCTGAACAATGGTGTAGATGTTGATGGGAATCTCCTCGTCTTGGGTTTACTTAAGGTAGCCGTCGGCGCGCAGCTTCTTGAGGTCCGAATCCTTGACCTCGCAGCCGGCGGGCAGCACCATAAACACGCGATCGCCCACCTCTTTGACCGTAGCGCCCAGGCCGCAGGCAAAGCCATAGCTAAAGTCCAGGACACGCTTGGCGACCTCGGTGCGAACGCCAACAAAAATCAGCGCAACGGGCTGCTTGGTGCGCACACGGCGGACAACGGTCTCGACATCGTCATAGCTCTCGGGACGCAGAACATAGGCAGGCAGCTGCGGCGTGGCGTTAATGATGTTGCTCGCATAGGCCGAGGCGTCGCTCGGCGCAGGAGCGGGCGCAGGTGCCGCGGCGCGAGCGCGAGCGCTCTCGGCATAGCTCGACGGCGTGTCGTAAGCGCCGGGACGATAGCCGCCCGCGACACTATCCTGAGAACGCGACGGCGGATTGTACGTCGTTGCATGACGGGAGTCATCGCCGACCAGCTGGCCGGAGCGCGTGTACACCGCTACAGACTCGGCCTCACCGCGGCGCGTCTGGCCCAGCAGGCCGTTACTCGGCTCGTCCTGGGTATAGAAGCCCTCGCCCGAGGCGCCGCTGTAACCGTTGTTCTGATAGCCATCGTCGTAGCCGTCATCGTAGCCGTAGTCGTCATCCTGGTCATAGCCCTGGTCGTAACCCTGCTGGCCGCCCAGGTGCATCTTATTTTTAATCTCGTCAAGGAAGCCCATGGTTGTGTCCTCTCACGGTTTAGTGCAGGCGCTCTGTAAACCAGTGCGCACTTCAGAGCCCTATTTTACTGCAAACTCCGGGCTAAATACTACCCTGCCCAGGCGAACGAGCGTAGAGCCCTCCTCAAGGGCAGGCTCAAAGTCCTCGCTCATGCCGCAAGAAAGCTCGGGCAGCCTCAGATCGGGATGCGCCGCCTCCAGCTCATTCCTCAGCTCTCGCAGCCCGGCAAAGGTGCGACGCGCCACATCCTTGTTCCCCCGAGGGGCCATAGTCATAAGGCCCTGCACACAAATTCCCTCAAGTTCCGAAAGCTCGCCAGCAACGCCACGAATCTCATCGGGCGAAAAGCCGCCCTTGGACTCCTCGCCGCTCACGTTGACCTCGATCAGCACCTGCTGGGGGGCGGCGAGCTCGCCCGCTTCGATCTTGCGAATGGCACGGCTCGAGATCGCCTGCGCCAGATGAAGCGAACCAACCGAATGAATCAGCTCGGCAGAGCCCAACACCGCGTTAATCTTGTTGGTCTGAAGGTTGCCAATCATATCGAAGCGCACCTCGGGCAGCTCCGGATACTCCGCCAGACCTGTAAGCTTGCGGACGAGTTCTTGCGGGCGGTTCTCGGCAAAATGGCGATATCCAACCTGGATGGCCGTGATAGTCTCATCGACGCCAACGGTCTTGGACACGGCAATCAGACGCGCGGCATCGTGGGGCCTCCCAGCGCGATCGAGCGCGGCATAGAAGCGCTCGAGTATCTGCTCGCGGCGAGCGCGCATTACATTCAAATAGTTATCCATTGCCAATCGCCTCCGCTAACAGCACAACAAGTAGTCCCATGCTAGCGCAAGAGCGCGGCCCCGCATCCGCAAGGCCGCGCTCCCTTAGGTATTTACAATCTCTCAACGAATGGGGCTACCCTACTCCTCGTCGTCCTCACCATCATCCTCGTCCTCAAGATGATCCAACAGGTAGCGAAGACCCTCGCTCACCTCGTTAGCGGGCACCTTGGCAACAAAGCGTGCGTCGACGGCAGGCCTCATGATAACGCCCTCGCCCGAAGGCACGCGCATGCTCTCGAGCTCATCCTCGTCCGTGCGGGCGATATCGCCGGCAGTCATACGTTGGCCGGTCAAAAGGAAGGTCAGACGGCAGGCGGCATCGATGGAAATCGAGGCGATGCGATCGAGGTAGCGCGAGACCATGATGGCGCGACGCAGATCGTCATAGTTGCTGTCGTCGTCCATAAAATCGCCCGTATCCATACGATTAAAGGTGCGGAAGAACTTCTCGTACGCCGCATGCACCGGCTCGTCCTCGGCGGCCAGGCTGCAGATGATGGACATGTCGTTAGTGACGAGCGCGGACAGCGACGAACCCAGCACCTGGTAAACAGCTTCGGCCTCGGCCTCAACCGTACCGACGAGTTCCTGAGGCAGCGAGATGTCGGCCTTGACCATGTGACGCGTGGCGCGGCAGATCTGGCGAACCTTATCGGTCATGCGCTGCAGGTTAAAGTCGACGTAGATGATCGTCTGCAGCAAGCGGAAGTCGGAGGCGACCGGCGACTGCGTAGCGATCAGGTTGTAGCACACGGCCTCCAAGTTGGCGCAGCGCGCGTCAATCGAAAGCGTGCGCTTCTTGGTCTTGGTGGCGAGCTTGCGGTCGTCGGTCACATAGGCCTTCACGGCGTCGTGAAGAGCCAGGTCTACAGCCTCGTAGATGCTCAACATCTCGTGACGAGCCTCGACGAGCTGACGGGAAAACAGTTTGCGCATGGTTCACTCCAATCAGTTGGGTGCGGTCATGCCGCCCGCACAGTGAATACGCACCGGACCAGGTCCGATCGGCTTGGGACTAGTCGCGCCGATCAGCCAAAGCGGCCGGTGATATAGTCTTCCGTCCGCGAATCCGCCGGGCTGGTGAAGATCGCGTCGGTTTGACCATACTCGATGAGCGTGGCGGGCTCGCCGGCAACCTCCTGCAAGAAGAAGGCGGTGTAGTCGCTAATACGAGCTGCCTGCTGCATTGAATGTGTGACGATGATAATCGTCATCTCGGGCGCCAGCTCGGCCATCAAATCCTCGACCTTGGAGACGGACGTAGGGTCGATGGCGGAGCAGGGCTCGTCCATCAGAAGGACATCGGGCTGCACCGCAAGCACACGTGCGATGCACAGACGCTGCTGCTGACCGCCCGAAAGCGCCAAACCATCTTTGTTGAGCTGATTGGATACCTCTTTCCAGAGGTTGGCGCGCTTGAGCGATTCTTCCACGATGTCATCGAGGTCGCTTTTGCTAGTCACGCCCTGCAGACGAGGGCCAAAAGCGACATTCTCGTAGATGGATTTGGGAAACGGGTTGGGCTGCTGAAAGATCATGCCCACGCGACGGCGAAGGTCGACCGGGTCGACGCCCTCGGCATAGATATCGTTGCCGTCGAGCGTCATGGTGCCCTCGACGCGGGTGCCCTCGATAAGGTCGTTCATGCGGTTGATGCAGCGCAAAAACGTCGATTTACCGCAGCCCGAAGGACCGATAAACGAGGTGATGGCATTTTTGGCGATGTTGAGGTCGAGCCCCGTCAGCGCATGAAAGTCACCGTACCAAAAGTTGAAATCCTTGGCCGTGATGGCCGCTTGCTCCGGCGTGGGAGCGGACTGATAGACGGACATGGGACTCCTTAACTAGCGGCGCTTGCGCGACAGATAACGCGCAAACAGGTTGAAGGCCAGAATAATCGCCATCAGCAAAAGCGCGGTGCCGTAGGCTGCGTTCATGTTGATGCCGTCATTGGCAAGCAAATAGAGGTGAACGGTCATGGGACGACCGGAATCGAGCGGCGAAATAGGCAGGTTGATGGCCTGACCCATGGTGTAGAGCACCACGGCGGTCTCGCCGATGGCGCGGCCGATGGCAAGGACGATACCGGTGGCGATGCGGCCAAAGGCCGAAGGAAGCACGATCTTGGAGACGACCTGCCACTTGGTGGCGCCCAGGCCATATGCGCCCCAACGGATATAGCGCGGAACGGCGCGGATTGCCTCCTCGGTGGTGCGCATGACGATGGGCAGCATCAGAAGCGCCAGCGCCAGGGCGGCCGAGACCATCGAAAGGCCCAGGCCCATGGCCTCAACAAACAAGGCGTAGCCAAAGAGGCCCATAACAATAGAGGGCACCGAGGCCAGGGCATCGGCAGCATAGCGAATGATGTCGACAATCTTGCCCTGTTTGGCGTACTCGGCCAGATAGACCGCAGCCAAGACGGCAACCGGCGTGCAGATGAGCATGGCGAGCACCGTCACGTAGATGGTCGAGACGATCGTGGGCCAGATGCCACCCTCGGCGTTTACACCCTGCGGCCAGCCGAAGATAAAGTCGAGCGAGATATGCGGAAGACCGTTGATGACCACGTAAGCGATGATGGCGAGCAACACCAGGGTGGTGATATAGGCCGCGGCGCGAAACACGCCGAGCATAATCTTGTTGGACAGGTCCTTGTTGATGCAGCCCTTCTTACCATGAGAAAGGGCACGCTTGATGCGCTCGCGCGACGAGGTCGTATCGACCGTCGTGTCAACGGAATCGGACATAGCCTACCCCCTCTTCTTCTTGGAAATCAGACGGACGATACCCACCAGTGCAGCGGAGATGATAAACAGGACAACGCCCATGCCGAACAGAGCCGAGCGGTGCAGGCCCGAGGAATAACTCATGTCGAGCGCAATCTGACTCGTGAGCGTCGAGATGGGGCTCGAGATGCTATCCGGAATGACCGGGGCGTTGCCCACGACCATCAGCACGGCCATGGTCTCACCGATGGCACGCCCCATACCCAAGACAATCGCATCGACAATGCCCAGCTTGGCTGCAGGAAGCACGACCTTGTAGATGGTCTGCCACTTGGTGGCGCCCATGGCATAGGACGCCTCGCGAATGCCCATGGGAATGGAATTGAGGGCATCGATGGTGAGCGTGGTGATGGTAGGGACGATCATGATGGCGAGCACGAACCACGCCGTCAGTGCGCCAAATCCAAGGCCGCCGGTCAGCTGGGCGATAAACGGGCGGATGATGACCATGCCAAAGAAGCCGTAGATGATGGAGGGGATGCCCGCCAGCAGGTCGACGGCGGGGCTGATGAGCCTGCGCACGCGCTTGCTGGCGATCTCGACCAGATACACGGCCGTGCCCACACCCAGGGGCACGCCCATGGCGAGCGCACCGACCGTCACCAGGCCAGAGCCCGCCAGCAGCGACATGATGCCGTAGTGACCCTCGGAGGGCGCCCACGTAAAGCTAAAGAAGTCCGCCAGACCGATGTCGGTAAAGACCGGCAGCGCCGAGTACGTGGTAAAGACAAAAATCAGGATGACGGTGACGACCGCCAAGAACGCGCAGGCAAAGAAGATCCACTGCAACGCCTTCTCCTTGAGATAGGTGCCGCGCGACACCAACGCCAACTCACGCTTTTTGGGCGCCTGAGCCTCCTGCTCAATCTGGGGGGTTTCCTGTGCTTCCACGTTACTCACTCCCCTTTCCGTCGTTGGTGACGGGAATAAAGCCCGCCTCGCGAATCTGCTTGTCCATCTTCTCGGACGTCACATAGTCAATGTAGTCCTGCGCCCGCTGCGAAGGCGTACCCTTCACAAAGAAGTAAAGGTCGCGCGAGATGGGATAGCCGCCACTTGCGACCGTCTTCTCGGATGCCTCGACATGGTTGACCGAAACGGCCTTGACCGAGGTCTTGGCGTTGAGGCTCTCGACAAAACCCAGCGAGATGTAGCCAATGGCGCCACGCGAGCGGGACACGACATCGCGTACCTGACCCGTGCCCGAAAGAACGGC
Source organism: uncultured Collinsella sp. (assembly GCA_902479095.1). Lineage (GTDB taxonomy): Bacteria > Actinomycetota > Coriobacteriia > Coriobacteriales > Coriobacteriaceae > Collinsella. Next base: position 1,874 of record CABSNL010000029.1, on the reverse strand, counting down.
CGAGCGGCGATCGAACGACGTGCCGTCCATTACGATGGTACGAAAGGCCTCGCGCGTACCGGACGCCTCATCGCGGTTGATAACCTGAATCTTCAGGTCCTCTCCGCCGACTTCCTTCCAGTTGGTGATCTTGCCGGCATAAATATCGCGGAGCTGCTCGATCGAGAGATTGTCGACCGGGTTGTCGTCGTTCACGATGACTGCGATGCCGTCGTGCGCGATTACGATCGGGGTCAAGCCCAAATCCTGCTCGTCGGCATTGAGGCCACGAGACGAACTGGCGATGTCGGCCGTGCCGTTGCTGACAGCCTCGATACCCGCAGAGGAGCCAAGGCCGGAGACGAGCACGTCGATGCCGGTCTCTTCCTTAAAGCCCTCGGCTGCGATCTCGGCAATGGGAAGGCACGTGGTCGAACCGGCCACGGTAATAGAAGACGTGGAAGATCCCGAGGAGCAGGCGCACAGCGTGAGCGTGAGCACTGCAGCACTCAGGACCGATGCGATCTTTCTCATAGCATCACGCCGATCGCTGCATGGCGCCCACAGGTGCCGCCCTCGTTGCGGTAGGAATAAAAGCGGTCGTTTTGACGAACGGTGGAAAGCTTGGTGTCCACAATGCTGCTTGCATCGACGCCGGCGTCCATCAGCGCCTCGCGAATGACGGCAGAAAGATCGAGCATACGGGAGGCGGCGGCATCGATGCACGCGAACTCTGAGGCAAAGCGGTCCATAAGTTCTTGAGACACCTCGTACTCGTCACCCAGGATATGGGGCCCAATGTAGGCAGAGATGTCGTCCGGCTTGCAGCCAGCCGCCTCGCAGAGCGCTTGGCACGCCTTGGCGGAAATGCGCGCAATCGTGCCCTTCCAGCCAGAGTGCACCACGGCAAAGCCGCCGGGAGCCACCAGCACCACGGGAACGCAATCGGCAAAGCAGAGCATCACGGGTACCTCACGGGCCGTGCAGACGATGGCATCACAGCCCTCGGCAATCTGCTCGCGAATGTTCACGAGATCATCGGCACCGTTCGAGGTCACCGTCACGACATGGTCACCGTGTACTTGATTGGGAACAAGCAGGTTGTGCTCGCACTCGGCGGCCCCTATGGCCTCGAGTGCGCGGCGACGATTTTCTTGAACGGCAAAGGGGTCATCGCCAACATGCGAACCCAGATTGAGTGAGGAGTACGCATCTTCGGAAACACCGCCGGTGCGTTCGGTGAAGGCAAAGCGAACATCGTGCGTCGCACCCTCCACCAACGTAACTCCATCATGGTCGACACGCGAAACGCTGTCCGCACGTGCTGCCATACTAAAGCCTCCTAATAACACAAGTATCGCGGCGACGCCGCTGCAGTCCATGTCATACGGCTGCCATACTTCATCAAAAGGATACCCGCAGCGGTAGGGACCAAACGTAAAGGGAACGTAAGGAGATTGGAGGCTTTCGTTTACAAAGGCGAAACGCACCCCATGCAGGTCATTGAGAAAAACGAACTAGAAGCTACCGCGCTTGAGGAAGTCGGGAAGCTCAAACTGGTCGTTGCCAAAGTTCGGGAGCTCGGTGCCACCGACGTTGCGGGTCGGAGCTGCCTGAGCCGGGCTCGTGGCAGGAGCAGTGCGCTGCGGCTCGGCGGCAACGGCCTTGCTCTGGGACTGCTGAGCAGCGAAGAGCTCGTCCTGACGGTTGACGTTGGAGTCGGAGAAGCCCGTGGCGATAACGGTGATGCGCACCTGGTCGCCCAGGGACTCGTCAACAACGGTACCGAAAATGATGTTGGCCTCGGGGTCGACGGCATTGGCGACAACGTCGGCGGCGTCGCTGATCTCCTGGATCTGTCTCTTATACACATCTCCGAGCCCACGAGACCGAGG
>CABSNL010000028.1 GCA_902479095.1 uncultured Collinsella sp. | reverse complement strand
GTCAGATGTGTATAAGAGACAGGTGCGAGGCCGCATGCAACCTGGGCTCGGTCGATGGCCAGCCCACGACGATTCATGACAACGAGCGCGCGATCAGCGACCATGAGTGGGCCAACGGCGGTCCGCACCGCTTTGAGCCGGCAGGGGAGGGTGCACCCACGGTTGCCGTGGTGGGTTCCGGTCCCGCTGGTCTGGTGGCAGCATGGGAGCTTGCGCGCCGTGGCGCCCGCGTGACGGTGTTTGAGCGCGACGACCGCCCGGGCGGTCTGCTCATGTACGGCATTCCCAACATGAAGCTCGAGAAGTCCGTGGTCGAGCGTCGCGTGGCGCTCATGCGCGAGCTGGGCATTGTGTTCGAGCTGAGTGCCGACGTGAGCGATTCCAAGGTTACCGCCAAGCTCGACGACTTTGACGCCGTCGTGGTGGCTGCCGGCGCCCGTGCTCCGCGTGGGCTTTCGGCTGCGAACATTGATGCCCCGGGCGTGGTGTATGCCGTGGACTACCTGGCGGCTTCGATCGTCTCGGTGCTCGATGGCGGCGAGCCCGCGGTGAACGCGCGCGGCCTGGACGTTGTGGTCATTGGCGGCGGCGATACCGGTAACGACTGCGTGGGCACCGCGGTACGTCAGGGTGCGCGCAGCGTGCGCCAGTTTGAGTTCTTGCCGGCGGCGCCTGATGCGCGCGCGGCGAGCAACCCCTGGCCGCAGTGGCCCAACGTGAAGAAGACCGATTATGGCCAGCAGGAGGCCATCGCTGCCATGGGCGGCGAGATGCGCGCTTGGGGTGTGGATACGCTCGAGGTACTGTTGGACAAGAAGGGCGCGGCCGCGGGCCTGCGCGTGGTCGATCTGGATTGGTCGGCTGGCAAGCCCGAGCGCATCGCGGGCTCCGAGCACGAGGTGCCGGCCCAGCTGGTGCTCATCGCCTGCGGCTTTACGGGTCCCGAGCATGGCGTGTTCGACGCCGTTGGCGTGCCTGTTGCCACCGCTGGTCGTCCGCTGCCGGTGATGGCTGCCGAGGGCTCGCACCTTGCGGCCCGTGTCGACGGCGTCGCCGCGGGCGCCACACCGGTATACGTGGCCGGCGATGCTCGCAATGGCAATTCGCTCGTGGTAAGCGCCATGGCCGACGCCCTGGCCTGCGCTGCCGAAGTCGCCGAGGCGCTGGAGCTGTAAAGTAGTCATTTAAGAACGTCCCCAATGACTAGTCATTTTTTGTCTAGTCGTTGGGGACACTCTTTGCGAGCGATTTGCTCGTTTGTCGACGTACGGGTGTTTATTTGTCGACTTCTTGGGCTGTGGTCACCTGTTGTTTCTGTGGTGGCTGTGGGTATCTGGCTCAAAAGGGCGGGTTGGCCGTCTATGTTTACCTGCGGTTTTGTTGCGGTGCGCATTTTCGGTCAAGCTTTTCGTCAAGTGTTTGGTCAGCATCTGGTTTGCAGCCGGAGGCCTATTTTGCCCGCGCTGGTCGTGGCCGACCACCCTCCTCGTAAGCTCAAATTGAGGTCTATCAGTTTGAGGAGGATGCCATGACTGACCACGCTTTAGACCGAGCGCAGCTAGCCGAAGCCGTCGGCAACGATATTGCCGACATAGCCCATTTTTGGATGCTGCGGAAGTTCCAGTTTTTGGAGCCGGCGCGCGAACAGTTCGAGATCATTGTCGACCCGTGGCTCAGCTATTGCACCGAGCCTTCGCAAAACGAAATCATGGCCTACAACATGGCGTTTACCGATTGGCTGCTCTTCGAGCGCTCCTATCGCCATGGCAAGACGCTGCTCGAGCTGTATGTTGACGAGCCGCCGGCATCGCTTTCGCCTGCCTCGCTCAAGCGGCTCGAGCAGGTACGCGACACGCAGTATTTCTCGCGCTTTGGCATTTTGGACAAGGATCCTGCGAACGGCATAGTTGCGCTGAAGGATACGCGCACCGACCGTCGCTTTGATGTCTACGACCCGCATATCGTGCAAAAGGAGCATTGGAGCGACGGCGCGATTGCGGTGCGCCTCGCTTGCGTCGACGATGTCTGGCTGACGGCGGGACAGCTCTATCTGTACGACATCGCGCGCCTGAGTGACACGGCAGTCGATGGGCCGGGTGCGGTGCATCCGGAGGACCTGCAGGATGGCTTTGACACCTCGTGCATCAGCTTCTTTTTGCGCCTGGTCCGCGACATCATGGGCGCCCAGGGGCGCTACGTAAAGTCCCTCAACATCTACGAACAAGAATGGGAGTAGGGGATGTGACTGGTGTCGCCCTACAGCCCTGACTTTGTCTCAATCTGTAACGTTTAGCGGCTGTTTGAGCCCGTAACTGTTACAGATTGAGACGGAAGGTTGGCGGCTGTCGAAAGATCTTGTTCTGTAACAACTAGAGGCTCAAAGACTGTCTTCCTGTTACAGATCAAGACATTTGTCAGCGGAGGCAACGGTGACGATGGTCCATTTGTCTGACGTGGTGGTGACGAAAGTGTCTAATACCGTTCTCAAACACAAACATGCGACTCGCAACACGTTGGCGCGGAATAGAATGCTCGCGCGGCTCACGGAGACGGCCAAGCAAGGTGCGCTGCTCGCAACGCATGACAATACCGAGCTCATGTGGCTGCGACGCCATGTTGGAACCGACGATATCGCGGAGCCCGAGCCGTACCTGTTCTGTTTTCAGCATGATTGGGATGCATTGACGCCGGCGGAGCGAGCGCTGAGGACTATCAAAGGGCTTGCGGAATTTCATCCCGATTGGGCGTTTTGGGGCTATGACGCGGCGCTTTTGTGGGGTCTGGAGGTGCCGAATGATCTGCTCGGGCCGCGCTTTCTTGTTAAGACGGGTTGTTCGGTGACGTTGAGCGGCGGGTGCAGGTTGTTGCGTCCGCAGATGGCGGGCGCGCTCGAGCGTGTTGATGGCGTGCGGGTGACGTCGTTTTGGCGCACGGTGGAGGATTGCTTACTGTGTGCGCCGTTCTCCTACGGGTTGGCGATTGCCGATTCTGCACTGCGGGCGAAAGGCGTATCGCGTTGGGATTTGTGCGAGCGCCTCCGCGCCGATTGCGAGGGCAGGCGAGGGTATCGCAGAGCACAGGTGATTGCGTCGTATGCGGACGGGCTGTCCGAAAACGGCGGCGAGTCTCGGTTCCGAGCGTTCTTTATTGCGTACGGCTTTCCAGTTCCGGAGCTGCAGGTGGAGTTTCGCGACCCGCTCGATTCGAGCCAGGTGTTTCGCGTCGACTATTTTTGGCGGCTCGAGAACGGGACGTGTGTCATCGGCGAGCTCGACGGGAAGGGAAAGTATACCCTGCAGGATGGTGGGGATCGGGGGTCGGTCGACCCATTCGTGGCAGAACGTCAGCGAGAGTCTCATCTGACGATGCTCGGGCACAAGGTGCTTCGGTTTACGTTTGATGAACTCAAGAACCCGGGGAAGCTGGCTGAAAAGATGAGACTGGCGGGAATTCAACAGCGGGCCGATCTGGCTGAGGAATGGAGACGCCAGTGGTATGGGCGCTGAGAGGTTTTGTCTCGATCTGTAACGTTTAGAAGTTGTTTGAGTTCGTAATTGTTACAGATCGAGACAAACCGGTGAAACGTCGACCGAATGTCTTGATCTGTAACATCAAGGGGCCCAATAACCCTGTACCTGTTACAGATCGAGACATTCCCCTGATGTTGCTGGGGTGGGGCTGCAACGTATTCCGTCCCCCCCCACATCCCCTCTTCCCTCCGTTAACCGATATGTCCGCAGCAATCCTGCCGCGCTGGATAATAATGGACAGATGTTCAAGTTTTCTGAGGGGGAGGAGCTCGATATGGCGTCTGCCGATCGTTCCACGTTGTTTATCAATGCGACCGTCCTGGATGGCTCGAAACATATGGAGCCGCAGCCCGATATGGCCGTGGCCGTTGAGCGCGGTGTCATCACGTGGATGGGGCCGAGTGCTGTGGCGCAGGCGCCTGCGGGTGCCGAGGTTATCGACCTGGCAGGTGCGTATCTCATGCCAGGCCTCATCAATATGCATGTGCATCTGTGCGGTTCGGGCAAGCCGGTTTCGGCGGGCGATGCGGGCGCGCTGATGAAGAAGCTCGATAATCCCGTGGGGCGCGCCATCGTGCGCCATATTCTTAAGGGCAGCGCCCAACAACAACTGGCAAGTGGCGTGACCACGGTGCGCGGCGCGGGCGACCCGCTGTTTGCCGATCTTGCCGTGCGCGATGCTATCGATGCCGGCAAGTATCAAGGTCCTCGCCTGGTGGCGCCGGGAACGGGTGTCACGGTGCCGGGCGGCCATGGTGCGGGTTTGTTCGCCCAGGTGGCCAACAGTCCCGCCGAGGCAGCCGAACAGGTGCGCGACCTGTATGCGCGCGGTGCCGACGTCATCAAGCTGTTCGTGACGGGCGGCGTGTTCGACGCTACCGAGGTGGGCGAGCCGGGTGTGCTGCGTATGCCGGTCGAGGTTGCCGCGGCGGCGTGCAAGGCGGCGCACGAGGTGGGCCTGCCGGTTATGGCTCATGTCGAGAGCACCGAAGGCGTGAAGGCCGCGCTTGAGGCCGGCGTCGATACGATCGAGCACGGTGCCCCGATGACTCCCGAGATCTTGGAACTGTACCGCGGCGCCGCGGGCACGCAGCTCGAGGGGCGTGCGCCCAGCGTTACCTGCACTATCAGCCCGGCGCTGCCGTTTGTATTGCTCGACCCGGAAAAGACCCATTCGACCGATACACAAAAGAAGAACGGTGACATCGTGTGCTCGGGCATCATCGAGAGCGCCCGTGCCGCACTGGAAGCTGGCGTTAAGGTGGGCCTTGGCACGGACTCGAGCTGCCCGTTCGTGACGCAGTACGACATGTGGCGTGAGGTGGCCTATTTTGCCAAGTATGTCGGCGTGGGCAACGCTTTCGCGCTGCATACGGCCACGCAGGTCAATGCCGAGCTGCTGGGGCTGGGCGGCGAGACCGGCACAATCGAGTGCGGCAAGGCCGCCGATATTCTGGTGACGCGCGAGAACCCGCTCGATGACCTGTGCGCACTGCGTGATCCGACGCACGTGATGTGTCGCGGTGATCTGGTGCGCAAGCTCAAGGTGAAGCGTATTCCCGAGGTGGACGCCGAGCTCGACGCGATTATGGCCATGCCTGCCGAGGCGTTGGCCGAGGAGCTTGCCCGCGATGGCGTGGCGTAAGCGCGCGATATGGCGATGCGACAAAGGGACAATCCTTTTGTCATAATCAGAAAAAGCCGAGGTCCCAGTGCGAGGCCTCGGCTTTTATTTGTCCCATAGTATGGCAGCTATGAGCGCGTCTCCATCTTGGCATGGCACTTGGGGCAGGTGACGCGGATCTTGCCTTTGCCCTTGGGAACGGAGAGCATCTGGCCGCAGTTGGGGCACTTAAGATAGGCCGTGGTCTTGCGGCCCTTCCACATCTTCTTGGCTGTGCGCTTGGCACGTTCAAAGTCTTCCTTGCTAGTACCGGCTGCGCGCGAGGCGTTGGCCGCTGCAGCTCCGCCGCCCAAGCTAGCTACAAACTTGCCCAAGCCGGGTACGTTTGCAGTCGCGGCGACAAAGGTCTCGTTCTCCTTGTGACGTGCGTCGATATTTTTGGACAGGCCGCGCAGCACGCCAATCACGATTACGGCGATGGCAATCCAGCTGAGCCACTGGATGCGGGCTATCGATCCGATCATCGCGATGACGATGCCGGCAAAACCCATCACGATGGTGAGTTCATCGGCACCATTGCGACCCTTCATAAAGTCATTCATGCAAATTGCCTTTCGTTCGATATGCTGCACGCCTTTATACCCGATTTAGAGCAAGGGGGACAGGTTAATCTGCACCAATGTGGTGCAAACATACCTGTCCCCGGAATACCAAGACGGTGCAAAGAAATCTGTCCCCAATGCCCCTATTACTTGGAGAGCTTGTCGACGACGCGTTCGATTTCGGCGAGCTTGGCGGCTTTGAGGTCTTCGTCGCCCGATTCGATTGCCGAAGTCACGCAGCCCTCGATATGCGCCTTGAGCACGTCGGCGTTAATGCGCGCGAGGAGCGCCTGCGTTGCCATGAGCTGCGTGGAAATATCGACGCAGTAACGGTCCTCCTCGACCATCCGCAAGATGCCGTCGATCTGGCCGCGTGCCGTCTTGAGCATGCGGGTCACCGATTTATGGTCTGCCATCATGTCGGGTCCTCGTTTCTGGTCGATCTTCCGGATGTCCCCGTCAGTTGCGGTGAAATACGGACGGTTTAAAGGCCTAGGGCGGCACAACAGTCCGTATTTCACCGCAACTTCTGAGGATTCAGTAGGCAGCGACCGCTATGCGGCGGTCACCGAAAGGGCGTGGAACTTCTCGCCGGCGCCCTCGACAGCGTCGGTGAGCTGCTCGACGGTCACGGTGTCGGCGCACTCCACCTGGACGGTCTGGGTCTCGTGATCGGCGTCGGCGTCGGTCACGCCGGCCACGTTGAGCAACGCCGTCTCGACGGTGGCGTCGCAATGGCCGCACATGAGGCCGGAAGTCTTGATTGTGTAACGCATGGGTATTCCTCCCTGTTGTGTCGGCTTTCCCAGGCACCCGACCTTGACCTTCAAGCCGTCGCTCGCGTACCAAAGTGCGCGTCGCTCCTCTTTCGGGTCAATCTCGGGCGTCTGGAAAACCCGTTCTAGATGGACTTAATGGTGAGCCTATTTTGCCACTTTTGGCTTAAAGGATTTTAAGCGCAGCGCATTGCTTACGACGCAGACACTCGACAGGCTCATGGCCGCGGCGCCAAACATCGGCGAGAGCTGCCAACCGGTGAGGGGGAAGAACACGCCCGCCGCCAGCGGAATGCCGATGCCGTTGTAGAACAGCGCCCAGAACAGGTCCTGCTTGATGTTGCGAATTGTGGCGCGCGACAGCTCGATGGCACGGGCGACGTCCATGAGGTCGCTGCGCATGAGTACCACGTCGGCGCCCTCCTTGGCGATGTCTGCGCCGGTGCCGATAGCAAGGCCCACGTCGGCGCGCGCCAGGGCGGGGGAGTCATTGATACCGTCGCCCACCATGGCGACCTTGCTGCCCGCATCCTGCAGCTCGCGTACGTGGTGCTCCTTGTCGGCGGGGAGGACGTCGGCGATGACCTGTTCGCTGCTCAGCCCCACGCGGCGGGCGATTGCTTCGGCGGTGACTCGGTTGTCGCCGGTGAGCATGCGCACGTCGACGCCAAGCGAGCGCAGTGCGGCGATGGCTCCGGCACTCGTTTCCTTGACCTCGTCAGCCACGGCAATGGTGCCGGCGAGCTCGCCGTTCTTGGCAAAGAACAGCGGCGTCTTGCCCTCGGCGGCGAACTGTTCGGCAAGACCCGCGGGCACCTTCGCGCCCAGCTCGTTCATCAGGCGCATATTGCCGGCGGCAATGGCGTTTTGCCCCTCGCGCGCCGTAACGCCTCGCCCGGGCACGGCGGCAAAGTCCTCGACGGCGCGCGCGACAATCCCTCGCGTCTCGCACTCGGCCATAATCGCCTCGGCCAGCGGGTGTTCGCTTGAGCGCTCCAGCGCGGCGGCCAGCTTGAGTAGCGCCTTTTCGCTCATGGCGGGCGATCCGTCGGCGCGCGTGGCTACCACGATATCGGTCACGGCAGGCTTGCCGCGAGTGACCGTTCCCGTCTTATCGAACACCACGGTGCCCACGCTGCGCAGATTCTCCAGCGCCTCGGCGCTCTTGAACAGAATGCCCATCTCGGCGCCCTTGCCGGTGCCGACCATAATAGCGACGGGCGTGGCCAGACCCAATGCGCACGGACAGCTGATCACCAGCACAGCGACGGCGGAGGTGAGCGCTTCGTTCACGCTACCGGTCAGTGCCATCCACGCCACGAAGGTCATGGCCGAGATCACGAATACCACGGGCACGAACACGCCGGCGACCTTGTCGGCCATGCGGGCGATGGGCGCCTTGGTGGCGTTGGCGTCCTCGACGAGCTGGATAATCTTGGCGAGCGACGTGTCGGCGCCCACGCGTGTGGCACGGAAGGCAAACGAGCCGGTGCGGTTGACAGTGGCGGCGTTGACGGTGTCGCCGGCGGTCTTTTCCACGGGGATGGACTCGCCGGTGAGCGCGCTCTCGTCCACGGCCGAGCTGCCCTCGAGCACCACGCCATCGACAGGGATGGACTCGCCGGGGCGCACACGCAGCACCTGGCCGGGCAGAATGGCATCGACGTCGACGGTGGCCTCGCTGCCGTCCTCTGCCACGACGGTCGCGGTCTTGGGTGCTAAGTCGATGAGCGCCTCGATAGCGCCGCCGGTCTTGGACTTGCTGCGCGTCTCGAGGTATTTGCCCACGGTGACGAGCGACAGGATGGTGCCAGCGCTCTCAAAATACAGGTTGTCCATGCTCGTCATCATGGCCTCGTGCACCTGACCTGCGGCTAGCTGGTCGGCCATGATGAACATGGCGTAGAGCGACCAGGCGATGGAGGCGGTGGCGCCCACGGCAATAAGGGCGTCCATGGTGGGCGCGCCGTGCGCGAGCGATTTAAACCCGTTGATAAAGTACGCGTCGTTGACGTAGACGATGGGGATGAGCAGGACGAGCTCGGTGAGCGCGAGTGTCATGCTGTGGGTATGGTCGGTGAAAATACCGGGCAGCGGCCAGCCGAGCATGTGCCCCATGCCTATGTAGAACAGTGGGATGAGGAATACGATCGAGATGATGAGGCGGGTGCGCATGGCGGAGGCGGCGGCCTCCAGCTTTTTGGTGGGCGACTCCATATGGGCGGCGCCGGACCTGGCTTGCGTACTGCCGTTTTGGGAGGCGTCGATGCCCGTGCTGACGGGCGAGGCCGAGTAGCCCGCGCGGTCGACAGCGGTGCAGATGTCGTCGGGGGAGACCTGCGCAGGGTCGTAGTCCACCAGCATAGAGCCGGCGAGCAGATTGACCGCGACACTTTGGACGCCGTCGAGTTTGCTGACGGCACGGTCCACGTGCGCTTGGCACGCGGCGCACGTCATGCCGCCCACGTCAAACTTATCTTGAGCCATGGCTTCTCCTTTCTGTGGTTCGGTGTTGGAATTGTTAACCTGCTGATACTATACACCCATACCCCCTGGGGGTGTCCAGTACAGAAAGAAATGTATGACATTTCGTTACAGATGAGGGCGGTTGGTTGGCCGATGGACCGTCCCTGCCAAACATCTCAACCTGTAACAACTAGACCCGTTTTTGTCGAATAACTGTTACAGATCTAGACATTACATCGAGCCACAACTTAACGTCTCAATCTGTAACATCTGGGGACCGTTTTGCCTGCTAGATGTTACAGATCGAGATGTTGTCTCGCGGGGTTGGGGTTTCTCTCGTTCTGTAACATCTAGACCTGTATCTGCCGAGCTAGTGTTACAGATCGAGACAATTGCCGGGGAGGGGTCCCGTCACGGCAAGACGCCCGCTCTCTAGATACAGAATCCGGGGATCACACAGGTTCGTTTGTTTGGCTTGTCCGCAGGCGTTGCGTACGTAAAGGCGTCGCCGTCGTGGCCCACACGGTTTATGTAGAGCGTGCCTTCGGTCTCCGATGAGTCGGGGCTCACCGTGCGCTCCCACCAGCAGGTGTCCTTGCCCTTCCACTGGCGGACCATCGTCTCGTTCGTGGTATACGGACTTACCTTGAGCTCGCGGAACAGCTGGTACTCCTTGCCTTCGCCGTTGTAGATGTCTGCCAGGTACTGAAAGCCCTCGGCAAACGACTCGGGCGGCTGCGCTCCGCACAGCTCGACCATGGCGGGCAGCCAAAGGGTCGCGGGCAGCTCGCTCAGACACGATGCGCTCCTGGCGGCGCCAACGTTATTCGAGATCTTTTTGACAGATTTGATGAGTGCGCGCAACTCGTTGGGCAGCAGCTTAAGGCCGTCGCCGTCGAGCCATTCCCGCAGCTCGCAATCTGCCCAGCCGGCGCTCGGCGGTTCAGCCGCAGCGTTGCGCTCGGCAATACCCGCATCGAACATAAACGTCAATCCGGCCTTGCCCGTCCCGTCCAGAAGCTCATCGTGGCGGATGCCCACAAGCTGCGCGCCAACCTGCAGCCCGTTGGTGAGCGTGACACGTTTGGTACACGGATAGGGGATATGCCCATCGGCATCGAGCAGGTGATAGCGCTTGGCAATCTCGCGTGCCTCGCTACGGGTCTCGGCGGCCTTAATCTTGAGCGAAATCTCCTGCAGCTGATCCCAGGTGTAGTCGTCAAGCGAACCGCGGATGCCATCCAGGTAGTCGGGGATGCCAAAGCCATGGGTCGCCGCCCCAATGACGCTGAGCCCCGCAACGGCTGCAACGACGCCACCGATAATAAACCGGCGGCGGGTCATGGCATCGTGCCGGGCCTGTTCCAAGATCTCTCGCGCGCGCTCGCCGGCGACGTCGACCTTAAGGTGCGTACCGGAGTCGATGTCGATTGCGGCGTCACTGCCCGCGCCCTCGCGGCCCTCGGATTCGGCGTCGGTGAGGTATGTCGAGAGCACCTCGAGCATCTGCTGCTCGGTAGGGCGATCGCACTGCTCGACTGAGAGACCCTTCATGATGATTTGGACAAGCGCTTCATCGCCCTCGCAGCGCGGCTCGAGCGGTGCCGGCTTGGTCTTGGTCTTTACGAGATAGAACGAGCCGGTTGCAGCGGCGTCCGTCGACTCAAAGTCAAACGGTTTGCGACCGCTGTAGAGCTGGTACAGAATGCTCGAAAGCGCATAGACGTCGATTGCCGGCGAACGGCGAAGGGCCGCGATGCCTTCGATATCCTGCGTGAGCATCTCGGGCGCGGCGTATGCGGGCGTGGCAAAGCGCCAGATGTCGGCGCGCCGGGTGATCGTGTCGTCGCCGAGAGCCATGGTCGCGGAGCCCATGTCGATGAGGCAGGGGTCAAAGGAGCAGTCGGCAATCTGCTGCTCGAGCGTTCGGCTGGTGGTGCGGAACATGATATTGGCAGGCGACAGGTCGCGATGGATGACCGGATTCACGAGGCCTTGGGTCATCAAGAGCGCACGAAGCACGGCGTTTCCGACGGCGGCGACCATCTGGGTGGTCAGCCCGCCCGAGGCGTCGTGCGGAAGCAGGGGCAGCGCCTGCTTGAGCGAGGTGCCCTCGACCCACTCCATGAGGATGAGAGGGTCATCCTCGCACGATCCGTAGCCATAGACGCGCGGAAATCCGCGCAGGTGCGAGACGGTACACAGATGACGGTACTCCTCGAACAGCGCGGCGGTGCTGGCCAGGTGCGCTGCCGATTGCTCGGCGGAGCGGTCGGGGGCTTGGCCGGAAAGGATGGCGTTGTCCTTGAGTAGCTTGACGGCAAAGACCTCGCCGCTCGTGTTGGTCGCGCGCAGCACGTGCCCGATGTTGCCGTTGTTGCGGTGGGCCGTCTGGAGAATAAGCGTCATAAACCGACGCTTGGCGTCGTCCTCGGCGCTGGGGTCGACCGCCACGGCGGTATCGAACGTATCGAGACGGATGAGTTTGTCGCCATAGGCGCTATCGGTAGTATCCATGGCGTTCCTTTGTCTGGCATGGGTTGCCGCACGTATACGTGAGCAGTGCGGATATCGGTAAAGTACCATGATAGCCGCACTGCCCACGTATACCGCTGTGCATTGTCGTTTACGACGCAGAAGGTAGAAGACGAAAGACGGACGGCGACCGTCTTTCGATCGCCGTCCGCGCTAGTCCACAATGACAAGGAATGTCGTATAGAGACCCAAATGAAGTCTGTCGCTGTTGGCGATTTCCACGGGGGGATAGATCTTGCCGGGCTCGCGTTGGTCGCGCGGCGGCTCAATCACAATATCGCCGTCGCGCGCGCCCGATTCGAGCACCGTGCCGTTGGTCGATCCAAGGCCCTGGGCGTACCAGTGCTCACCCTCAAGCCAAATGCGAAGATGCTCGCGCGATGCGTCGGCGCCCACATCGGTGATGCTGGGCGAGGTTTTGGGCAAAGAACCAATCACGGTGCCGTGCGGATCGCGTGTGAGGGGATGGATTTGCATGTCGGCGCAGTTGTCGGCATGGGTTCTGAGCAGACTGAGGTTGGGGGCGACGGTGCGCGGCTGCTCCAGGCTGCTCATAAAGCCACGTCCGACGGTAGTTTCGGTGGTGCCAAAGTGCTCGCCCGTCTTGCTGTCGCAAAAGCGCTCGACGGTGGCCACGCCCTGAACGGGATCGGCGAGCGCCCCCGTTGCCACAAAGAGCATAAGGTAAAGCGTGCTTTTCTCGCGCACGGCATTGCCGTCAAAGTTGTCGATGCGATTGAGGGCATTTGCATATAGGCGGCTGTCCAGCTTGTAGCTGGTGAGAGCCGACATCATTTCGTTGGCGGCCGGACCGCGATAGTGCTCGGCGATTGCCCGATAGGCGGACTCGCCGCCGCCGAGCTTGCTGCAGATTGCCGAGGAAAGGTTGAGCGTGGTGACGGCAAAGTCGCTGTAGATGGAGGGCGCGCACTGGTCAGGCTTGCGATGGACGATGTAACGGGTGAGATACGAGCGGTTGGAAGAGCATTTCTCGAGCAGGGTACTGCCGAGATAAGAGTTTCCATTGATGAGCATTCGGGCGATCTCGAGATGTTTAAGACCGCCGAACGAGCGAATATCGTTATAGAGGACCGAGCAAGGCGTCTCTGCTGCCACGGATACCTCCTTTGATTGCTTCCTAGCCAATATGGCGATAGGAATTAATGGCCCCCGGTGGGCGACGTATTAAATGGCTGCGCAATATATAGCGTAACCAAAGCAACATTATAGGCCACATGTTCGAAATTGCAGGAAGACCGAGAGATTTGGTTTGGACTGGACGGAAATCCCCCTCTGTCTTGATCTATAACAATTAGGACCGATTTTACTCGGTAATTGTTACAGATTGAGACGCTTGTGAACCGTGTCGACCGTTTGTCTCGATCTGTAACACGTAGAGGAAGATTCGCCCTGTAGATGTTACAGATTGAGACAATCAGCCGGGCCCACCTCGTCCGCCTCGTTATCTGTGGTTTACGTGGGGGCATGCGAAGCACGGGTATACTAACCGGCGGCGAATCTGCTCCATCGCTTAGAGCTGCTGCGTCTGGACGGCGCGTGATAGGGCTGCCAAAGCGATCGCCAGCGTGCTGAGCAACGTCCTCTCTGTGCGCACCTGTTTTTGTATGTATTAGCGCACTACCAAGCACGCCCGCGCGGCCGCATGCCGTGCCCATAGCGCGTGCAGATAAGGAACAACAACATATGCGTAATTCTGTATCCGACGTCACGGACGCCGAGATTCTGGACGAGACCCGCGAGGCCATGACCCAGGCTGCCTTCGATGCCGCCGACGAGGCAAATGCTGCCCAGGCCGTCGAGTCCGCTACCGAGAGCCTGCCCGCCTTTAACGAGCTGGGGCTTTCGGACGAAATGCTTCGTGCCATCGAGAACCTGGGCTACACGGCGCCCACGCCTGTCCAGGCTGGCTCGATCCCCGTGGTGCTCGAGGGCCGCGACTTGCTTGCCGCCGCTCAGACCGGCACCGGCAAGACGGCCGCCTTTTTGCTGCCGACCATGAATAATCTGGAGCACATCGCTCCTCCCAAACCCGTGCGCGAGCGCGGCGGCCGCAACCGTCGTCGCGGTGCTAAAAAGCCCGAGGGCAACGGCCGCGGCCCCGTGATGCTCGTCATCACCCCTACGCGCGAGCTTGCCCAGCAAATCGACGAGGTCGCGAGCAAGATCGCCGACGTCACCGGCCATGTTGCCGTGACCGTCGTGGGCGGCGTGAGCTACAAGCCGCAGACCGCGGCACTCAAGTACGGCTGCGATATCCTGGTTGCCACGCCGGGCCGTCTGGTCGATCTGATCGAGCAGGGTGCCTGCCGCCTGGATGAGGTTAAGGTCCTGGTGCTCGACGAGGCCGATCGCATGCTCGACATGGGCTTTTTGCCCGCCGTCCGCCGCATTGTGCGCGAGACGCCGGCCGAGCGTCAGACACTGCTGTTCTCGGCGACGCTCGACGAGGAGGCCGTGGGCGAGATCACCGACCTGGTGAGCGATCCGGCTCGCGTGGAGATCGCGCCCGCCACGTCGACCGCCGACACCGTCGACCAGTTTGTGTTCCCGGTGTCTATCGAGGCCAAGAACAACCTGCTGCCCGAGTTCCTCAAGAAGGAGGGTCCGGAGCGCACTATCGTCTTTATGCGCACCAAGCACCGCGCCGACAGCTGCTGCCGTCGTCTGGAGCGCAAGGGCATCAAGGCCGCCGCGATTCACGGCAACCGCAGTCAGGCCCAGCGCGAGCGTGCCCTTTCGGCCTTCCGCGACGGTACCGTCGACGTGTTGGTGGCAACCGACGTGCTCGCCCGCGGCATCGACATTAGCGACGTGCGCTACGTCGTGAACTTTGACGTGCCGGCCGAGCCGACCGACTACATCCACCGTATTGGCCGTACGGGCCGTGCCGGTGAGCTGGGCTGGGCCATCACGTTTGTGACCGAGCAGGACGTCGATGAGTTCTACGAGATCGAGAAGCTCATGGACAAGACCGCCGACATCTACGAGGCCGGCGACCTGCATGTGGGTCCCAACCCGCCTGCGGTTGATCCCGAGCGCGACCCTGCGGCCTTTAAGGTGAAGAAGAAGACTAAACGCGGCAAGTCCAAGAGCAAGAAGAAGCTTGAGCAGGCGCGTCGCGATGGCAAGCGCAACGGCGACGATTACGGCGATGTGGCTGGTCGTTCCAACCGCGGTCGCGACGAGCGCCGTGGCGATGGCGAGCGTCCGAGCCGTCCCAAGCGCGGCGGCAAGACCCGCGTGCGCGAGGGCGTTCAGGCTCGCGTGGACGAGGCTGTGGAGAGCGTGGCCCGCGAGGTGGCTGCCGAGGTGCGCGGCGGTGCTGGTGCCGCTGAGCAGCCTGCGCGCGGTAACCGTGCCGAGCGTCGTGCCAAGCAGTTCCAGGGCGAGGCGCATCGCCGCCGCCGCGAGGACGAGGATCGCGGTGGCCGTCGTCGTGTCGAGCGCGAGGACGAGGGCCGTGGCTCGCGTAGCGGCAAGCGTGGTGCGGGCGACCGTCGTCGTTCCGGTCGCGATGACGAGCGCGGTGGCCGTGATGAGCGTCGTGGCGGCGAGGGCCGTGGTGAGCGTGCTGCCCGTGGCGGTGAGTCCCGTGGCGGCAAGCGCTTTGAAGAGCGCGGTAGCCGCGGCGGCGAGCGTCGCGAGGGTGCTCGCGGCAATGGCGGCCGCGGCGGCGCTGGTCGTTCTAACGAGTCGCGCGATCGTCGTGACCCGCGTGCCAGCCGCGATCGTCGCGATGATTGGCGCAACTACGACGATACCCGCGAGGAGCGTCGTGGCGGCTATCGTGGCGGGCGTGGCGGCAACCAGGCCGGCTCCCGCGGCGGCCGTGCCGGCGGTCGCGATAATCGTGGCAGCTATGGCAATAGTCGTGGTGGCAAGCGCGGCAGCAGCTCCCGCCGTCCCGGTGACGGCGGCGGCAAGCGCAAGTAACATACGCATCGCACGCTAGCGTGAGGTGAACCAAGGGCCCCGAGCAACTACGCTCGGGGCCCTTTTTGTTTGCCGTATCCGATCGCTAGTTCAAATGTGATTTCCTCGGGAATGCATCTAGAGGATGCCGTGGGCCTGTTTCCTGCCATGCGGCAATGGGTCCCATGGGGTGCTCTGTGCATTTTTTGGAGTATTCAGCAGCTCTAGTTGGCTGCATACGATTCGGTATTGCCAACGGTGGCCTTCAGATATCCCTTATGAGCGTTTTGAGTTAAATTTCGCCGTTTTCCGGAGCAGGGGCGCGTCATTCTCGCCATGTCGGGACTTAGAATGATACGGCGCCCTACAGTTTTGCCCACCCGCGGCGGTGCTGGCGTGGTCACGTTGCAGAATACTCCGTTTTTTGCACGGGCCAGGATGGGGTACCTCGGGAGAACACAGCGGTATCCCGTAAATATATACAATCTGTACCGTAATTTATACAAAACGAAGAGGCAGACAGCGTAGGGTGGGTGCATTGGGGTGCTTGGTGCATCAAAACGGGGACCCCACGTGCCGTATACTCTGGCTGGATGTGAAAGCGGCTTGACGCGTTGCCAGGCGTAGGGGAGGGTGCCTCGATGAGCGTATTCGAAATTGTGTTTAGTCCGACGGGTGGAACGCGGAAGGTGTCTGGCCTTGTGGCCGGGGCACTGGGCAAGAATACCGTTACCGTCGATCTGACCGATAGCGGGCTAGATTTCAGCGCTGTCTCGATGACTGAGGACGACGTGGCCGTAATCTCTGTGCCGGCGTATGCCGGTAGAATCCCGGCTGTGGTGGCTGACCGGTTGGGCATGGTTCACGGCAACGGAGCGCGGGCCGTTCTGGTGTGCGTCTACGGAAACCGCGCGTTTGAGGACACGCTCGTAGAGCTGGAGGACGTTGCGAAGCATGCGGGATTCCGGGTGATCGCGGCAGTTGCAGCCATTGCAGAACATTCCATTGCGCGACAGTTTGCTGCTGGGCGACCGGATGCGCAGGATGCGGCGCAGCTCGCAGAGTTTGCGCAGCAAATTCAGCAAAAGCTGTTGGCTGAGGATACATCCGAGCCCTCTATTCCCGGCAATCGTCCTTATAAACAAGCCAGAGGTCACCGCATGGCACCCGAGGCAACAGAGGATTGTGTCTCCTGCGGTGCATGCGCCGCGGCGTGCCCCGTTGGTGCTATCGACAAAGGCGACCCCAAGCGAGCAGCTGGCGAGGCGTGCACCTCCTGCATGCGCTGCATCGCCGTATGTCCGCGAGGTGCTCGCAAGCTTGATCCCAACAAACTATCCACTGTTTCCCAGATGCTGAGCAAGGTTTGCGTCGTGCGGAAGGAATGCGAGCTCTTTATCTAGCGCATACGAAATTGGTGCAATGGGGCCAGGTTAATCTGCGCCGACCTGGTGCAAACAAACCTGTCCCCAATGCACCAGAGTGAGGAGTGTCCCCGAGTGCCGGCAGAGACGATATGAGCAGGACATAAAAACATTGAGAGCCCCTGCTGCATGAAAGACCGCGGATTAGGCCGACAATGGTGAGTGTCTAATCCAACCGTGGCGGCCACGCCGCATTCATGGAAGGGGCTCCCATGCTCGATACTACCACCTTCGTCGGCCTCGACGTCCACGCCCGCTCGATAAAGGCCGTCTCCCTCGACGTCATGACCGGGGAGGTGCGCTGCGCGACCTTCGGCTACGACGCCGGCGCCGTCGCGGAGTGGGTCCGCTCCGTGGACCCCGAGGCCAGGTGCGTGTACGAGTCCGGGGTCACGGGATTCGACCTGCAGAAGAGGCTCTCCGGCCTTGGGGTCGACTGCGTGGTCGGCGCCGTCTCGAAGATGATCAAGCCCAGCGCGGACAGGCGCAGGAAGAACGACCGCAACGACGCCGAGTTCCTCGCCCGCATGCTGTCGGTCGGCAACGTGGTCGAGGTGTGGGTCCCCGACGACGAGTGCGAGGCCGCCCGCGACCTGACCAGGGCGCTCGAGGACGCGAGGGACGACCTCTCGCGCTCGAAGCAGCGGCTCTCCAAGTTCCCGCTCAGGCACGGGCTCGTCTTCGACGAGAGGACGCCCACCGGCCGCAGGAAGGGCAACTGGACCCGGGCGCACTGGTCCCGGATCGAGTCGATAAGGTTCGCGGAGGGGGCCGACAACGACGTGCTCGCCTACTACGTCGACGCGGTCAGGCGGGCGGCGGAGGAGAAGGCGAGGCTCGAGGGGCTCGTCGAGGCCGAGGCCCGCAAGCCCAGGTGGAGGAAGAGGGTCGACTCCCTGCGCTGCCTCAAGGGCGTCGACACCGCGACGGCCGCCGACCTCGTGTTCGAGGCCGGCGAGTTCTCGAGGTTCGGGAATGCCCGGTCGTTCGCCGCATGGGTCGGCCTGACGCCCTCCGAGCACTCCAGCGGGGAGAGCGACCGCAGGGGCGCGATCACCAAGGCCGGCAACAAGCACCTGAGGAAGACGCTGGTCGAGGCCGCGTGGCACTACCTGACGTGCTCGGGGCGGCCGAAGGACCTCGCCAAGGGCCAGGCCCCGGACCGGGGCGCCCGGAGGCATGCCGCCAAGGGCGTGCGGAGGCTGGTCGAGAGGCGGGAGGCGCTGCTCGCGCGCGGGGTCCACGGCAACAAGGCGAACGTGGCCACGGCGCGCGAGCTCGCCTGCTGGGTATGGGCGGTCGGCCTCATGGCCGAGGAGGCGTAGGGGGGCGGTCCCCCGCACATAAGCCAGTCACCCCGGAAGCGGTTCGATCCGAAGCCGTTGAGGCGAACCTCAGGTCCCTTTTCTGCGAGCGCCCAGGGCGCCACACGCGTGCACAGACTGTCGGTTCGACGTAGAAGCCTCAGCCGTAGCAACGGATTGCCCAGCGAGAGATCGCCGCGGGCGGATATTAAACTGCAAAGACGAGCGTCGGTAAGACACGCCGAGGTCGCCGCGGACGGGCTGATATAGGGAGAGGGCCTGACCCCATATCGTTGGGGCCAGGCCCGATTTTGCCTCTTGACAATGTCCTGCTCATATTAAAAGGAACGTCCCTAAGTACCGCATAAATACCGTTTATCGGAGAAAAAATACCGTTCGCCGGTCATAATGATTGTTCCGGCTTTGGGCTTGTCTACAATAACCCCCGTAAAAGAAATGCGGAAGGTTACCGAGTCCCCTCGGACGTGGGCCTAACCAAAGTCTTTGATCGCGAGCGTCTCAATGGGCGCATTCGATTGATTTTGGTTGGGCTATATTTATGAAGGGACATGTCACCATGGGTTTCTTTTCTCGCCTAATGGGTGGCTCGGATAAGCAGACGACTGCGGCTTCCGAGTTCGAAATCCTCGCTCCCGTTTCCGGCGAGCTTGTTCATCTAGAAAATACCAATGACCCCGCTTTTAGCAGCCGTGCAGTGGGCGATGGCGTTGCCGTGGTTCCCCAAGAGGGAACGGTGTGCGCTCCTGTTTCCGGCACCGTCGCGGCGCTGTTTCCGACTGAGCACGCGCTGGGCATCATGTCCGACGACAGCTCCGCTCAGGTGATGCTGCATATCGGAATCGACACTGTTAAGCTTGAGGGCAAGGGCTTCCATGCGCTTGTTGCCCAGGGTGACCATGTCGACGCGGGCCAGCCCCTCGTCGAGGTCGATTTCGACGCGGTCCGCGCCGCCGGCTTCGATTCCACGGTCTTCGTTATCGTGTGCGAGCGCTCGGAGAACTCGACTCTTCGTGAGCATGCTTCCGGCCCTGTTGCTGTTAAAGAGCCTGTCGTCTGGCTTTCCGAGTAAATTCTTGTGGTGGGTACCGTGGTTATCAAGCGAGTTTTTAACAACAACGTCGCAATGGTCACTTCGGACGATGGCTCCGAGCTCATCGTCATCGGCCGAGGCCTCTGCTTTGGCCGTCATGCCGGCGATGCCATCGACGAGGCGTCGATCGAAAAGACCTACGCGTTGCAGGAGGGAACTTCTCAGGACTCGCGTACGATTGACCGCTTGGCACATCTTTTGGAGTCCATCCCCACCGTCAACCTCGTGATTACCGAGGACATTGTTCAGATGCTCCGTCGAGAGCTCAATGTTGATATCAACGACAAGATTCTCATTGCTCTCGCAGATCATATCAGCCTTGCTTTGGAGCGTGAGCGCAAGGGCGTCTCCTGTGAGAATCCGTTGCTGCTCGAGATCCAGCAGTTCTATCGCAAGGAGTATGCACTTGCGGGCCGTGCGCTGCAGATTATCAAGGAGTATATGGGCATCCAGATGAGCGAAGAAGAGCAGGGTTTTATTACGCTGCATATCGTCAACGCCACCATGTCGCAGCGCTCTGACCGTCTGATTGTTTCGGTCCAGCTTGTTCGCGACGTGCTTGCGATTGTTTCTGAGCGCTATTCTACGACCCTCGATAACACCTCGCTGCCTTACGAACGCTTCGTTCGTCACCTGCAGTTTTTCGCACAGCGGGCGCTTGACCCCACGGCCGGGCAAATCAATGGCGACGCGCTGTTCCGAATCGATGAAACGGCGTATCCGTGCGCATTCTCGTGCGCGGACGCCATAGCCGCCCACCTGTCGTCTACCTATAACGTTGTCGTTACCGATGCCGAGAAGAGTTATCTCGCATACCACATTGTTAACCTGCTTGGAGAACCTGGTCTCTAGGCATAACGTGCCCACACATCGATTGGTATAAGGCAAGGCTTACGGTCTTGCCCAGGGCACATCTGTCTTAATTTGCGGAAAAGGAAGGGGAGTACCGCTATGACCGCAAAAAAAGAAGTTCAATTTCAAAGCGCCGTTGGAGGTGTTCGCGAAGTCGATCGTTCAGCCGATGATGTATCTCTCGGTTGCCGGCATCCTGCTCATCGTGGGCATCATTCTGACCAACAAGACCATCTGCGCCATGATCCCCGTGCTGGGCTTCGGTCCGTTCCAGCTTGTGGGCGCCGTTGTCTATCAGTCGCTGATGTTTATCATCAACAACCTCTCGATTCTGTTCTGCGTGGGCATCGCCGGCGCCATGGCAAAGAAGAACAAGGGCCATGCTTCGCTGATCGCCCTGATGTCGTTCTTCCTGTTCCTGCAGGCTAACAACATCGTGCTCAACGCCACCGGCTCTCTTGCCGATGCGAGCGGTATGCTCGGCCTTACCGGAACCGGCCAGGCCACCGTTATGGGCATCCAGGTACTCGATACCGGCGTATTTGGCGGCATCATCCTCGGTTGCATCACCGGTGCTGTGTTCAACAAGTACTCGAACAAGCAGTTCCCCATTGCCCTTTCGATGTTCTCGGGCGTTCGCTTTCCGTTCCTGATTATGATCATCATTTCCTGGATCATGGGTGCTGGCTTCTGCATCGTTTGGCCTCCGGTTCAGGGTGCCATCTCCTCCGTTGCCGGCATCATTAAGGAGTCGGGCAACATCGGTCTGTTTATCTACGGCATGCTCAACAAGCTGCTCGTTCCCACCGGTCTGCACCACCTCATCTACACCCCGTTCCAGTTCTCCGATGTGGGCGGCACCCTGACGCTGGGTGATCAGGTTATCGCCGGCGCCTATCCCATCCGTGTTGCCGAGATGGCAATGACGGGCCAGCCCTTCTCCGATAGCACCTACTTCAACAGCTATACCTTCAACAACCTGTGGCCCTACATCGGTATCGGTCTCGCCTTTATCGTCACCGCTTACAAGGGGAACAAGGATAAGACCAAAGCCGTTATCATCCCGCTGATCATCACCGCTGTGCTCTCCTGCGTGACCGAGCCCATGGACTTCCTCTTTGTCTTTGCCGCTCCCGTGCTCTTTGTCGTTCACTCGGTTCTTTCCGGCATCTTCCTGGTCCTGCTCAAGGTCCTCTCCGTGCCCGCTTCGACTGCAGGCGGCATCATCAACATCGTGGTCTCCAACCTGGTTCTTGGTGTTGATAAGACCAACTGGCCGGTTATGCTGGTGCTCGGAGTCGTCAACGCCGCGCTGTACTTCTTCCTCTTCACCTTCCTTATTAAGAAGCTCAACCTCCACACGCCTGGTCGCGAGGAAGAGTCCGAGCTTGCTGAGTCCGTTGCCGAGGGCGAAGCTGCCGCGTCTGTCGCGGTGAAGCGGGGCGCTGTTGCCGCGGCTCCCGCAGAGGGCGTCGATGCAGGTATTGCCGACCTGGTCGCAGGTCTTGGCGGCAAGGACAACATTGAGGAGCTCGAGAACTGCTTTACGCGTCTCCGCGTGAACGTTAAGAACCCGGACCTCATCGATGAGAACCTCATCAACCACGTGCCCAACAGCGGCATCAACCGCAACGGCAACAATATTCAGATCATCTTTGGCATGAAGGTCGCCGAGATGCGCGACAAGGTCGAGAACGCAATTGAGAAGGAGCAGTAAACAATGATCATTACTCTGTGTGGTGGCGGATCCACCTTTACCCCCGGCATCGTCAAGTCCATCGCCCTGCGCAAGGACGAGCTCGACGTTGACGAGATTCGTCTGTATGACATCAACGAGGAGCGCCAGCGCAAGATCGGCGTGCTCGTGGACTGGATTTTGCACGAGGACCTCGGCCTGGACATCAAGCTCACGGTGACCACCGACAAAAAGACGGCTTTTACCGACGCCAGCTTCGTGTTTGCCCAGATGCGCGTGGGCGGCTACGCCATGCGCGAGCAGGACGAGAAGATTCCGCTGCGTCACGGCTGCGTGGGTCAGGAGACTTGCGGTTGCGGCGGCCTTGCCTACGGCATGCGCACCATCTTCCCCATGGTCGAGCTGATCGATGACGTTGAGAAGTACGCCAAGAAGGACTACTGGATTCTCAACTACTCCAACCCTGCCGCCATCGTCTCCGAGGGCTGCCGCGTGCTGCGTCCCAACGCTCGCATCATCAACATCTGCGACATGCCGATCGCAATCATCGACGTGGTTTGCGCCGCGCTCGATATCGACAAGAAGGATGTCGAGTACGATTACTTTGGCCTCAACCACTTTGGTTGGTTCACCTCGATTCGCCACAAGGGCGAGGAGGTGCTCCCGCAGCTGCGCGAGTACATCAAGGAGCATGAGATCCTGCTGCCCGATTCCTACCTCAAGGGCATGGGCTCGCTCATGGCAAAGAAGCCCGAGGAGGCCACCGACGAGCACCCCGAGCAGAACCGCCACACTAAGGGCAGCTGGTACTACGTCTGGAAGGGCGAGTACGAGATCCTGGAGTGCTTCCCGGAGTACCTGCCCAACACGTATCTGAACTACTACCTGCAGCAGAAGGAGTTCGTCGAGCATTCCAACCCCGAGCGCACCCGTGCTAACGAGGTTGAGGAGACGCGCGAGAAGAACCTCTTCGACGGCATCGACCACTACGAGAAGACCGGCGAGATCGACGAGAGCACGTTCTATGCGGGCAGCCACGGCGACTGGATTGCCGACTTGGCTATCGCTCTGAAGAACGATACCAAGCAGCGCTTCCTGGTCATTTGCGAGAACAAGGGCGCTATCCCCAACATGCCCTACGACGCTATGGTCGAGCTGCCTGCCTACATTGGCAAGAACGGCCCCGAGGTCATCAGCCGTGACATCATTCCTCTGTTCCAGCAAGGCCTCATGATGCAGCAGCTGAACTCCGAGAAGCTCGTGGTCGAGGCCACGATCGAGGGTTCGTACGAGAAGGCGCTCAAGGCCTTCACGCTCAACAAGACCGTGCCGTCGATGAAGGTCGCCAAGGAAGTTCTCGACGACATGATCGAGGCCAACAAGGGTTACTGGCCCGAGCTTAAGTAAAAGCAACAGGGTCGCTGGCCGCATACCATGAGCAATGCCCCGTCCACGTGATTGCGTGGGCGGGGCATTGTCATTTGCTAACGCGTTTTACCAAATATGGCATTTATCTGCGGTAATGTTCTATTTCACCGCTGAGGGTGACATTTCATGCCGCCTGCCGAACTGCGTGGAGACCTAACAACTTTTTAGGTCAGTGTTGTGCGTGTAGCAATTTCGCCCGGCCTCGCCTCCGGGCTGCCATGTGAGAGGGGATCTTATGGCTCGACTGCATGTAATGGAACGCAGCCACGCTCAGGCCGTCATGGACGACCTGCACGATGCGCTCGGACGCCGTCTGGCGGTGAGTTCGCTCGCCCCGTGTCCCGTTGAGTTTACGGCGGCGCTCGTCAACCTGTGCTCCACCCAGAGCTGCGGCAAGTGCACGCCCTGCCGTGTGGGCCTGAGCGCGCTGAGCGACCTGCTTGCCGATGTGCTCGAAGGGCGCGCCGATGAGTCCACGCTCAACCTGATTGAGCGCACGGCCCGCACCATCTACCTTTCGAGCGACTGCGCCATCGGCTACGAGGCCGGCGCCATGGCACTCACGGCTATTCGCGGCTTTCGCGACGATTTTGAGCACCACATCCGCGAGCACTCCTGCGGCTTTGACCGCGAGGCTCGCGTCCCGTGTGTCTCGGGCTGCCCGGCGCACGTCGACATTCCCGGTTACATCTCGCTCGTCGAGGCAGGCCGTTATGCCGACGCCGTCAAGGTCATCCGCAAGAACAACCCACTGCCGCTCGTCTGCGGCTTGGTGTGCGAGCATCCCTGCGAGATGCACTGCCGCCGTGGCATGGTCGATGATCCCATGAACATTCTCGCCCTCAAGCGTTTTGCCGTTGAGCACAGTGACCTCAACGACCACAAGCCGCATGTAGTGGACAACACCGGCAAGCGCATCGCCGTGATCGGCGGCGGCCCGGCCGGCCTTTCCTGTGCCTACTACCTGGCCGTGATGGGCCACAAGGTGACCATTTTTGAGCAGCGCCACCACTTGGGCGGCATGCTGCGCTACGGCATCCCCAGCTATCGTCTGCCGCGCGAGCGCCTGCAGGCCGAGATCGACTGGATCTTGAGCGCCGGCATCGACGTTGAGCTCGATCACTCCGTCAACGGCGAGGAGCTTGCCCGCCTGCGCGACGAGTCCGATGCCGTCTACCTGGCCATCGGTGCCCACAGCGATAAGAAGCTCGGCCTTCCGGGCGAAGAGGCGCCCGGCGTGGAATCGGCCGTCAAGATGCTGCGCGCCATCGGTGACGACGAACTGCCCGACCTGAGCGGCCAGCGCGTGTGCGTCATCGGCGGCGGCAACGTGGCCATGGACGTGGCGCGCTCCGCCGTGCGCTGCGGCGCCGAAAAGGTAAGCATCGTCTACCGCCGTCGCATCTGCGATATGACGGCTCAGGACGCCGAAATCGCCGGCGCCCAGGCCGAGGGTTGCGAGGTTCTGGAGCTCACGGCGCCGCTCGCCATCGAGACGGGCGAAGATGGTCGCGTGAGCGGCCTGCGCGTGCAACCGCAGATTATCGGCGAGCCTCGCCGTGGGCGTCCGGCCCCGCGTGCCGCAGCCACGCCCGAGCGCGTCATTCCCTGCGAGCGCGTGTTTGTGGCCATTGGCCAGGACATCGATTCCAAGCCGTTTGAGGACATGGGCATCGCCTGTAAGTGGGGTCGCGTCGTTACCGATTCGGACGGCGCCGTGC